>DASXMX010000336.1:0-6001 GCA_036495445.1 Tepidisphaeraceae bacterium
ATCCCGCTTGCAATAGGAGATCCGGGGCGGCGCTGCGCTCTGCCAGCGGCGTGCGGAGTTTCGCGTCGGACGAGTAACCTCTCACGTGAGCTTCGCCACGCCCGTCGCGAGGAAGACGCCCAGCGCATCGAACTCGTTCCATCCATCGACGATCTGCCCGTTCTCCCAGCGACAAAGCGTGATGCCGGTACCGATTATGCGTTTGCCGGTCGGGGCCGCGCCCAGGTGGTGGCCCTGATGCGTGCCGGTGAAGCGGATGCGGGCGGCGACCCTATCCCCCTCGGCCACCAGATCTTCGACGGTGATGTTCATATCGGGGAACGCGCCGCCGAACTGGTTCCAGAAGATGCGGAACGCCGCCGGCCCCTTGAGCGGGCCGCCGGCGCCGGGCGAAAGCCCGTGCGCGATCGCCTCCGGCGACATCAGCTCGTCGATCGTCGCCTCCCGCCGCTGGTTCCAGACTTCCGCGAACCACCGCCGAGTCAGTTCCTTGTTTCGTTCCGTCTCCGTGCTCATGCCTGCTGCCCCTTTCGAGTGGGTGGGCCGAACGGGCGAATCTTGTATTCGCCCGTTCTCCTGGCAAATGCGAAGAGGGTGAACGCGAGGTTCACCCCTACCTCTGCAACACCGCCATCACCGGCCGATGCCCCGAGCCGATCGGCGGGCCGACCCAGCATTCGCGGCATTGCCAACTCGGATCGTACAGCACGTGATCGATCCGCAGCCAGGTGTGGTGCTGGGCGTAGGTCGTGCCGAACCCGAACCCGGCCATGTTGAACGCGTCGTCGAAGTCGCCCCACGCCTGGCGGAACAGGGGGCTGTCGTCCGGCGTGTTGAAGTCGCCGGCAACGATCATCGGACCGCCCAGGCGCCGGGCCGCGGCGGAGACGATCATCGACTCGTACGCGCGCCGCTCGCTGTCGGCCTGCAGCGAGCCGGGGCCGGTCGGATCGCGATCGCGGACCTTCACCAGTTGCCAGTGTGCGGAGGCGAGGTGGAGGTTGATCAGGTGGATCGCCTGCCCGCCGGGCAGGTCGATCGCGCAGCAAACCGCCACGCCCACCGGCCACCCGTGACTGGCGTACATCCGGGCGGCCTCATCGAAAGGCAGCAAATTGTCGACGCGATGGAATGGGAATCGGCTGGCGATGTAGATGCTGCCGAACTGCTCGCCGTGCCAGCCTGGCGTGTGGACGATCCTGGGCTCCCGGATGTGGCTGTAATCCTGGTAGAGGATCACGTCGGGCTGAAAGTGGGCTTCGACTTGATCGAGCAGCAGCGAATCGGACTGCCGGTTGTGCAGGTTGCAAGTGAAGACGCGGACGGTCTCGTGGGCCGATGGGGCCGGCAGCGCCTTTCGCCAGGGCAGGCGGAACCCCATGATCGCAAAGAGCACCACCGCCCCGGCCAGCAAGACGGGCACCGCCATCCGGCGGCGCAAGGCAAGCACCATCGGCAGCACGACGATCAACGGGGCCAGCCAGATCCACCGGGGCGAAAACAACAGCAACGTCGCCAGCCACCACCGCTCGCCCGCCAGCCGCATCAGCAACAGCGCGGCGATGACGGCAAGGATGTAGATCGCGCACAGTGCCGTCGTGATCGGCGCCTTGCGCCGACGACCGGCCGGCGCGGACGCATCATCTGTCGCATCGGCTGGCGACGGGTTCGGCAACTGCTCGTCCGGCGGCACTGACATCCGCGACCTCCCGGCCGGGCGTTGTAACGCGAATCGCGCGCCAACGCCAAGGGAGGGATTGCGGCAGGAGCCGGCATAATTCCCTATGCGCACCTGTACGGCGGGGGTAGGCTATGGGGGACCAAACCGTGGAACCTGGCTCGCCGCGAAGGGGCGACTGATGGTGTTGTACGGACGATCCTTGCTGTGCGTCCTTTGCGGGGGCGGGATGCTGGTGGGGCTGCCGGGGTCGGGCCCGGCCGCGACCGGGCCGACGACGCGGCCCGCCGCGCCGGCGACGCGCCCGCCGCTTTGGGTGGACCTTCCCTCACCCGAAGTGGACTCGCTGATCTCCCAACTGGCCGACCCGCGCTGGCAGGTCCGCAACCGCGCGGTCGATCGGCTGGTGCAGCTCGGCAGCCCGGTCGAACGCCAGATCGAGCGGGCCCGCGACGCGGCCCGCACGGTCGACCTGCGCACCCGCCTGGAACTGGTCCTGGGCCGGATCGATGAGGGCCGCCGGACCGGCACGAGTTACGTGTCGCTGCACGTGAAATCCGCGTCGTTTCACGATGCGCTGACGGCGTTGGAGCGGGAGGCGGGGGTCAAGTTCGACGCGGGCACGGGCGACCCGGGCGACGGCGGGTCGGTCACGATCGACGCCGACCACCGGCCCTTCTGGGGCGTCCTGCGCGACCTGTGCGCGCAGGCGAAACTGGAGGTCGGCACGATCGATTCGAGCGGGCGGATCGCCCTCCGCGGCGGCGATGAGGACTGGGGCCGCCGGCCTTGTGCGATCAAGGGGCCGTACATGCTCCTTGCCCGGCGGATCGAGCTGACCCGCACGCTCGACCTGGCGAACCCCAGGGCGGTCACCAACGCCTACTCGCTCGTGCTGCTCGCGTACGCCGAGCCGAAGCTCAGGCCGATCTACTGGTCGGTGCGCTGGATCGACCAGTGCGTCACCGACACCGGCCGGGTGATGGACCTGCCCAACGACGCTTTCGAGCCCGGCGACCTGAACGCCGACAGCGAGACCCGCATCCAATTTACTGCCCCGGCCGATGTCGGCTCCCGGCTCGCCAAGCTCCGCCTGAGTGCCCGATTCGTCTTGAGCGAACGATCCGACCCGGTCGAGATCAACAACGTTCTCAAGGTGAAGAACGACACGCAGACCGTCGGCGGGTGGCGCGTGCTGATCAAGGGCGTGACCAAAGGCGACGACGAGCGGTACTCGGCGGCGGTGAGCGTCTACCGCGACAACCACACGCCGGAGGAATGGTCCGAGCGGATGGGCCTTCTGGACCGCGCCCAGCCGAAGCTGTTTGACGCGACCGGCAAGCCGCTGGAGTCCGGCGGCACATCGCTGAACGAAGGCCCGGACGAATGGAACTGGACCGACGAGTTCACCCCGGCCACGCCCGACAACAAGCCCGCCCGACTCGTCTGGGATTTCCCGCTGGAGACCCGGCATGTGGACGTGTCGTTCGAGTTCAAGGATTTGCCGCTGCCATGATGTCGCGTACGGAGTTCACCGCAGAGACGCCGAGAACGCAGAGAGAAACACGTAAAACGTAAAGACGTAAGGGTCTTCTTACGTTTTACGTCTTTACGTGTTTTCCTCTTCTCTTCTCCGCGCCCTCTGCGTCTCTGCGGTGAGCCCTCAGAAATCCGTCCCGCCTCCACTGTCGCTGCCAGAGTCCCCACCGAAGTCGCTGCCGGAGGAGTCGGTGGACCCGCTGGTGTCGGTTGATCCGCCGGAATCGGTGGGCTCCGTGGTGGGGGCGGTGGTCGTGTCGGATCCGCTGGTGTCGGGAGCGGGTTCGGAGGTGTCGGTCGAGCTGGTGTCGTAACCGGTGTCGTAGAAATATGTGCCGGCGTCGACGCCCACGACGACGCCGATGTCCGCGCCGTTGTCGGAACCGTCGCCATGGTGATGGGTCCTGCGATCGATGATCACCGGTGGATTGGTCACGGCCAGCGGCCGGGCGCCCGTCGCGATGACGGCGTTGACCGTCTGGGCCGATCGGATCGAGGCGAAGAGCGTGTAGCTGCCGACCGCTGTTCCTGCGGGGACGCGAATCGCCACTGGGAAGGGGTGATACGCGCCTGGCCGGATCACCGCGGCTTGGAACGTCGCGACGCCGACCGTCGTGGGGCTCGCGTCGAGCGCTCCGCTGGTTGAGGCGTACAGCGTGATCTGCATTGGCCCGCGGGCCGGGACGTTGCCAGTGTTGGTGACCAAAACCTGTGCGCGACCCAGCGACGGAGCAAACTGGCTTGCATAAATCGGCGTCATCGGAGCCTCGACCTGTCCGGTCAACGTCACCACCGACGGCACCACCGCGACGGTCTGCGGCGCGATGACGATCGATTCGCTTGGGCTCCCATCGGAAGATGCCGGCCCGTCAACCTTCGCGATCAGATAGTCGTTCCCATCGGGGACGGCGGAGGGCGAGGCGAAGCGAAACGGGAAGTTTGCCGACTGTCCGGCCCGCATCCCGACCGCTCGGGAGGCGGTGCCGATGACCACCGCATCGCTTCCGACGTCGGGCGTGGGGGAGATGTAAAGGCTCACGGTCACTGTGCCGGCCTCCCTGCTCCCGGACGTGTTTGTCAATCGAACGTTTACGTGATTGGTTGCGCCGGGCACAAGCGTCGCGGGAATCGCGCCGGCAAAGGATCCGGTCAGCGCGCCACTGAACAGTTGCCGAGCTTCCAACGGTTCGATCAAGGCGTTCGAATGGTTCGACCTGCCGTGCTTTCGGTCCGAGGCCTGCCGCGGGCAAACCATGGCGATATCCTCCGGCACGCGGGATGAATGCGTGCCCAACCGACTAGACACGACGATTTCGTTAACGTTGGGTATGTCGTTCGGCAGGGAGCCCCTTCCCTCCCTCCGGCCCTTGCGGGACAATACGGAGATGCGGTTTCACAGTGCGATCAGCGGGAACCAGTCGGCGTACGAGGCGGCCGAAGAGGTCATCGCCGAGGCCCAGGAGGCGATGGGGGGCAAGACCGACGCGGTCTTCGCCTTCTTCACCGCCCATCACCGGGACGATGCCGAGGAAATCCTCGAACGACTCTGGCTCGAGCTCGACCCGCAGGCGCTGGTCGGGTGCTCGGCCGAGGGGGTGATCGGGGGCGAGTTGGAGATCGAGCGGGAGCCGGGCGTCGCGATCCTCGTCGCGATGATGCCGGACGTGCGGATCCACCCGTTCCACATCGCCGGCCGGACCGACTGGCGGCACGTGCTGACCGACGAGACAGAGATGAAGGACCGCATCGGCCTCGGCGATCAGACGCGGGCGGTGATCGCCTTTGGCGATCCGTTCACCACGCCGCTGGACGAATTCCTCGCCGCCCTCGACACGCATGCCGCGGGCATTCCGCTGGTCGGCGGGATGGCCAGCAGCGCGCGCCAACCCGGGCAGAACGTGCTGCTGCGGAACGACCAGACGTTCGGCGAGGGGATGGTCGGCCTCACGCTCAGCGGCCCGCTGCAGGTGCAGACCGTCGTGAGCCAGGGATGCCGTCCGATCGGCAAGCCAATGGTCGTCACCAAATCGCACGACAACGTCGTCGAACAGGTCGGCGGTAAGCCCGCTCTGCGGGCCTTGCAGGAGACGATCGAATCCATCCCCGAGGAAGACCGTGAGCTGCTCCATAACGGCCTGCTGATCGGCCGGGCGATCAGCGAATACCGCGACACCTTCGGCCGGGGCGACTACCTCGTCCGCAACGTGATCGGCGTCGATCAAGAGAGCGGTTCCATCTCGATGGCGGATTTTATTCGCACCGGGCAGACGGTGCAGTTCCACGTGCGCGACGCGCAGACCGCAGATGAGGATCTGGAGATGATGCTCGAAGGCCAAAAGGCCGGCGATCCCGCGGCCGGCGGGCTGCTGTTCAGTTGCAACGGCCGCGGCGTCAACCTGTTCGACGCGCCGTGCCACGACATCGGCGTCGCCCGGCGCGTCATGCCCAAGACGCCCATCGCCGGCTTCTTCGCCGCCGGCGAGTTGGGCCCCATCGGCGGCAAAAACTTCGTCCACGGCCACACCGCCAGCCTGGCGCTCTTCCGGCCGGGCAGATGATCTTCATGCAACGAAAATGCCGCCGCCAAGACGCCAAGGACGCCAAGAATGCAAATGCAGACGCGGGGACGCGGAGACGGGGGGACACGGAGGAATGAGCGAGAACATTCTTCTGTTCGTGCGTCTTCTTCTTCTTCTCTTGGCGTCCTCGGCGTCTTGGCGGCCGCATTTTCCCGGAATTAAGAATGGCTCCCCTCGCTGATCGACGGTCTACCCCGGCTTGGCC
>DASXMX010000337.1:0-14695 GCA_036495445.1 Tepidisphaeraceae bacterium
AGCTACGAAGTGGACTCTGCGGCCCTTGGTGAAATGTTCGCCGCTCACGGGACGGTGGAGAGTTCGCAGATCATCACGGACCGGGAGACCGGCCGGAGCAAGGGCTTCGGGTTCGTCGAGATGAGCAGCGACAAGGAGGCACAGGATGCCATTGCCGCCCTCAACGGCCAGGAAAACGGCGGCCGCGCCCTGACGGTCAACGAGGCGAAGCCGAAGGAAAGCCGTCCCGGCGGCGGTGGCGGATACGGTGGCGGTCGTGGTCGGTGATCGACGCGTCCAACGAATCGGACGCCGGGAAGGTGAGACGCTGAAAAGAGGGTCTCTCTGCGCCAGCGGGTGGACCACGCGGTGCTGGCCAACGTGCCACGACTGA
This sequence comes from Tepidisphaeraceae bacterium, assembly GCA_036495445.1. Lineage (GTDB taxonomy): Bacteria > Planctomycetota > Phycisphaerae > Tepidisphaerales > Tepidisphaeraceae > DASXMX01. The sequence continues at coordinate 374 of DASXMX010000337.1, forward strand.
ACTGCGAGCGGCGGGAGGGGTGAAAATGTTCTGTGGCTATCGACCCAGTGCGAGGTCGGGCGAGATCAGACGAATGCAATCGTCGTTCGGGCGCTGAGCCGCACGCTCGACGGCGCGCATCATATCGGCAAAGACGTCGGGATGGCGGTAGCTTGGGGCGGCGCGCATCATGCCCAATAACTGACGGCGATAGTTGAGCAGGTTGTTTTGCACGGGCATTTTGAAGTCGGTTGCCACCGCCGAGACGCGGCGGGCCAGCGCGTCGAGGTCGCCGCGGAACGAGTTGGTCAGGAGATTGTAAAAGAACGTCCCGTGACTTGCCTCGTCCGCCCCCATGCGAGTCAGGATGGACTTGAGCAGCGGCTCGTCGACGTCGCGCGCCAGTGCACGGTAGTACAGATGCGTCGCCTTCTCCTGCAGCGCGAGGTAGATGAATCCTTCGATCAACTGGTTGTTTTGATCGTAGGGGAACACGTAAGCGGCCTGCCGCTCGCGGAGCATTTGCAGTTGGAGTTCCCGCGGTTTCACCAAGCCCAGGCGGGTCAGGTACATCTCGAGCACGTGGGCGTGGCGATCCTCCTCGCCCACCCAGCGGAACGTGAAATGAAGGACGTTGCGGCTGACGATCTGCTGCTCGTCGGGAAGGCCCGGGTCGGTCATGATCCGCAGGTATTCCGAAAGGTAGCCGGGGAGATGGTCTTCGACGAAGAGCACCGTCTTCACGGCGGCCACCTGCGTCTCGCTCAGGCGCTCAGGCCGGGCGATCGCGCGGATCTGTTCGTGATCCACCAGGTCGTAGGGCGACCAACCCATTCGATCCGCACGCCGGAGATACGCGTACAACGCCGAGTCCAGCGCATTGTCTGTCGGGAACGCAGGCTGCTCGGCTTCTTTCATGGATGGGCACTCTAGCCGAATGGCGCGAAAAACCAAGCGTTCCGCGGCGGCTTTTTTCCATCGGGACGGAAAGGCGGGACACTTCTGCATCCTCTTGCCGACCACCCCCTCGCCGCCGAGCGGCAGCGAGTCGTGACAGTCACGATTTCCGCGTCTCACGTTTTCAGCGTCCGGTTGCCTTACGGGGCAGCCGGGCGAACAATCGGCCCGTCTCGTATTGGAGGACGTCATGCCCACCCCGCCGAACCGTCGGCGGAGGACGTTGATGAGGAGCGCCCAAGGAAGGTGACGATGCACAGCGCGACGCGCAGCGACTCGCTTCGCTGTGCCCGGGCGGCGAATGATTCGGTCGCCGTGATGGAACGCTGATCCTTCCGCATGTCGATGGCGCCTACGAGGGCGCCGTCGTCGGCGCTGGGGTGGTGGCGTACAGCCCGGCGTCGTATTTCTCCTTCGGGATCTTCTCGATGACCGAGGACGGCAACGTGATCTCGTTGCTCGTCTTGGCGTCTTTGAAGACGACAACCCCGCTCTGCTGTCGGTCAATCTTGTCCGTGTAGTACACGGCATTGTTATGCGGGTCGGTTACCTTGTAATACGAGGCGCATCCCGAAAGGGAGCCGAGGGCGGCCAAGGCCGCGATCAACAGGATTCTCGATTTCATAATTCGCTCTCCAAAGAGATGTTGGCTTCCATTGGCGGCGGCGCGTCGGACATAGGGCACGGCTCGTGTTTCCCGGATCAAACGAAATGCCATGACGCAGATGACATGTTTCCGTCCGGCGTGCGGATTTCGACTCGTTATCCCGCCCCCGCCACATCCGCGTTGTGGCCGGGAAACGCGGACCTCCACTCCGTTGGGGAAACTCCGAAAGCATGGATCGATAGGCCGCCGAAAGACGCAGCCAATCCGCGGTTCAGAACCGATACTGCGCCGAGAATGAGACGCGGGTGTCGTCGCCGTGGGCGCCGCTCAGGTCCTTGCGGACGCCGTAGAGAAACTCCACGCCGATCCACACGCGATCGACCGGATACCACATGATGTTCGCCACCACGTAGTTGCCGGATTGATACGTCCCCGGCGGCTGGCTCCCCACGCTGTAGACGTGAAGGTAGCTGTACCCGACGGTCGAGGCCCACTTCGGTGTCCAGTAGTGTTGGTACGCGACGAACCCGCCCCAGATCGACAGGGCGTCCAGGCTCCCGCCGGCCGGCAGAAACCCGTCGAGTCCGAGCCCCGACGTGTCGTTGAAGTAATTGGCGATCCCCTTCCCGCCGGCGATCTGGTAGACGATGTTGTCCTGCTTCCCCTCGGCGACGGGCCGGAACACGTTCACCGCGCCCGAGAAGTTGAGGCCCCATCCGAGTTCCGTCGAACGATGTCCCACCGTCCGATCGAATTGCAGTTCCCGGAGGATCCCGGCCAATTGGAGGTGGCCCCAGTCCTGCGACCACCGGACGTTGCTTGCGAGGTCCGGCAACTGTGCCGTCCCGGTTCCCGCCTCGGTGGGGGCGGACGACAAATCGGGGTTGGGGTCTTCCAGCGAGATCTGCCAGTGGGAATCCTCGCCGAAATTTTCCGTGTATCGCACCATCGGCTGGCGGACCAGCACCATGCCATTGGGGCCCTGGTAGTCGAAAATGGCGGGATAGGTCGAGGCATCCATGAAGGTCGTCCACGTCTGCCCGCCGAGCAGCTGGTGCTTGTCGCCGATCTCGCCCCAGGCGTGGCGGAGCCGAAGCGTCGTGTCGCTGGAGGAGAAGAAATCTCCCTCGACGTAGGTCACCAAGGGCCCGATGGGCGTCGGCGCTTCGGTTTTCAGGAACAGGCGGGTCTGCTTGACGCTGAAATTGGTCTGCCCCGCGCCCTCGTTGCTGGTGGGGATGCTGGAAACGATGAAGCTGTCCTTGCTGCCGATCTGGTGGTTGTCGAAGATCGCATCGACCTGCGCAAACCCGCCGACCTGGATCGAGATGTTCGTGTTCGGGATCCTGATCGAGCCGGGGAAATTGCCTTCGGCGACATATTTGTGAATGTCGAAATCGGGCGGCGTGACCTGTCCGGTGCGTGGGGCGAATTCGAACCCGGCGAAGGGTTGCGTGGCCGGCGGCTGGACTGCTTGCGCCTTCAGCTCGCGATTCTCCTGCTCCAGGTTTTCCATCCGCCGTTCCATCTGCGCCCGCCAGGCGGCGTCATCGCCCGGCCGGGTCGTTGCGTTCCCTTCGTCCGGCGCTTGACCCCGCGTTGGGGCGCAGAGTACCACGAGAAGCATGGTGGCCAATACGATCCGACCGCCGGCACAACGGGCGTATGCCTCCGCGAATGCCATGGACGTTCTCCTTCTCAACCGCCGGCGTCCCGCGTGAGGCCGACGCGCCCCGGAGCCCGGCATTTACGAAATGACGACGGACGCAAAGTTCCCCGAAATGCGGTCGTCGACTGGCGGACGTCTCGTCCGATCGACGCGCGCAGCACCCATGTGGCTAATACGCCTTCAGACCTTTTTCCCTGAATAGGTCACGAACGCGCTGAACCGACTCCCGGTCCGGCGGCTCGGTTTTCTCCAGCTTGTAGTCGAGGCCCAGTTCCTTCCACTTGTACCGGCCCATCTGGTGGAACGGCAGGATGTCGAACCGCTCGACGTTCCCCAGGCCGGCGGCGAACGTCGCGATCTGCTCGATGTCCTGAAGATCATCCGTCAACCCCGGCACCAGCACGAAGCGGGCCCAGATTGGCAGCTTTCTGGCGGCCAGCCGCCGGGCAAAGTCGAGCGTCGGGCCGACGTCCTTGGCGGTGAGACGCCGGTGGAGTTCTGAATCCCATGCCTTAAGGTCCATGATCACCAGATCAACGTGGTTCAAATCGTCCTCGCTGAGTTGGTTGCCGAGGAAACCATTGGTATTCAGCGCGGTGTGGACGCCCATTCCCTGGGCGGCGGCGAAGAGCCGCATCACGAACCGCGCCTGCATCAGCGGCTCGCCGCCGCTGACCGTCAGGCCGCCCTTCATGACCTTCAGCCCCTGAACGTACTTGCGCATCTCCTCCACCGCTCGGTCGAGCGAGACGGGCATGCCGTTGGTGAGGGTCCACGTGTCGGGGTTGTGGCAGAACTGGCACCGCCACATGCACCCGGCCGTCCATGCGACCACGCGAATCCCTGGGCCGTCCACGGCCGAGCCGGTGGTGAACGAGTGGAGGAAACCATAGTCCCCGCTGTCGATCGCCTGCTTGATGACCGACTGGGAAACGTTGCGGCTCAGGTTCACCCGCATCTCGTACGGGCTCTTGGCTTCCAGCGGAACCGTGGATTGGGGAAGTTCGATTTGCACAGGTGGCCGCCTTTCGAAACGGCGTTCCCAAATGCTGGCGCTTCAGCGGATCTGCCGCAGGTGAAGCGGCGGGCCGTTGTGGTGCAGGCTTTCCAGCCTGCACGTGCAGCCCCGAAGGGCTGCACCACAAATGGCACACCGCAGGTTGACCCGCTCTACGCGCCGTGGAACGTCCGGTTGATGACGTCCAGTTGCTGCTCGCGCGTGAGCCGCACGAAGTTCACCGCGTATCCCGAGACGCGGATCGTGAGGCTCGGGTACTTCTCGGGATGCTCCATCGCGTCCATCAGCGTTTCGCGATTCAAGACGTTCACGTTCATGTGGTACCCGGTGACGCCGAAGAACGCGTCGAGGATGCCTCGCATGTTGGTGATCTGGTCTTCGGGCGTCCGCCCGAGCCCCTCCGGCACGAGCGACGACGTGAGCGAGATCCCGTCGGCGGCGTCGCGGTACGGGATCTTCGCGACCGACGCGGCCGACGCGTGGATCCCGTGCGTGTCGCGCCCGTGCATCGGGTTGGCGCCCGGCGCGAACGGCTCGCCCTGCCGCCGCCCGTCCGGGGTGTTGCCGGTGCTCTTGCCGTAGACGACGTTCGACGTGATCGTCAGCACCGATTGCGTGTGCATCGCATTGCGGTAGGTCGGATACTTCCGCAACTTGTTCATGAACGTGCTGACGACCCAAGACGCGAGTTGATCGACGCGATTGTCGTTGTTGCCGAACATCGGGAATTCGCCCGTGGTTTCGTAGTCGACGATGAGGCCCGTGTCGTCGCGGATCGGGCGGACCTTCGCGTATTTCATGGCCGAGAGGCTGTCGGCCACGACGGAGAGCCCGGCGATGCCAAACGCCATCGTTCGCAGCGGCGCGTAGTCGTGCAGGGCCATCTCAACCCGCTCGTAAGCGTACTTGTCATGCATGTAGTGAATGACGTTCATTGCGTTGACATAGACGTTGGCTAACCAGGTCATCATGCTGTCGAAACGATCGAGGATGTTGTCGAAATCCAGATACTCCCCTTCGACGGGGCCGATCGCGGGGCCGACCTGATTGCCCGTCATCTCGTCCCGGCCGCCGTTGATCGCATAAAGGAGGCACTTGGCCAGGTTGGCGCGGGCGCCGAAGAATTGCATTTGCTTCCCGACCCGCATGGGCGACACGCAGCACGCGATCGCGCCGTCGTCGCCCCAGGCGCCGCGCATGATCTCGTCGCTTTCGAACTGGATCGAACTGGTGTCGATCGCGACTTTCGCGACGAAGTTGCGGAACCCGTCGGGCAGCCGCGGGGAATACCAGATCGTGAGGTTGGGCTCCGGCGCGGGGCCGAGGTTGTAGAGCGTCTGGAGGAACCGGAAGCCCGTCTTGGTCGTCAGCGGCCTGCCGTCGTCTCCCATCCCGCCGATCGACTCGGTGACCCACGTCGGGTCGCCGGCGAACAGCTCATCGTATTCCGGCGTCCGCAGGAAGCGGACGATCCGGAGCTTGATCACGAAGTCATCGATGATCTCCTGCGCCTGCTGTTCGGTCAGCGCGCCCGCGGCGAGGTCCCGCTCGAAGTAGATGTCGAGGAAGCTGGAGATCCGGCCGAGCGACATCGCCGCGCCGTTCTGTTCCTTCACCGCCGCCAGGTAGCCGAAATAGACCCACTGCACCGCCTCCTTGGCGTTGCGCGCGGGGACGGAGATGTCGAACCCGTAGCTTGCGGCCATTTTTTGCAGTTCTTCCAGCGAGCGGATCTGTTCGCTCAGTTCCTCGCGGTCGCGGATGATGTCCTCCGTGGACATGGCCGAATCGAGCGCGCGCTTCTCCCGTTGCTTCTCCTCGACGAGCCGCGCGACGCCATAGAGGGCCACCCGGCGGTAGTCGCCGATGATGCGCCCGCGGCCATAGGCGTCGGGCAGGCCGGTGAGAATGTGCGAACTGCGGCACCGCCGGATGTCGGCCGTATACGCATCGAATACGCCCTCGTTATGCGTCTTGCGGTACTTGGTAAAGATCTCGACTATCTTCGGGTCTGGCGAATGCCCGTACGCCTTGAGCGCGCTGAGGACCATGCGCAGCCCGCCGTTGGGCATGATCGCGCGCTTGAGCGGCGAGTCAGTCTGGAGGCCGACGATCACCTCGCTGTCACGATCGATGTAACCCGGCGCGTGCGAGGTGATCGCCCCGGGGATCTGCGAGATGTCGAGCACACCCCGCTTTCGCTCCTCGGGGAACAGGTCCGTCAGCTTGCCCCAAACCTTCTTCGTCCGCTCGGTCGCCGGTGCGAGAAACGCGGCGTCGCCGTAGTACGGCGTGTAGTTCTCCTGGATGAAGTCGCGCACGTTGATCGACTTCTGCCAGATCCCCTTGTTAAACCCTTCCCAGCCCGGGGTCGGTGCGGCGGTGCGCGAGGGTTCCGGTGCGAGCATGGTGGTCATGGGAGCATGTCCTTGTCTGTCGCGTCGCGGTGACGCGTGGGTTTACGTCAGTTGCGTTGTTCGCCGTCCACGGCGCCCGCCGGCGCCCGGACGGCCGAACCCGTCTCCTTCAAGAACCAGGTCAGGACGACGGCGATCGCCACGCCATACAGGAAGAGGACGAACACCGACTGGTAATGCGCGTGCGTCATCGTCGTGGCGCCGCCCGACACGCTCTGCAACATCCGGCCGAAGACCGGGGCGAGCAGGGCGCTAAGCGTGAAGTTGATGAAGTTGATGACCCCCGTTGCGGTGCCGCCGAACTGCGGCGGGTTCGCTTCCTTGATCACCGTGTAGGGCAACATCGCAGCGCCGGACGCGATGCCGGCCACGAGGCCTACGGCGTAGGGCGGAAAGACGCCCGTCCGGCCATAGAGGATCCAGGCCAGGCACGCCAACAGCACCAGGCCGCCTCCCATAATGACCGGTTTGCGCCGGCCGAGGCGGTCGGAGATCAGCCCGAGCAGCGGGCATCCGATGATCCACCCGAACGGGACGCTGGCCGATCGCAACACCGCCTGCCCGTACTCCAGGCCATGCGCCTCCTGCAGGTAGCGCACGCCCCAGATCATGTCGAAGATCGTGGTCGGAATGAACAGCAGCCCGGCGACGACGCCGCACAGGATCGATTGCGGATTGCTGAAGACGGCTCGGAAGGCCACGACAGTGCTCTTCCATCCAGTTCCGCGCGCGTCGGCCCGCACGTCTTTGGGAAGCAGGACGAACAAGATCAGGCCGATCAGCAACCCGCCGACGCCCATTGCGGTCCAGAAGACGTTCCACTTCAGGCCGTGGCCGATCAGCGGGCCGACGACGAACTGCCCGGCCGATCCGCCGGCCATTCCGAACATCTGCGTGGCGCCGATCAACGTCGCCGCACGCGAGGGGGCGAAGTTCCGGGTCGCGATATCGATCGCGCCGACCAGCGCAAAGACGCCGCCGGCCCCTTGCAGGAATCGGCCGATCGACGCGACGTGACGGTCGCCGGTGGCGAACAGCAGCGCGCCGACGCCCACCACGGCGGCCGCGCCGGGCAGCAGCCGGCGGGTGCCGATCCGGTCGATCGCCGCGCCGGCCACGAGGCTGAAGGGGGAGTAGCCGTAGTAAAACAGTCCGACGATCGATGCGACCGCGACCGGCGTGATGTCGAACGCGCTGCTCAGGTCCGGGATCATCACCGCCGGCGCCGATCGCAGCGCGTACTGGTAGAAGTAATAGAGTGCCGTCAGCACCCAGGCCGCCGCGGCCATCCGAACGCCCCGGTCCGACGCCGCGCCGGGCTGGATCCGAATCGCCTGGGTCATTTGAACCCTCCGCGGCCAGGGCTGATCAACCTACGGCGGAGCGTTTGTGGTGCAGCCCTTCCGGGCTGCACTTGCAGGCTGGAAAGCCTGCACCACAATAATGGATCACCGCCACGCCTGAAGTCGATCCACTCTAAAGCCGCCGCCTCAGGTCAGCAGAGGACCACCGACACGGCCAGGCCGCCCTCGGATGTTTCCTTGTATTTGGAGTTCATTTCCTTCGCCGTCAGCGCCATGGCGGCGATCGTCGTGTCCAGGTCGAGCCGCCGCTGCTCCGCGACCTCGGTGCTGGCGATGCAGTACCCGGTCCACGCCTTGACGGCGCCGTAGGCGCACCGCTCGATGCACGGCACCTGCACGTATCCCGCGACCGGGTCGCAGGTCATTCCCAGGTGATGCTCGAGCGACGACTCGGCCGCGTTGGCCACAACTTTCGGCGGCGCGCCCAGCGCCTGCGCGATCATCGCCGCCCCCATCGATGACCCGACGCCGACCTCCGCCTGGCATCCGCCTTCGGCGCCCGACAGCGTCGCGTTGTGCTTGCACAGGTATCCGATCGCCGCCGCTGCGAGGAACCCTTCCCGGATCTGCTGCGCGGGCGTGTTCGTGTCGCGCAGCGACTTGAGCACGGCGGGGATGATCCCGGCCGATCCGCCCGTCGGCGCGGTTACGATAATGTGCCCGCGGGCGTTCTCCTCGGCCGCCGCGAACCCATACGCCGCCATCTGGCTCACCGCCCGCCGCGCGCTCCCCTTGGGATCGTCTTCCATGTTGCGCATCATCCCGGCGGCCTTGCTGTGAAGCTTGATCGGGCCCGGCAACACGCTTTCCGCCGTCAACCCGGTGTCGACCATCCGCGTCATCACGTCGGCCACCTGGTCGACGAACTCCCAGATCTCCTTCTCGCTCTTGCCGGAGATCGACATCTCGTTCTCGAGCAGCAGCTTGGGCAGCGGGACTTTGTCGTCGTACAGGTACTTCTTCAGTTCCTTGGCGTGTGCGTACGGGTACTTCGGCTGCCCCTTCTCCGGCGGCGTGTACCCCCTCCATTCGATGAAACCGCCGCCGACCGAGTAGTACTCCAGGTCGTACAACTTCTGATCGCCCGCGAGCAGGACGCACGTCATCGTGTTCGGGTGAGGGAAGTCGCCCTTGGGCGAGTCGAAGATGATGTCCTTGAGACTCACGTTGAGCGTCGTCGGCCCCAGCGTCACCGGGTATTGGCGATCCGGGTTGGCCATGATCGAGTCGAGAAACTCCGGCGGGCAGGTCGCCGGCGATTTGCCTAATATCCCGGCCAGCGCGGCGCGGTTCGTGCCGTGTCCCTCGCCCGTCTGGCTCAGGCTGCCGAACAGGTGCACCTTCAGCGCCGTCGCACGCTTGAGCTGATCCTCCGGCAATTTCGAAACGCGCTGGAAGAAGTCGTACGTGATCCGCATCGGCCCCATCGTGTGCGAGCTCGATGGCCCCGGACCGATTTTGTAGAACTCCTCGAGCACGGTAAGGATCGGCCCCTTGCTCTCCTTGACCACGTTCAGGTCCGGCGAGAGGGGCACGGGCTGAACCGCCGCGGCCTCGCCCGCCGGCGCCGCGGCCGCCGGCTGCGCCCGCGCCGTGCGCGCCAGCGCCACCCCCGCCGACGCGGCCAGCGCGATGCGGCCGAACTCCCGACGGCTGGGTTTCGCCGGCGGTTGGACAACGACCTGCGACTCCGAACCACAGGTTCCGCAGCCACCCGAATGACAGGTGCCGCACCCGCCTCCATTGCCGACGGGATTATTGAGTACGCTCAGCATGGCCAGTCGCTCCTTTGCTTCAGAGGCGAGTCGAAACCGGCTACGCCCGATCCCAACGAGGCCCCCGCTCCCCCAATCCCGTAACGAAGGAAGTGCCACACTGAGGCGGAAGGTCCGACGCGGCTATCTCTCGCAGTACACCCCAGTTGCGCGAGAACCCGCCCCGACGCGTCGGCGTCTCACCGGGCCAAACTCCATTCCGTTGGAGAACCTCCACGAAAGGCTCGCTTGACTCCAATCCAAGGTGCCGCGTTCAACATCCGGCCGGCGCGCCAATCCTCATTCCGCACGCATCTCCGACGCGTGCTGTCCGACGCCCACGGGAGTAAGTTTCTGCTCAACACCGCTCGCCCCGCAGCCCGGTCGGGTCGGTGCCAGCGATCTCGAACGACCAGTAGTTCTGCACGCTCTGCAGCGCCTGCATGCCCGAGGGGCGGAGGGCGGAGATCACGCCCGCGTCGTCGTGGGCGTAGTTGTAGCGCGTCAGGCTGACGATGTAGTCCAGCACGTTGTCGGACGAATCGGTCTGGGCCTGGATCTCGCGCAGCAGCGTGCCGAACTGCGGGTCCATCGCCCGTCGCAATCCCATCCCAACCCCGACCCCGGCCCGCCGCCAAATGTCTCAAATGTCCCAAAATGTCACACTTTTGGCACGGTTGCTATCGGGTGTGTTAACAAGTGGATATATTATTGAATCGCAATGCCTTATGCCCGAATGTCACACTCGGTCTCGGAATGCTGGGGCATTGCTATAGATCCACACTTGGCAATGACTTGCGGCGAATGTCCCACATGCGGCACGCTTCGGGGCAGGGGCTGGATGCGCAAATTGATATAAAAACGCATGGCAGGGCAATCGAGCCCATCAAAATCGTGACTGTCCCGTTTTCCGGCTCCCCAATGATGCATTTGATGCATTGGATCCAACCAATCAGATCGCAGGAGTTGGCGCTCCGATTTGGCCCCCGATTCGTCTCCGCTGGGTGCCCCGACCATTATGCGGCCAGATTTAAATTGCACCGCCGCAATCGGCGATTATACTTCGGCTCGTTAGGAGTGAGGGGACTCAAGCCGCCATCTGGCCGGAACCCCGGCTAGATCCGTGTCACCGCGGGGGTTCCATCGATCCAAAGCAATGTCCGAACGCCTAAGGCAACCGGCGGCAATCGCCGGCCTCCCGGGTGAGCCGGACGCGAGGGACTATCCCACGAGAGCTGGGCGGCAAGCCGTCTTGCAACTTGGAGGAGCACCATGAGTTCGCGCAGGTCACCGCAGTCGCGCTGGTTTTCTGCCTTGACCGCAGGACGGCTTCGGGCAGCCATCGCGGGTGCCATTCCGGTACGTTCCCGCCCAGTCCATCAAGCGGCGAAGGCCGGCTCGCGGCCGCATTGGGAAACCATTGAGCCGCGCGTCCTGTTTTCGACCTACGGCGTGAGCCAGGTCGGCGTCTTGAGCATCAACGACACTGGTGTCAGGCCGCGCTCGACCCTCGTCGCGGATTCCAGCGGAAATCTGTATGGCACAACCTCCATTGGCGGGGCTTATGGCTATGGGACGGTGTTTGAAGTCGCGCAAGGTTCCAACGCGATAACTACCCTCATCTCGTTCAACAATATCGATGGGGCGAACCCCTACGCGGGCGTGACGCTCGATCCCGCGGGCAACCTATACGGAACAACCTACAACGGCGGAACGTACGGCGACGGCACCGTTTTCGAAATTGCCAGCGGTTCGACGGCGATCACCACGCTTGCTTCGTTCAACGGCGCCAACGGAGCTTCGCCGCGTGCGGGGATCACGATCGACGCGTCCGGCAATCTCTACGGCACCACCTATCTGGGCGGCACAGCCAACGACGGCACAGTGTTTGGAATTCGGGGTGGGTCGACGGCGATCACGACGGTCGCCTCGTTCAATGGGACGAACGGGTTGGGTCCTTACGCCGGGCTGACGCTCGACGCTTCGGGCAATTTGTACGGAACGACCTCCAGCGGTGGTGCCAATAATCAGGGCGCGGTGTTCGAGATTGCCAGCGGCTCAACGGCCCTCACGACCATCGCCTCGTTCGGGCTAAATAACCTGGCCGTCTTACCTGCGGGGTATCTCGCGATCGATGGATCAGGCAATCTCTTTGGGACTTCCGTCCTCGGGGGCAGTTACGGCACTTACGGTGGCGTCACTTCGCTATATGGAACCGTATTCGAGGTCGCAGCGGGATCGAGCGCGATCACAGTGCTCGTCTCATTCAACAACGCGGACGGACAGCAGCCCAACGGGGGCGTGACATTGGATCCGGCCGGCAACCTCTACGGAACCACGGGTGGCGGCGGGAACGCCTTCGAGGGCACCGTGTTCGAGGTCGCCAGCGGCACAGCCGCGATCACGACCCTCGCCACATTCAACGGGGCCAACGGCGATGGTCCTTTAGCCGGCGTGACCATCGATCCATTGGGTAACCTCTACGGGACGACCCAGGGGGGCGGCGCGAACAATCAGGGCACCGTGTTCGAGGTCGCCCGAGGCTCTACGACAGCGACCGCCGTTGCTTCGTTCGATCTGGCAACCGGGATGACGCCCCGTGGCGGACTTGCCAGGGATGCGTCAGGGAACCTGTACGGCGCGACCGAGTCCGGCGGGGAGAGCCAAGATGGGACGGTCTTCATGATCGCCCAGGGCTCGGGTGCGGTTACCACGCTGGCCGCGTTCACCGGAACCGATGGAGCATACCCCTACGGTGGGGTGACGCTCGACGCGTCCGGCAACCTTTACGGAACGACTTATGCCGGCGGGGCGAGCGGCTACGGGACCGTGTTCGAGATCGCCGCGGGCTCGTCTGCAATCACGACTATTGCCTCGTTTAACCAAACGGATGGCTCGAATCCTGAGTCCGGAATCACCTTGGATTCTGCGGGCAATCTCTATGGGACGACAAACTTCGGGGGAGCCGACTATTCCGGCACCGTCTTCGAAATCGCAAAGGGCTCGACCACGATCACGACGCTCGTGTCTTTTAAAAAAACTAACGGGGCGAATCCCGAAAGCTGGCTGACGCTCGACGCCGTCGGTGACCTGTATGGGACGACCGAAGCAGGTGGGCCGCAGGTTAACGGTCAAGGCACGGTGTTCGAGATTGCCGAAGGCTCGTCAACCATTACGACCCTCGCCTCCTTCAGTGGGGCCAACGGGGGATTCCCGATTGGTGGACTGACGCCGGATGCATCCGGCAACCTTTACGGGACGACCTTTACCGGCGGAGCCAGCAAAGACGGAACGGTTTTCGAGATAGCCGCTGGTTCAACGACGATTACGACCATCGCGTCCTTCAATGGCGCCAATGGGTACCAACCCATGGCCGGTGTGTCGGTGGACGCATCGGGCAACCTGTACGGGACGACCGAATGGGGCGGCCCCGGAAACGCGGGCACGGCGTTCGAGATCGCCCACGGGTCGAGCACGATCACGACGCTTGCGACATTCACGGATGCTGCGGGGGCGCCGCTGGGGGCACTATTACTCGACTCGCGCGGCAATCTTATCGGAACCGCCTCGGTGTCCGGCGGCATGGTGTTCGAGCTGATCCCAAACACCACTGCGACGCTCGCGCCGACAATTGCTCCGAATCCCTCCGATGCCGGCCAGCCGTTGACCTTCACCGGAATAGTCCGCGGCGGCGTGCCCGACGGCGAGACGGTGACGCTATTAGATACCAGCAACAACAACGCCGTCGTGGCCACCGGCATGCTCGCCGGCGGCTCGACGACGCTGACCGTCCCGGCCGGCACGCTCTCGGTCGGCACGCACAACCTGATCGCGGTTTACGGCGGCGACGCCAACTTCGCCGCCAGCGAATCGGCCGCGTACGCCCAAGTGGTCACGCCGGCCCCGCTGCCCGCCTGGTTGACGACCGGCAGCCAAGCGACGTGGGATGCATCGACTCATACGCTCACGGTGACGGGCGCCGCAGTGATCAACGCCGACCCGGGCGCGGATGAGCCGAACATCGTCGAGAGCGGAGCCGCCGCCCAGTTGGTCATCCAGCCGGCGACCAGCCCGACCGACATCCACGTCGGCGGCATCTCGCTGAGCAACGGGGCCAAGCTGCAGATGGCCAGCGTGGGCGCGGGCCGCACGCACGCCAACCACAATGTGCTGGTGGTCGGGATTCCGGGAGCGGCGAACGACCCAGCCTTCTCGATCGACGGCACGAGCACGCTCGATCTGTCCGACAACGACCTGATCCTGCACGTGGGCTCCTCCGATGCTTCGGGCACCGCCGCATACGCGAGCGTGTTCGCGGCGGCCAAGAGCGGCCGCCACGGCGACCCAGCCACGCCCGACGGCACCTGGTACGGCAACGGCCTGGACTCCTCTGCGGCCAATGCGGTGTATAACGCTCAAGGCTACGAGCAGGTCGCGCTGGGCGTGGTCGACAACAACCAGCTCGTCTTCGGCGCGCTGTCCAAGTGGACGGTCGGCACCGCAAGCGAGAATTTGGGTGCCAACGACGTGCTGGTGAAGTACACGTACGTGGGCGAC
>DASXMX010000338.1:0-9898 GCA_036495445.1 Tepidisphaeraceae bacterium
AGCAAGACGATCCGCAGTCCCGCCTAACCTCGGAACAACGGGTCGTCCGCTTCGTCCAACAGACCGTGGATTGACGTTTGTTACGTGGGGGGCGCCGCGTACAATACGAGGCGGAACGGACACATTCCCCGGGAGGCGACATGAGCCGCTTGGATCAACATGTCAGTGCGGTGCGAACGCGGATGATGCTCGGCGTGTGGCTGACGGCCCTCGCTTGGACGGGAATCGTATATGCCGTCGTCGTCCTGGCGGCGGTGCTGATCTATAAGCTCGTGCAACTCCAGCTTCCGCATGAGGCCGCCTGGTTTTGGGCGGGCCTCGGGGTGGCCGTGGCCGCCTCGATCGTCTACGCGATCATCCGGCGGCCGACGGCGCAGCAGGCAGCGGTCGCCATCGACGAGCGCCTGGCGCTCAAGGAAAAGTTCAGCACGGCCCTCTTCGTCCGCGCGAGCAACGACCCGTTCGCCGTGGCAGCGGTAAAAGACGCCGAGCGGACGGCGACGAACGTCAGCCTGCAAAAGCGGTTCCCGGTCCAGTTCCCCCGGGCGGGGATTGGCACGATCGCAGCGACGACGCTGGTCTTTCTGCTCGCCTGGCTGCTGCCGACGTTTGATCTGTTCGGCATGAAACAGTCGGCGATCGCCAAGTCGCAGGCGGTGGAGGAGAACCGGCGGCAGGCGCAGGACATGATCCACCGCGCGATCGCCGAGATCGACGCGGCACCCAAGTCCGTCGCCGAGAAGCCCGAGATCCAGATGGCCAAGCGCGAGCTGCTGGCCATGAAGGGGAACAAGACGGCCGATCCCGAGACCGCCCGGAGCACCGGGCAGAAGGCGATCGAGCAGGTGCAGCAGGCGATCAAGCAGAAGATCCAGGCGAACAAGGATTTCGCGGTCACGCAGCAGGAGATGCAGGAGTTCAAGAACATGACGCCCCCGGCCGACGAGCCGGGGCCGATCGCCGACGCCCATCGCAACCTGGCGCAGGGCAAGTTCGATGCGGCGGTGCAGGACCTCTCCAAGGCGGTCGACAACTTCAACAAGCTGGACCCCAAGGAGCAGGACAAGGCCG
This sequence comes from Tepidisphaeraceae bacterium, assembly GCA_036495445.1. Lineage (GTDB taxonomy): Bacteria > Planctomycetota > Phycisphaerae > Tepidisphaerales > Tepidisphaeraceae > DASXMX01. The sequence goes on from DASXMX010000338.1 coordinate 1,072, forward strand.
CCAGGCAGATGGACCAGTTGGCCAAGGCGATCCAGAAGATGGCCAACGACCCGAAGGTGCAGCAGAACCTCAAGCAGCAGATGCAGAACATGGGTGCGACGCAGCAGCAACAGCAGCAGATGCAGAACCTGCTGCAGCAGGCCGCCGCGGGGAATCAGCAGGCGTCGCAGCAGCTTCAGCAGCTCGGCAAGCAGCTCGCCCAGCAGATGAACCAGAACGGGAAGATGTCCGCCCAGCAGCAGCGGCAGATGGCCCAGCAGATTCAAAAGCAACTCCAGCAGATGCAACAAAAGGTCAACGGGCAAATGAACGCGCAGCAGTTGGCCGGCTCGGCCCAGGCGTTGGCCCAGGCCATGCAGCAGGCGGCCCAGGGCGGCAACCCGGCGCAACCGAAGCAAGGCAACAACGGCCAGATGGCCAACCAGCAGCAGGCCGGGCAGCAACCGGGCCAGCAGGGCAAGAACGGCGGGCAGGCGAACAAGCAACAGCAGATGGCCAATGCGGCCAAGCAGATGCAGCAGCAGATGCAGCAGATGCAGGCCGTCGCCAATGACGCCCAGCAGGTGGCCGCCGGCCAGCAGAACGGCGCCCAAGGCGACGGCGGCGAGCAGGGCCAGGGCGGCAAGAACGGGCAGAATGGCCAGAACGGACAGGCCAACGGCCAGAACGGGAACGGCCAAGGCCCGTGGGGCCAGGGCCAGAATCAGCAACAAGGCCAGGCGATGGGCGGCGGCCCGGGCGTTGCCGCCGGCAACAACCGCCCCGCCCCCGCGATCGCGCCGTACCAGACCAAGAACGAAACCGACACGCAGCAGCGGGACGAAAAGGGGAAGGTGCTGGCGAGCAACTTCGTCAAGGCCGGGTCGCTGAAGGGCGACGCGAAGCTGCAGTTGCACGACGTGCTCCCCCCGCCCGACAAGATCGCCGCCGACGAAGTCGGCGAACAACGCATCCCGCGTCAGGATCAGGACGTCGTCCGTGGCTATTTCGGGAACGTCGAGAAAGACGCTCAAAAGTAGAGGATGCCCACGCGTAAAACGCAAAGACGCAAAACGTAAGAAGGCCCCTCGCGCTTTACGTGTTTGCGCTTTTGCGTTTGCGTCCCGCCTATGATTCCCCGCAATGACCGTCTCAACTCCGGACTGTGAATCCGCCACCTTCGACGTCGGGGAGATGACGTGCGCGAGTTGCGTGGCGCACGTGCAGAAGGCGGCGCGGGCGGTGCCGGGGGTCGATTCGGCCGAGGTGAACCTCGCCCGCGGGCGGGCGGTGGTTCGATTTGATCCCGGGCGGACCGATCCCGCGCACATCAGCGAGGCGATCACCGCCGCGGGTTACCCGGCCGCGCCGCAGGAGACGGGCATCGAGGCGCAGAACGCCGAGGCCAAGCGGCTCCAGCGGCAGATGCACGAGGCCCGGGCGTGGTTCCGGCGGGCGGTCGTTGGCATCCTTTTGTGGCTCCCGCTCGAAGCGATTCACTGGGCGCTGCGCGAATTCGGCCCGGCGCATTATCAACACATGCCGGCCCAGCAGATGTGGATGGGGTGGGCAGGGCTGGTCGCCAGCACGATCGCGATCGTCTACGTCGGCAGCCGGTTCTACGCCAGCGCGTTTCGCGCCCTGCGGATGCGGACCAGCAATATGGACACGCTGATCTCGCTGGGCGCATCCGTGGCGTACGGGTACAGCCTGATCTATTTCGTCGCCGGCGTGCTCGGCTGGTTGGCGCCCGCCACTGAGGACCGGCTCTACTTCATGGAAGCGTCGGGGCTGCTCGCGCTGATCAGCCTCGGGCACTGGCTGGAAGCGCGGGCGCGACACTCCGCGGGATCGGCCATCCGCGAGTTGCTCAACCTCGCGCCGTCCGTTGCGCTTCGATTCGACGGGCAAAACGAGCCGAAGGAAGTTCCCGCCGGCGAGCTGCGCGTGGGCGACTGGTTCCTCGTCCGCCCGGGCGACCGCCTGCCGGCGGACGGCGTCGTGCTCGAGGGGCGCTCCAGCATTGACGAATCGATGATCACGGGCGAGCCGATGCCCGCCACCCGCGCCGTCGGCGACGAGGTGATCGGCGGCACCGTCAATGGCGAGGGCCGCCTTGTCGTCCGCGTCACCAAGGCCGGCAGCCAGACGGCGCTGGCGCAGATTGTTCAGCTCGTGGAGACGGCGCAATCGAGCAAGCCGCCGGTCCAGAAGCTGGCGGACCAGGCGGCGGCGGTCTTCGTCCCGACGGTGCTCGGCATCGCCCTGCTCACCGGAATCGGCTGGTACATCTGGGGCACGGTCCACCACTGGTCGAGCGGCTCGATCTGGGGCCAGATCGCGATGACCGTCTGCAGCGTGCTGATCATCGCATGCCCGTGCGCGCTGGGGCTGGCGGTCCCGACGGCGCTGATGGTCGGCACGGGCCGGGGCGCGAAGAAGGGCATCCTGATCCGCAACATCGACGCGCTGCAAAAGGCCGAGCGGATCGACACCGTGGTGCTCGACAAGACCGGCACCGTCACGCGCGGCAAGCCGGTCGTCGGTGAGGTGATCGCGATGGATGGCGTCAGCGCCGACGACGTGCTGCGACTGGCCGCGGCGGCCGAGCAGTTCAGCGAGCATCCGCTGGCCCGCGCCGTCACGACCGCCGCCAAAGAGCGCGGCCTCGCCCCGCCCGATCCCGAAGGGTTCACGAACGAACCGGGATTGGGCGTCGTCGCACAGGTGAACGGCCGCAAGCTGCTGGTCGGCAGCGCCGCCCTGCTTCGCGCCCATGGGGATTCGTCCGAAGAACGGGGCGCCGCGGCCGGCGGCACGCGCGTCTTCGTCGCCCAGGAGGCTCCGGCCGGCGGCATCGATCGGCTCGGTCTGATCTCCGTCTCCGATCAGGTGAAGGACGATTCGGCCGGCGCAATCAACGATCTGCACCGGATCGGCCTTCGCACCGTCCTCCTCACCGGCGACAACCGCGCCACCGCCGAGGCGGTCGCGCGGCAGGTCGGCATCGACGAGGTTCATGCCGACGTCAAACCGGGCGAGAAGGCGCAAGTCATCCGCGACTTGCAATCGCCTCGTGGTCCGCAATCCGAAATCCGCAATCAGCAATCGTCGTCTGTCGCCATGGTCGGCGACGGGATCAACGACGCACCGGCGCTGGCCCAGGCGGACCTGGGCATCGCAATCGGCTCCGGCTCCGACATCGCCAAGGAAGCCGGCGATATCGTGCTGGTCAGCGGCAGCCTGACCGGCGTCGCCGCCGCCATCAAGCTCTCCCGCGCGACGATGCGGAAGATCCGCCAGAACCTGTTCCTGGCGTTCATCTACAACGTGCTGGCGATCCCGCTGGCGGCGTTCGGGATCCTCAACCCGCTCATCGCGGCCGGGGCGATGGCGCTGTCGGACGTAACCGTCGTCGGCAACGCCCTGCTGTTGCGCCGGACAAACATCGACTGAATTGCGCGGTAACAAGGGGGTGGACATGCGCCAACTCCCGTTCGTCGTCGCGTCTCTTCTCGTCCTCTTTAGTGTGTCCGGGGCTTGGGCCGCCGGATTTGCTGCGGAGCTGAACGTGACGGAAGGGAAGGCAGCGCAATTGGCCAAGAGCGTGGCGTCGCACGATTCACGGCCCGGCTCCCATCGCATCACGCTTGAAGCATCGGTCAATGGGGCGTTCACGGCGAAGTGGAACGTCACCCGCACCGACCCGGCCGAAGCGAAGGACGTTCTCGTCCATTTCTACGTGGTGAAGCTCGACCGACCGGGGCAAGCGCCGCCGGCGTTGGATCCGGCGAAGGTCGCGATCGAGAGCGCGCTCACCATGGACTTCGCGCAAGGTAGGACGTCCAATGCCGCGCAACAGTTCCGCCTGGAGGAGCCGGGCGTCTATCTCGTGCGAATCGAAGCGGGCGGGGATCCCGACAAGCCGGGGCAAGCGGACTACGCGGAAATCGAACTTTCGGTGAAGTGATCGAATGAAACGCATTCTCCTCATTTTCGCGACCGTCCTGTGCGCTGCGTCGCTCGCCCGAGCCGAGCACTTCCGCATCGAGTTGACGGTGAAGGGAACATCGGACGAGGCAACCGCCCATTCCGACACCGACCCGCCCCCCCAGGGCACTCAGCCGCGGCCCGTTTGCCACGTGAAGCGCGGCGAGCCGTTCACGATTCAGTTTTTCTTCTCCAGCAACTTCCCCCACGACGTGCAGAAGAACGTGACGGTGCGGTTTTTCGTCGCGCCCGAGCGGGCGGCGGGAAAGAAGTCCCCGCCCGATCGGGACAAGCCGCCGGTCACCGAGAGCAATTTCCTCATGGACTTCAAGCCCGACACGGGCCGCGTCGGGCTCCGTCAACGGCTTCGCATCGACCGGCCCGGCGCTTACCTCGTGAAAGTCGGCTCCGAACACAGCGACAGCGACCACGAACATTTCGCGGCGGTGGATTTGGTCGTCGATTGAACGGAATTGGGACAAAGCCGAAAGCGCTGCAAAGACGCGAAGGAATCCGCAAAGAAGGCCGAGGGGAAGAGCGCGGTTTTAAACAGGACTGCATTATCGGCGCATTTCGCACGAACCGGGCCCTCGCGGCCCTCCGGGCGCGCCGCGGAACGGAAAACAGCGACAGCTCCTCCCCCCATTCTTCTCGCTTCTTTTCTTTGCGCTTTCCTTCGCGTCTTTGCGTCTTTGCGGCGCCGTTTTCCTTCTCACCCCGCCGCGCGAAGCTCCGTGCGCTCGGGGGCGTTCATCAGGAGCTGCATGTGGGGGAAGGGGATCTCGATGCCGCGGGCGTCGAACGCCTTCTTCACCCGCTCGAGGTATTCGTATTTCATGGCGGCGGCCATCCCCTTCTCGCGAATCCAGAACCGCAGGACGAGGTTCACGCTGCTGTCGGCGCACTCGGTGACCACGACCGACGGGGCGGGATCGGCACAGACGCGCGAATCTTCTTCGACCAGTTCGAGCATGGCCTCACGGGCGTCGTCGATCGACTCCCTGTAGGCGATGCCGACCGTCACGTTCACCCGCCGCAGGGGGTTGGCCGTGGCATTCGAGAGGCGGTGGGCCAGGACGTAGGTGTTCGGCAGGACGATGACCTGCCCGTCGGCGTCGAGCATGCGGGTGGAGCGAAACGTAACGCGCTGGACCGTGCCGCTGGCGCCTTCGATCTCGATCGAATCGCCGATGCGGAACGGCTTGTCCCAGAAGATCACGATGCCGGCGATAAAGTTGGCCAGCGTCTCCTGCGCCGCCAGGCCCATCGCCAGGCCAACGATCGAGACACCGGTGAGCAGCGCGGTGATCTGGATGCCGATTTGGTTAAAGGCGATGACCAGGCCGAAGCCCATGATCGTCCACTTGAGTAGGTGGCCGAGCATGTCACGAATGGAGGGGTCGACGTTGGCCTTGCCCAGGCTGCCGACGATGAGCCGCCGCATCGCGCGGTAGATCAGGTAGAAGAAGGCCAGGAAGACCAGCGCGACGAACAGCCGGGGGATGAAGCTGATACCCGCAATCAGCGGCTCCTTGACCAGCGACACCCAGAACTCGATGTGGCCGAGTTCCTCGGGCGACAGCCGCTTTTCGCCCTTGAACAGCTTTCCGATCGTGAGCTCGTCGAACCGCCTGACCAGCCCCTCCGAAGTCGACGACGCGGCGGTGCTCGCCTGCGCCGGTTGAGTTGCGGCGGGCGCCGGATGGGGCTTCAGATAGCTCGTCAAATCCGCCGCAGCGACTGGCGCCGCAGCCACAAGTCCGAGAAGAATCAGGTTTGCAAGCAGGAAACGCACGCTCGTGTCCCTCCCGCCCCATGCCCTCGCCCACCGCCGGCCAACTCCGTCAGCCGGTACAGACGGTGAACTTCACCCCGTTCATCGGCAGGATCACCCGGGAGTTTCGTCGCGTCGTCCGGCGGAACTCAAGAATTCTTCAATGACAACTTGGTAACTGCAGTTAGCTCGGCTCGTCGTGGGAGCGTGATTCCTTCCCGCGGACGTGCTTGGTTGAACGGCCCTTCCGGGCTTGGGATCGGTCGTCAGCGAGCTCTTCGTTCACTTCCGCCTGCCGCACCCGCTGGCGGACGTGGAGCTTGATCGGCACCTCGGGGAACGGCAGCCGCTCGCGGAGGCGGTTGACCATGAACCGCTGGTACGTCTCGTTGATGAAGTCCGGATTGTTGACGAACAGGACGATCGTCGGCGGGGCGACGTCGGCCTGCGTGACGTAGTAGATCCGCGCCCGCCGGCCAGTCGGCGTACTGGGACGGCGCTCCTCCAGCAGCTCCCGTACGGTCGTGTTCAGCTTGTGCGTCGAGACGCGCGTGTGCGCCTGCTTGTACAGGTGCTGCGCCAGGTCGAGCACCGCCTGCACGTTCTTCCCCTCCTTGGCGGTGACGAAGGCGATCGGCGCGTAGTCGAGGTGCCGGAGTTCCTGGTCGAGATACTTGCGGTACTCCTCCATGATGCCGTGGTCGTCGAACTTGCCGCCCTGCTCGCGCGCCTGCTCCTGGAGCGTCGCTTTCGCCAGGTCCCACTTGTTGATGACCAGCACCACCGGCTTGTACTGCTCGGCGATGTACTGGGCGAGCTTCTTGTCCGGCTCGCTCACCGGCTCGGTCGCGTCGATCAGCATCAACACCACGTCCGCCCGGCGGATCGACCGCTGGGCGCGGTGGAAGCTGTAGAACTCGATGTCGTTGGTGACCATGTGCCGCTTCTTGCGCACGCCGGCCGTGTCGATCACGGTCAGGGCCCTGCCGTCCTTCTCGAAGCGGACGTCCACGCTGTCGCGGGTGGTGCCGGGCACCTCGGAGACGATGACCCGGTCCCCGTGCCCTTCGTAGATCTCGGCGATCGAGTTGACGAGCGTGCTCTTGCCGGCATTCCGCTTGCCAACGATCGCCACCATCATCTGCGGCTCGGGGACGTCCTTGGGCGCCTCCGAGAGATCGACGCTCTTGGCGATCGCGTCCACGACCTGATCGATGTTGCGGTCGTTCATCGCGGAGACGCCGATTGGCGTGCCGAGACCCAAGCGGGCGAAGTCGCCGAGCATCACGTCGGCCTTGGGGCCGTCAGCCTTGTTGGCGATCAACAGCGTCTTGATCCCGCGGCGGCGCAGCAGGTTCGCCACCTCCTGGTCGGCGCCGGTCAGGCCCTCCTGCGTGTCGACGATGAAGAGGACGAGCTTCGCCTCGGCCATCGCGACCTCGATCTGGTGCTTGATGTGATCGGTGAGCTGGTCGGGGTCGACGTACCCGTAGCCGCCGGTGTCCACCAGTTCGACGTACCGGTCATCGATTTTCAGCGGCGTGGAGATGCGGTCGCGCGTCACGCCGGGCATGTCCTGGACGATGCTGATGCGCTTGCCAACCAGCGCGTTGAGCAGACTGCTTTTGCCGACATTCGGACGTCCAACGATCGCCACTACCGGGAGAGAAGCCATGGGGTCTATTGTTGGGCGGCGGGCACCGATTGGCAATCCGCGCCAAATTTCACAATGTTGCAACCCCGCAAGTGATTTTGATAGATTCAGTTGCTCACGTCTGGTCGTCCCGATCGCGTATGCTGCTCCGGTGCACGCCAGGCCGCTGAAATCTGGAGGCTGTTATGCCCACCGTTCGCGACGTTCTCGAATCGAAGGGGTCGTGCCAGGTTCACACGATTTCGCCCGCCGCCACCGTGTTCGACGGGGTGGCGAAGATGAACGAGTTGAAGGTCGGCGCGTTGCTCGTGATGGAAAACGATCGCCTCCTGGGCATCTTCACCGAGCGCGACGTCCTGGTCCGCGTGGTCGGCCAGATGCGCAAGCCGTCCACGACCACCATCAGCGAGGTCATGACGCGCGACGTCTTCTGTGTCGAGCCCCCCACGGACATGGACGAGATCAGCGCTCTGATGAAGGAGCACCGGTTTCGCCACGTGCCCGTCTGCGACCCGGAACGCGGCCTGCTGGGCCTGATCTCGATCGGCGACGTGAACGCCTTCCACGCGAGCAACCGGGAGGCGGAGATCCATTACCTGAACGAATATATATACGGGCGGGTGTAGAACTACATGTCCGCCATGGCCTGCGAGAGCCGGCGGACCTCGTGCAAGGCCATCCCGCCGAGCTTGGGGACATGCCCGCCCATGTGCGGGACGATCGCGTGGCCCAGCCCCAGCCGCGATGCCTCTCGGAGGCGCAGTTCGAGTTGCGGGACGGAGCGAACCTCCCCGCCAAGCCCCAGTTCCCCGACGGCCAGCGTTCCGGCCGAGAGCGGCCGGTTCAAGTGGGCCGAGGCGATCGCCAATGCAATCGCCAGATCGATGGCGGGCTCAACCACTTTCACCCCACCCGCAATGTTCACGAACACATCGTCGGCGGCGAGGCGCAGCTCGGCCCGCTTCTCCAACACCGCCATGATCATCGCGACACGGTCGGCGCTGACGCCGCTGGTCTTCCGCTTGGCAGCACCGATCACGCTGGAGGCGGTCAGGGCCTGAACTTCCACCAGCAGCACGCGGCTCCCCTGCATTGCCGCGGTGATGACCGAGCCGCTCGGCGGCCCTTGCGGGCCATAATGCTCGACGAACAGATTCCCGGGGTCCGTCACCTCCCGCAGTCCTTCGCCGGTCATCTCGAACAGGCCGACCTCGTGCGTGCTGCCGAACCGGTTCTTCACGCACCGCACGATCCGATGGGCGTGAAAGCGGTCGCCCTCGAAATAGACGACGGTATCGACGATGTGCTCGACGATCTTCGGCCCGGCCAATGTGCCCGCCTTGGTCACATGGCCGACCAGCAGGATCGCGATGCCGGTCGACTTGGCCAGATAGACCAGGTCCATGCAGCAATCGCGAAGCTGCGTGACC
>DASXMX010000339.1:0-3795 GCA_036495445.1 Tepidisphaeraceae bacterium
TTCCATCCGGTGGTCGGCGGGTATGATGGCCGGCTCTTCCGGGGCATGTTGGGCCGCGGAGAAAGCGGGGTTACCGATGGACCTTTCCAAACTGCCGCGGCTGTCGAAGACCGAGACGCCGGCCCCGAACGAGAACCACGCGGTCGAACCGTCGCCGGACCCGCCTCCCGCGGCTCGTCCCGTGGTGTCGCACGAACCGCGGACCGGCCACGGGCCGGAAGCCTGGATCAGCCTTGTCATCGTGGCGTTTCTGCTGTTCATGTACCCGCGGTTTCTGCAATGGGCCTCGTCCCGAATCTTTCATACGCATTTCGGCGAGTTCATGCTGGACGACAAGGTGGTGCCGTATCAGACCGTCCCGGAGTTCTGGATGGATCTGGGGCCGGTGTTGTTCGGGATCGTGCTCTTGCTTGACGGAATCGTCTTGCTGGCGATGCGCCGGCGGGGGTTGGTGGCGGTGGTATTCGTACTGACCGTGCTCGCAACGCTGTACAACTTGGGCTACATGGTTCTGTCCTTCGGGAGGTACGGCTTCGCGCCAATTTCCTTCTTGGCCACCGCGTTCGGCGCTTACATCGCGTGGTTCCAGTGGCGGATCCTAAAGGAAGGGCGCGGCGAAACGGCTGGCGCATAAAAAGGCCCCCGACGCATGCGAGAGCGCCGGGGGCTTCAGGGGAGGTAGGGTACTGTGGGTGCCTGCCTGTGATGGAAAGCCGACCGGCTCGTGAATCATCCCACGGGGTCGGCCTCCCATCGTGTATCGCTGCGCTTATTGTAGGCCCCATTCGATGCCGCAGAGCAAGGCGTAACCCAGCACGGCGATCAACCCGATCAGGACTCCCGCGAACTGCCCGTTCATTGCGTGCTCCTATGACATGTTAGACGCGAGATGCACCCAAAAGTTAGCCTCTTGATGCGGGTATAAACGTGGACGCTTCGTGTAATCTCATTGATCTGGCCGGCTGCCTCCGCATAGCGGTCGCGACCGCAGGTCCACCCGTTCGTCGGGTCGTGGGAACGGGTGGACCTACGGTCCGACCGCCACGCGAATACGATCGACCTGAACCCTGAACCCTGAACCTGGAACTTTCCCCTTCCCGGATTGAGTTCTCGTCACACATCTGTCAGAATGCATAGTCCGTCGCTGGGGGCTGTTCCCGGTGACATTGAGTGGGTTTGGGGTTCGTCCATCATGCCAATTGCGGTCGTTTGTAACGGGTGTGGGAAGCAGTACCGCGTCGCGGATCAGGCGGCGGGGAAGAAGTTGCGGTGCCGCGCGTGCGGGCAGGACATGCTCGTGCCCCGGGTCGGCGCCGCCGCGTCTGGCCCGGTACCGCCAGCCTCCGCGCCGCGCGGCGGGGAAGAGGATCCGTTTGAAGCGCTGGTTGCGATGGAACAACAGGCCGCGCCCATGGCTCGCACGGGCGGGGCGATGCGGCGCCCGCCGGTTATGGCCCCGGCGGAGCCGATCGACGTCCAGGATGAGCCATCCGGGCCGAAGGAGAAGCGTCACCGGCCGCCCGGGCGGTTCGGCCGCCGCAGCAGCGGGGGCATCGGCACCGACAGCGTCACGCCCTGGCTGGTCATCGCTTTTCTCGTCGCGCAGCTCGCCGCGGCGATTCTCCAGACCGTGCAGGCCAGCCATGTCGCGGCCCAGGTCCATGGGAAAGTCGTAGGCGTCGTCTGGACCGCCAGCATTCTCCACATCGTGCTCCTGTTCGCACTGCTCGGCCCGGCCGTCCTCCTGGGCGTGTTCATCTCGTCGAAGGTGTTAAACTACCGGATGGTCGATCTGGGCTACCTCCGCGGGTGCGCGATTGGCGCACTGCCGGGGTTGCTCCTTTTGGCGCTCGCGCTGATTCCCAATGGCGTGATTCCGCAATCCATCCTGGAGACGGCCCTCACCATCGGGCTGGTGCTGCTGATCCCGATCACGTTCCTGACGTTGCGGTTCGTGTTCGATCTGGACTGGGTCGGGGCGGCGGTCGCGTACCTGTTTGCCGCGCCGCTCTACTGCGCCGCGGCAATCCTGTCGACCGGGGTCGTGACCGCAGCCGTGCTGACCCAACTGTTCGGCAGCGCCAGCGCGCCGCCCACCCACTTTTACGATCGGGACGAGTTCGCTCGCGTGACGCCGGGCATGATCTCCGCATCATCGACCGACGAGCAGAAGAAGCCGGCCACGCCCGCCAGCACCGAATCCGATATCGCGGCCAAGAAGAACCAGACGGAGCAGAACCTGCATGAGATCGGTCAGGCGTTACAGCGGTTCGCGTCGGGCGGCGCATCGAACCCGTTCCCGCCGACGCTCGACGCCCTGGTGACGGCCGGCGACCTGCCGGCCGAGCGGGTGAATTCCCCGTTCGAGCCCTCGAAGAGGGGCGGCTACTCCTATGTGCCCGGGCGGACGGCCGCCATGCCGGGCAACGTGGTGATCGCGTACGACGAGGCCGAGAAGGCGTCGCAGCAAGGCGGCACGCACGTGCTGTTCGTCAACGGCAACGTCGAATGGCGCGACGCGGCACGGTTCAACACGACGATCGCGCAGTCGGACCAGGCGTTCAGCGACTGGCAGACCGCGCAGCGCGAGGCCGAGCGGAAGCGGCAGGAAGAGATGATGGCCAAACAAGCGCCTTCACTCGCCACTCCGGCCACGCCGGAGAAGGCCGTCGAGGCGCCGGCCGTCCCCAAGCCGCAGGGGTTTGTCGCGAAGTTCGAGGCGGCCAAGTCGCAAATGGTCGCATCGGTCGCGGCCGTGCCGGTCGAGGCGGACGTGCACGCGATCGTCGAAACGGCGACGTCATCTCCATGGGCACTGGTCGTCCGAACGACAGGCGGGACGCAGGATCAGGTGGAGGTTTGGGACCTGATCGAAGGTCAGAAAAAGGCCGACGCCTCGTTCGCCCACGAGGCCGGGTTCCAAGGCTCGTATGCGATCAACCCCGCCGGCACGCTGCTGGCGCGGACTGTGAACTTCCCGAAGCTCGAAGTCCGCATCTGGTCCGTTAAAGAGGAGAAGGAAACACGGGCGGTCCCGTTGGACGAGAAACTGGGCGCGGCGACGCTGGCCGGGTTCCTGGACGGCGAGCGCTTGGTGGTCCGATGGGTGGGCCAGCGGGAATTGGAAGGACTTGAAATCTGGAACGCGGTCAGCGGCCGGATCGTGCGGCGAGTGCCGTTGCAGCCCTATGTGCGGAGCGTAAGCAACGGCGTGTTCAGCCCGGACGGGCGGACGTTTGCGTTCACGACGTCGAAGATCCCGCCGCGGGACCCGCGCCTCGGCAAGGTCGCGTCCGCCGAGTTCTACGACCTGAACTCGATGACCAACGGGAGGCGGCCGCGGCAGATTACAGAGGTTGCCGTCGAAGATGTCGACACCCCGGCCGGAATGGCCTTCTCGCCCGACGGGAAGAAGCTGGCGGCGCTCTACGTGAAGCAGGGGCTCGGGGTGGTCGTAATCTGGCGGACCAGCGATACGAAGCCGCTGGGCTCCTATGAGGTGGCGGTCGCGCCCGACGCCGCGCCCGCGCCGGCGGGGCCGGGGCTCGCCTGGGTCCACAACGGGGCCGCGTTGCTCGTCCAGGGCAACACGCTGGTCGATGCCAACTCGGGCAAGACGCTCGGCGTGCTCAACGCGCCGCCCTCCACCGGTCAACGCGTCCTCGCCAACGACACCCTCGCTTACACCTACGACGAAGACGGCAAGTCGCGGATCGCGGTGGTCAAACTGGCAGGGACATCAGCCGGCGCGACGACCGCGCCAGTGGACGCGGGAAAGCATTGAACGTTGAAGTG
>DASXMX010000340.1:0-4202 GCA_036495445.1 Tepidisphaeraceae bacterium
ATGCTCAGCAGCACCGCAAGTTTTCCGGTGTGTTCCAGCTTCTGGCTCAACAGTAGTCCCCCAAGCTGGGCCATGGCTTCCACGATCAGCACGCCGGGCATGATCGGCGTGCCCGGATAATGCCCCTGGAAGAAAATGTCATTGAACGTGACGTTCTTGATCCCGACCGCCTTCTCGCCCCCCACGATTTCCAGCACCCGATCCACCAGGAGCATCGGATAGCGGTGGGGCAGGATCCGCTGAATCCGACGGATGTCCATCTCGGCGTCGCGATGAACCAGGCTCTGGCGATTGGCGGTCTCCTCCTGCTCCAGCAACCGTCTGGCCAGCAGGTGGTTAAGGGCGTGGCCGCTCTTGAACGCGACGATCCGCCCCCGGATCGGCCGGCCGACCAGGAACAGGTCGCCGATCAGGTCCAACGCCTTGTGCCGGGCACATTCGTCGACGAAGCGGAACTGGTTGTCGATCGGGCCATTGCTGGAGATGACCAGCAGGTCCTTGGGCGTCAGGTGCTTCCCAAGGCCGCGAGCGCGAAGTTCGTTGGCTTCTTCTTCGAAAATGAACGTGCGGGCCGGGGCGAGTTGGGAGATGAAGTCGTCGTCGCCCAGGCTGAAGCTGATGACTTGCCGGCCGATCGGCGCCTTGGCCTCGAAATCGTAGATGACGTCCAGCTTGTCGGTCGGCCCGGGCAGGGCGGCGAGCGTGGCGCCGTCGGCGGTCACCTGGACGGGCTTGCGGATGATCAGCGGATGGACCGGCTCGTCCTGCTCGACGATGCCGGCTTCCTCGATGGCCTGCACGAACGGGCGGCTGCTCCCGTCGCCACCCGGCAGTTCGCCCACCATCCCGCCGGTGACTTTGACCACCGCGTTATCGATCCCGAGGCCCGCCAGGGCGGCCATGCAATGTTCGATCGTCTCGACAAAGAGGGTGCCGTTCTTCAGGCACGTGCGGCGGGGCCGCCGCATCACGTTGTAGACGCTGGCGGGGATCGTCGCGACCTTCCCCTCCTGCTCGCGCACGAAGGTGATGCCGGTGTCCGGTTCGGCGGGGGCGAACGTCACCGTGGTCTGCTCGCCCGAGAATAACCCGGGCCCGCTGAGCGACGCCTCGTGGGAGATTGTCTTTTGCTTCGTACTCAACGTCCGCCTGACCGCTGTCTACACCGTCTCCGACACCCCGCAGGGATACGTCCCATAATTATATCGGCAATGGAATGCCAAGCCATGAGTCGGGTTCAGGGCATCGCAGGCAGCCCCGAATGGAAGCAACGTTCCTTCCGACCGCCGCTTGCGGCTTCGCCAACGAACGGACGTGCTTCGTCAGGATCGTCCCTTCGTTGGCGAAGCCGCAAGCGGCGATTGCGAGGCCCGGGGCGATTCTCAAGGAAAAGCGCTTCCGTCCTGATCACGCAAGCTTCTTCAAGAACTCGCCGATCCGATCGATGCCTTTGTCGATCTGTTGCAGGCTGGTGGCGAAGCTGAGCCGGACGTGGGTGTCGAACCCGCTGTCATTGCCCGGTACGACTGCCACGTGGTTTTGTTCCAACAAGGCGGCGGCGAAGCTGATCGCGTCGGTGATCGGCGTCCCGCCGATGCTCTTGCCGATATAGGCGCTGACGTTGGGGAAGCAGTAGAATGCCCCGTTCGGCCGGACGCAGGTGATATTCGGCAGGGCGCTGAGTCGCTCCCACATGTGCTGGCCGCGTTTCTCGAACTGCTGCCGCATGCTCTCGACGCTCTCGGCCCCGCGCGGGTCGGTGAGCGCGGTGGCGGCGGGGAGCTGGGTGAAGCTGGTGATGTGGCTGGTCATCTGCGATTGCAGCTTATTGATCGCGTCGATCGCGGCCTTCGGCCCGCCAACGTAACCGACCCGCCAGCCGGTCATCGCGAAGCTCTTGCTGTGGCAGTTGAAGGTCAGCGTGCGATCGAGCAGCGACGGGTGGAGCGTGGCGAAGCTGACGAACTGGAGTCCGTTGTAAACGAGCTTTTCGTAGATTTCGTCGCTGAAGACGACCACCTCCGGGTGCCTGGCGATGACCTCCGCCAACGCCCGCAGCTCGTCCGGCGTATAGGCCACGCCGCTGGGATTGCTGGGCGAGTTGATCAGGACGACCTTGGTTCGCGGCCCGATCGCCCGCTCCAACTGGTGGGGCGTGATCTTGAAGCTGTTCGACTCCTCGCCCCGCACAATCTTGGGCGTCCCGCCGGCCAGCTTCACCTGTTCGGGATAGGAAACCCAGAAGGGGGAGGGGATCACGACTTCGTCGCCCGGATTGAGCACCGCCATGAACGCCATGTAGAGGCAGTGCTTGCCGCCGGCGCCTGTGGTGATTTGCTCAGGCTTGTAGGGCAGACCGTTGTCCTTGTTGAACTTGGCCGCGATCGCGGCCTTCAGCTCGGGATAGCAGGGGGTCGGCGTGTACTTGGTCTGCCCCTGGTCGAGGGCCGCCTTGGCAGCCTCCTTGATGAACGTCGGCGTATCAAAGTCCGGCTCGCCCGCCCCAAACCCGACCACGTCCACCCCCGCCTTCTTCATCGCGTTGGCCTTGGCGCTCACGGCCAGGGTGATCGATTCGGAAACCAGCTTCATCCGGTCAGCCAGCGGGAACATCGTGCAAACTCCTTTGCGTTCGAGAGGGCGGAACGGTATCGGTGACGCCTGCGGAATTCAACATTCCTGACCCCCGATCTTGCGCCTCGGAGAGACCTCGGCCCTGTTTCAAATGTCCCAAAATGTCCCCGGGACATAACAGCCGGGATTGCCGCCGGACCCAGTCCGCTGCGCGCCGTCTTTCGAACGTTTCCGCCCCGGGCTCGGTTCTGACTTCGGGAGCCGAACCGGCTCGACCGCGGCGGTGCACGCGTTTCTTCGCGTCATCGGGAAACGATTACGAGCTTGAGGACGGCAGCCGGCTCGACGACGACGGCACGCTTCTGCCTCCTTGAGTGAACCGGGTCGAGCGAAAGGGGGCACGCGAAGGCGTTAAGTCGCACCCATCCCGTTTTCCGCGGCGCCGGAAGAAAAGGGGATCGACCTGGGCAAGGTGAAGTCGCCCCCATCGAGTGCCACGGGGGCGGCACAGTCGGAAGCCGACCTGGCCCGCCTCGACGAACTCGCCGCCGCGCGCGAGGACGCGCAACGCGCCGATACGCCGCCCGTCCTGGCCGCCGCGGCCCGCCCGCGGTCGCGCCGCTCGCCACCCCGCCCTCCGAGCCCGTCGCCGCCCCGGCCGCGCGCGAAGGCCGAATTCGCCGCCGCAAGGGAAGACCACTACCCCACCGCCAAGAAGCGCCCCGCCCGGCGCGACGCGCCGGGCGGCGAATCCGGGGTAACTGGCCGAACGTCCTAGAAACAGATTGACCGCCCGCCGCCGACAGCTTTCGATGCGGTCGCGGCGGGCGGTCGACTATTGCGCGGCATCCGCTTGGATACCGGCGAGGGCGAGGCCCGTCGTCGTGACCTGCACCCCCCGCGCGCAGTCCATTACTTGTTCAACTCAGCCTGCGGGGCGTTGACGTCATACAGGGCCATCAGCACGTGATGGGCGACCTGGCGGTAGGCCATCGCCTCGTCGGCGGGCCACTGCTTCATGTCGCGGCCGAAGTACGTGAGCTGGTTCTGCAACTGCGTGTGGACCTGCTGCGAGGTGAGGCTGGCGGGCACGGCGATCCGCCATTTCCCGTGGCCTTCCTCGATCATCGAGACGGTGATCTCCGGCAGGTTCCCATGGGCCGGGAACCGCGTCAGCGCCGCGCCCTTGCTCTCCTGCAGGTCCTTGCTCTCGACCTGCTCGGCCTGGCCCTGCTGTGCCTGCTGGGCCTTTTCCTTCGCGGCGGCCCGGTGGGCCTGCTCGCCTGCCTCGGCCGGCACCGGGAAGGCCGCCGCCGCGACTTTCGGATCGGTCACCACGCCTTGCACGATCACCTCGCGATCGGTGAAGACGTTCTTGGCCGCCTTGATGTCGAAGTCGTGGCCGTATTTCTGCTTCCAGTCCTGGTTGATCTGCCCGGCCACGCCGTCCAGCACCTTGAAGTCCTGGTTCTTGTAGTCCTTCATCCGGTCACGGTCTTCGACGGCCAGGTTGCCGATGACCTTGCCGAAATCCCTGCGGGTGATCGCATCCTCAGTGACGGTCGCCAGCGCGCCGCGGATGTTGTCGATCTGGGTCAGGTCCTTCTGCTGGAACCCGTTGGGCAATT
>DASXMX010000341.1:0-10991 GCA_036495445.1 Tepidisphaeraceae bacterium
CCTGTGGCGCGGGGCCAAGGCCCAGGTCTCGTCCAACCGGCAGTACGACGACATCGACCAGCAGGCCGACGAGGCCGAGCGATGGGTTCTGATCCTCACCCCACGCGAGGCGAAACGCAAAGCAGGCATGTTGTCAAAGAACTTTTGGCTAGTTACTTAGCGTCGAAGAGAGAGCCCCGCCCGTTCAAGGTCGTCCTCCGATAGCGCAGCCTCGGTTAAGGCCGAAAGCTCGTTGACAGTCATGGAATGGACCGGCGCATCGGGCGGGCTGTGGATGATCGGCAGCCCGGTGGCGGGGTCCGTCGCAACCGTAAGGGCTCCCTGCCGGGCCGTCCCCGGCCCAGCAGTGACTGTACCGCCGGCGGCCGCATTGTCCGGAACGCGCAGAGCCAACTTCACAAGTTCGGCGATCTGCTCGACGAACTCGCGCCCGGCCCGGTCGGCACGCCGCTGCACCTCGCGGGCGACTTCGTCGGGGATGTCAAGCGTTGCTTTCATGCCAACCGGATTCTTCCGCACGGCTGCCCATGCGTCAAGGCGCCGGTCATTTGCCGCGTCACGTTGGAGTTCCCGGCCGGCCTATCGTCCGGCGTCGCGGCAGTGAAATGGGACGAGCCGGACGCATCAATCGTCTCGGGGTTTGTCCCGCCGGATCAACCACAGGAGGCGGGCGCCCAGGAGGAGGGCGAGGAGGTAGCCGGCGGCGCCGAGGAGGGAGACGCCGAGGATTGCGGGGGGAGCCCGGTGGGCGCACAGCAGCGCGGAGGCGAGCAGGAGGGCGCTGGCGCACAGGGCGTAGGCGAGGCGGTTGACGGCGGTTTCGAGGCGGCGGTGCTTGAGGCGGACGGCGAGCTTCCCGGTTTGCAGTTGTTGCAGCAGGCCGCTGATGCCGCGGGGGACGGCTTGGACGAGCAGTTCCCAGTCCCGGCGCCACCGCCGGCCCTTGCGCAGCCACGTTTCCGGGGAAAACTGCTGCATCACGAACTGGTGCCGGTACGGCTCCAGCAGCTCCGCCAGGTTGAAGTCGGCGTTGAGGCCCTTGGCGGTCCCCTCCAGCACGATGAGGCACTTGATCAGCATCGAGAGGCGGGTGGGCATGAACGCCTTGTACTGGTGCATGAGGCGGGTCACCGCCGTGAGCGCGCCGCCGATGTCGAACTGGCCGACGGCCTGCGCGGCGTACTGGGTGAACACATCCATCAGGTCGGCGCTGAGGGCGGCGCGGTCGAGGGTGGGCGGGGCGTTGCAGATCTCGATGATGACGTCGGCCAGCCGGTCGGCGTCGCGGTCGCCGGCGGCGAGGAGCATCTCGACCACCTGCTCCCGCAACCGGTCGTCGAGCCGGCCGACCATGCCGGCATCGAGGATGCCCAGCCGGCCCTTGGCCAGGACCAGCAGGTTCCCGGGGTGCGGATCGGCGTGATAGAAGCCGTCGCGGAAGATCATCTGCACCCACACGCCGGCCCCCCGCTGGGCCAGCGCGTCGCGGTCGATCCGGCGGTGCTTGAGCTTCTCCACGTCCCCCACGCTCGTGCCGTTGAGCATCTGCATGGTAAGGACACGGCCGGTGCTCAGCTCGGGGTAGGGCTTGGGGAAGACGATGGTGTCGTCGGCCGCGAAGTTCCGCCGGAACTGTTGCAGGTTGCGCATCTCGCGGCGGAAATCGAGTTCGCGCAGCAGCGTGTCGCGGAACTCCCGCACGACGGCGGCCGGCTGGTAACGCCGCAGGTCTTCCTGCCGCTCGGCCAGGCCGGCGATCGTGGTCAGGATGTTCAGGTCGCGATGGATCGTGGCTTCGATGCCGGCGTGCTGCACCTTCACCACGACCCGCCGGCCGTTGGGCAGCTTGGCGCGATGGACCTGGCCGATCGAGGCGGAGGCGACCGCCTCGCGCTCGAATTCCAGGAAGCACTCGGCGAGGGGACGCGCCAGTTCCCGCTCGAGCGTGGCGACGGCCACATCAGGCGGATCGGGCGGCGTGCCGCGTTGCAGGTGGGACAGCTCGGCCGCGACTTCCGGGCCGACCAGGTCGGGCCGCGTGCTCAACACCTGACCGAGCTTGATGAACGTGGTGCCCAGGTCCGTCAGCGCCAGCCGGAAGCGGACGGGAAACGGCTGGTCGGTCAGCGTCTCGCCCGTCTGGCTGGTCAGCGCCCGGCGGGCCGGGGCCCACTCGGTGCCCTCCAGCCACCACGCCAGGCCGTATTTGACCAGCACGCGCACCACATCCGATGCGCGGGCCACGTCCCCCGGGATTTGGGCGGCGGACTGGAATTGCATAGCCGGCGCTCATGCCACGTGATAGCGGACCAATCGGCGGTGCCTGGCGTTGTGGTGCAGCCCTTCTGGGCTGCACGTGCAGGCTGGGAAGCCTGCACCACAATGGGCGCCCCACACCGGAAGCAGATCCGCGCTATCGGTCGGCCTGCGTGCGCGCCGCCGGGCGACGCGGGCGCTTCGCGGTCTTCTTGCCCGCGGCGGCGGAATTTCCCCGCTTCCCGGGGTGCGGGATCCGTTCAAGGTCGAATTGCTTCAGCGCCTTGCGCACCGCAGTATCGACCTTCTTGCCCAGCGTCTTTTCCGCCTGCGCCGCCCGCTGCTGGAAATCCTTGACCAATCGCTTTCCCTCCTCTTCCGAGAGCTTGGACCGCTTGACCAGGTCCCGGGCCGTCTTGCGGATCGCATCCTGCGTCAAACTCGCGAAACCCAGCCCGGAGAGGATTGCCTTGCTGATTATTTCATTCATCACCTGACTCCAGTCGGACGTTCTGTGAATGGAGGGATCTGTTCTATTGATGATATTCTCGCCAGCGTCCTTCGAACAAGGACGATTATGAATCACGCGATTGCAGCGCCCCGCGAGATCGGCGGTACGACGTGGTATGCGCGACGCGTCGTCGGGAATGAACCGGGCATGGCAGATCTGTTTCCTTGCGGCCTTATTGGCCGACGGCGGCGCCGTGAGCTTTGCAAGGCCCAACGTGCGCTGGGATTCGCTCAACGACGTGGGAAACCTCGGGCGGGTGTCGGCGATTGAGGTCAGCCCGTTCGACGGAAAGACGATCGTGGCCGGGGGCGATGTGCTTGGCGCGGGCGTCACGCACGATGGCGGGCAGACGTGGGAGCAGACGTTCGGAATCTCGAATTATCAGGACAACGACATCACGTTCCACCCCACCGATCCGAACACGATCTGGCTCGGCACGCTGGGAGGGCCGTACAGGAGCACGGATGGCGGGCGGCATTGGGCGCTGAAGCGCGACGGCATGCCGCCGGTGAGTAAGGCGACGATCACGGCGCCGGTCGAGCGGGTGATCTTTGATCCGAACAACGCGGCCACGCTGCTGGCGGTGGCGGGGAATCACCGGCACATGGGGTACGGGAAAGTCGGCATCACCCGCTGGGGCGCCGTCTGGCGGAGCACGGATGGCGGCGAGCATTGGAAGCAGATCGCGACGATCGACGACGCGGCCGTGGGCACGCCCGACGATGGCACGGGCGTGATGATCAACGACATCGCGTTCGCCGCGGGTTCGTCGAGCGTCGTTTACGCCTGCTCCGACGAATTCGGCGTCTATCGCAGCACCGACGGCGGCGCCACCTGGGCCAGGATCAACCAGGGACTGCCCAACACCAAGGCCTGGTCGATCGCGCTGCACCCGACCGATCCTAAGACGCTCTGGGTCGCCCTGGGCGCGGGCGGCGGGGTCTGCAAGAGCACCGATGGCGGCGAGCACTGGACCAACGCGTCGGCCGGCATGACCGACCTGACGCCGAACACCGTCTACCGCACCCTGGCCGTCGCCAGGAGCAACCCCGACACCCTCTACTGCGCCTCCTGGGAAGGCTCCCGCGCGACCTACCGCTCGACCGATGGCGGCGCCACCTGGACGCGCCTGATCGACCGCGGCAGCCATCGCACCCTCGTCGGCGGGACGGGGAACTCGGGGATCCTCGTCTTTCAGCGGATCAACGTCGATCCCCGCGATCCGAAGCACGTCGTGGGCGCGTGCGAGGGCATGGTCGTGCAATCATGGGACGCCGGGGAAACGTGGAAGGATCTCACGAGTTTCGCCACCCACGACGGCTGGCGCGGCACCGGGTACAGCGGCATGTGCGGGACGCGCATCGCCTGGAACCCGTTCCGGCCCGGGCAAGTCTTCACGCTGGGCGACGATGAAGGGAAGCTGGAGCGCAGCGAGGATTGCCTGTGGAGCTGGAAGCTGAGAGGCTCGCCGGGGCTGATCGGGCCGTACAACGGCGCGTCGGCGGTGACGTTCGCCGCCGACGGGACGATTTACGTCGGCAGCGGACAGTTCGGCAATCACTACGGGCGATACGACAACGAGCCGGTCATCAAGAGCTCGGACTGGGGCTCGAGTTGGGCGTACGTGAAGCGCCCGCCCGGCGCGGTCGGCGACAACCGAGCCGTGTATGTCAATCCTCATTCATCCAACCAGGTCTGGTGCATCACCGGCGCATCATCGACGGGCACGTTGTGGAAGAGCGAGGATGGCGGCCTGACCTGGCGCGCGCTGGACCTGGGCGACGCCGGGAGCCTGTGGAACATCGCCGCGGATCCGAAGGATCCTGCGACGATGTACATCGGGGCGCGCAACGGGATCTACAAGAGCACGGACGGCGTGCACTTTTCCCGGATGGAGGGCTCGCCGACGTCGGGGAACTTCGAGTACGCGTATCTCGACCCGACGGATGCCGCGATCGTTTACGCGATCAGCTTCAACTCCGGATCCAAGGGCGGGCTGTATC
Source organism: Tepidisphaeraceae bacterium (assembly GCA_036495445.1). Lineage (GTDB taxonomy): Bacteria > Planctomycetota > Phycisphaerae > Tepidisphaerales > Tepidisphaeraceae > DASXMX01. Next base: position 4,771 of record DASXMX010000341.1, read on the forward strand.
GCTACGACGGCAAGAACTGGAGCCGACTGCTCGCAAAGCCCCAGGCGTCGGCCGTCGCGGTCGACCCGGCCAACAATCGCCGGATCGCGGTCCTGACCCGCGGCTGGACCGCGTTCGACGAAACCTCCGCCGACGGCGTCTGGATCAGCGAGGACGCCGGCGCGACATGGGCCCAGCACAACGAGGGCCTGCGCATGCTCTCCGGCCCCGCCCTCGCCTTCAACCCTGATAAGAGCAGCCAACTAATCCTCGCCACCGACGGCGCCGGCTTCTTCGTCACGGATCTTGGCGACTCCACCCCCCATGGCGGCAAGGCCCACAGCCTCCTCGCCCCCCTTGCCGCGACCGATTACGACGATGGCCCCCAAGGTTTCGCCGCCCCCAAGGGTGACCGCGGCGACGCCCTCCGTGACCTGCACGCCGGCCAATGGGCCAAATACACCGTGAACGTCCCCGCCACCGGCGATTACGACATGACCTGTCAGGTCGCCTCCAAACCTGGCGGACAATTCCACCTCGAATTCAACGGCGTCAATCTCACCGGGCCGGTCGAAGTGAAGCCCACCGGAGAAGCCACGGCGTGGACCGAAGTTCAAATCCCCCGCGTTCGACTCATTGCAGGCGAGCAGAACATGAGGGTGTTCGCCGAGACGGATTCCGTCGGCGTCAAGTCGATTCAGATGTCCACCCATTGACCCCCGCGCATTGTCGCCGCCTGTACGTCCCGCGACCCGAGCCCGCCGCCCGGAAGCGGATGGGTCAGTCCGCAGACGGTGCGCCTCACGGCCGCAGCGCCTGGGACAGAAGAATCGCGCCGATGACGATCAGCCCTGCGTAGACGAACCGGAAGAAGAGGTGCCCGCGCAGGCGATGGTTGAGGGCACGGCCGATGAGGACCGCCGCGAGAATCCCTGGCAATGAGAGCAGGCAGTATCGCGTCACCGTGCGCTCCCAGATGCCCAAAACGCCGTAACCAAGCAGGCCCATGAGGCTCGCGGGGAAAAAGTAACCTTGGAGGGTCGCGCGGAAATGCTGCGGGGACCACCGCCGGAGCGCGCCGTACACCGCGAGTGGCGGCCCGTTCATCCCGTACGCGCCGCCCAGTACCCCGGAGCAGAACCCGCACGCCAGCAGCCACCCCCAGCGATCCCGTTCGAGATGCACCATCGTCTTTGCGTTGAGGGAATAAACGGAGAAGACGATGATGATCACCCCGAGGGCCATCTTCACGACATGATCGTTGACGGACGCCAGCAGGAACAGCCCGAAGGGGATGCCAACCATAGCGGAAACAATCAATCCCGCGGCACTGCGGATTTCGATCTTCCGGTGGTCCTGAACGACGATCACGCCGGCCACCAGCACCGACACGAGGACCGCGAGCGGCGCGGCGATGGCAATGGGCACGCGCAACGCCAGCAACGGCACGGCGACCAGGCCTTCACCAAACCCCACCGTGGAGCGGATCAGCGTGGCGAGAAACATCACAAACACGACGTAAATGGCAGTGTGGTTGAGCATGACCGGGCTCTCACCCCGATGAGACGAACGGACAACGAACGCAATCAGCCCGGCGGCTTGCGCCCTGCCGCGCCGCCCGGAGCACGCCGCGGCAGGCGAGTGGTGAACCGGACCAGGTCGCCGCGGTAGTAAAGCTTCTCGTAGTCGATCGGGTGGTCGCCCTCGCGGTACGAAATGCGCTCGATCACCAGCATCGGCGTGAGTGGTTCAACCCCAAGCGCCCGGGCGACCGCCGGTTCTGCGGCAAGCGCTTCCAGGCGGTACTCCGCTTCGATCAAAGGGATCCCGTATTTGTCTTCCAGCAGGGAGAAGATCGGCTGGGTTTCGAGATCGTCCGCCATGATCTTTCGCCCGATGTCGAGCGGCAGGAACGTGTCGTCGAACGAGACGGGGACGCCGTCCGCGAGCCTCACGCGCTGGATCCTCACCACGTCCGCGTCGGGCTCGACGGCCAGATTGCGGGCCACCGCCTCGCCCGCCTTAACGATCCGTTTGTCGATCACGCGGGCGGTCGCGTTGCGACCGAGCATCTCCATGTCCTCGACGAAGCCGCTGAGGGACTCGAGCGGCTGGGTCATCTTCGGGAGCGACGCGAACGTGCCCTTTCCCCGGCGGATCTCCACGAGCCCGCGGGCTGCCAGGTTCTGGATCGCCTGGCGGATCGTCGGGCGGCTCACGCCGAAGCGCTGAATCAAGGCGCTCTCCGTCGGCAATTGATCGCCCGGCTTCATGTGGCCGCTGGCAATGCATGAGGCGAGTTCCGCCTCAACTTGGGCGTACAGCGGACGGGCATCTGAAGAATCCACTTCCATGGCTTGACATCATGACGTCATGACGTAAGGATGTCAATGCGTAAAACGGGGAATTTTGATGTTCCGCCCCGGGCCGAGGTGCCCCAGGAGGACGGTTATGGTCCTGCATTTCGCGAAGTCGGCTAGTCCCGCATGGGCATTGCTTCCCCTGCGGTTGATCATCGGATACGGATTCCTGGCTCACGGATTGGCGAAATGGGCGAGAGGCCCGGCGAATTTCGGAAAACTCTTGCACCAGATTGGCGCGCCCCTCCCCACGGCAACGGCTTGGGCCGTCACAGGGCTCGAGGTCTTCGGCGGCCTGGCAATCCTTGTGGGGGCGCTCGTCGCGTTCGTCAGCATCCCCCTGATTCTCTCAATGCTTGTGGCAATGTTTACCGTGCAAATCCACTATGGGTTCAGCTCGGTCAACACGATCGGCCTGACTCCATCCGGCCCGGTTTTCGGGCCGCCCGGATATGAAATTAATCTTGTGTACATCGGCGGCTTGCTGGCCCTGGCCCTCGCCGGACCGACTGCACTTTCCGTGGACCGCTGGCTCCCGCGCGGGACACGCAAAAGCGAGCCGATCAATTAACCCAGGGCCGCCCAATTCCACCTCGAATTCAACGGCGTCAACGTCACCGGACCGATTAAAGTGAAAGCCACCGATGGTCCCACCAAAAAGCCACCGATGGTCCCACCAAGTGGACCGATCCCCGCGTTCAGCTCATGGCGGGCGATCGATACATTAGGGTGTTCACCGAGAAGGATTCGGTTAGCATCAAGTCGATCAGGATGTCGAAACATTGGTGCCTTCCCCGAAACTTGGAAGGTGTGGCGTGACCAGCTCACAACAGTCGATGGATTCCTACGAGTATCGGGACGCGGAACTTTCCGTGCAGGTGCCGTCGTACCTGCATCCGAAGAAAGGCCTCGCCTTCTTCGAGGCGCGATCGAAAAAGGATCGGCGGCACCCTTTGCTCCACGTCGCAGTCGGCGTGCTGGACGACTGTCTGTTTGACGCCAAACGGGAGACCATGATGCGCATGACTCCCGGGGCAGTTGATGAATGCTTGGGCGTCCAAAGGCGAGTGATTCGCCGTGGAGAGCTTTCGCACCTGGCCGATGCCCTTGAGTTGCTCGTGTCGTCCCACAATCCGGTCACCGGACAGGTGCAGCACGACTACGGTGTTTCAATTCGCCTCGATTCGCGCCGCGTCTTTGCCGACTTCCTCGGCCAAGGGGAACTTGGCCAGTTCGAAGATGCATGCAGACAAATCCTGGCAAACGTCCGATTGGCGGAAGGCGGTGGACCCGCCCCGGTGATAGCGCAACGTGGCCGGGTTGCCGGCGCGATGCGGCGTGCGGATAAACTGAAGTTGAAGAACGCCCTCGACGGATTGCCCCCGGAAATCGCATACCTGCGTCGTCCTATTTTGGCGCTGCCGAGCGAGGATCAGGATCTGCTCGGCTCGGGCGAGGCCGACGTGGAGAGCGTGGGCCGTGCCCTGGAACAGGTTGCAAAGCCCGAGTCGATCGAAGCTACTGCCAATGCGCACGCACAGATCCTGCACGACTGGCTGATGTCGCTGCCTGATCTCAGCGGCGCTTGGGCCAGGCCGATTGCGTATGTCGAAGGTGTGCTTCGAGGTCGTGCAATTTGGGGCTGATCTCGAAGAGGTAAGGACCCGGATCGCCCCTCCCCGTGCGTACGTCGAGGGCCAAATCCATGGCCGTAAGTCGCGTATCGTGAAGCCGCCCCGTCGCTTAGGTCACTATACCCTTATTACTACCCTTATTTAGGGGTACTACCCTTATTCCGTCTGACGCGCTCCCATCTCGCCCCGGCTCCGCGGCCGGTGGACCGCACGAGTCCTTCGTCTTTCATCTCGCGCAGCAGCGCCCGGATCCAGTCGCGGCCGACGCCGGGGCATTCGCGTTCGAGGTCGGACAGGCGGAACGGGGCCGTTTGACGGTTCACCACGGCCCGTACCAGTTCGGCCTTCGCACCCTTGGGCTCGGCGACCCGCCCGAGGCGGGATTCGAATTCCGTATAGGCCTCTTTCAGGATGAACAACAGAAAGTTGACGTACTTCCAGGGATCGTGCTTTCCCTCATGCCAGCCGGTTGAACTGACCTGAAGGGTTTCGTAGTACCGCTCCTTGTTTTGCTCGATCAGCCGCTCGAGGCTAATGTACCGGCCGACCTCCATTCCCAGGTGATAACACTGCTGCACCAGCAGCAGTCGGGAAGCGCGGCCGTTGCCGTCGCGGAACGGGTGGATGCAGAGGAAATCGAGGTTGAACGCGCACATCGCGACCATCGGATGCACCCAGCGTTCCTTGAGGCACTCGTTCCACAATTGCAGAAGTTCGTCCATCGCGGCGGGCGTTTGCGTTGCGGCGGTCGGCTTGAAACGTACCCGCGTGCGACCGTCCGCGAAGCGCTCAATAATGTCACCGTCCTTCTCCTTGTACTTACCGGCATCCCATATTTCCCCCCGCGCCAGACGATGAAGCCGCAGGATCGTCGCTTCGGACACGGGCAGCTTTCGCCCCTCGATGTGGATGAGGCTCAGCGCGTCCCGGTACCCGCGCACCTCCTCCTCGTCGCGGTCGCGCAGGGCGGCCCTGCCGAACATCAGCGTGCCGATTCGCTTGGCGTCCACTTCGACGCCTTCGATCCGGTTTGAGGAGACCGCGCTCTCGATCAGGGCGTGTTCCCGCAAGACCTTGAGCCGCTGAGGCGACTGCCGGGTGAACAAGGCCTGCTTGCCGAGCGCCTCGCCCAAGTCGGCCAGCAACCACGCCGTGCCGCCCGGAACCAGGAGCGCACCGCGAGAGAATTGACGAAAGGTCATCATCGGGAAGCTGCTGCGGGCACAGTATGTTTTCGAGGAGTTCCGAATTGCTGTCACCAATCGCCGCACCGCGATGGTACTTGATGTTGTGTTCCAGATGAAGTCGGTTCGGGTAAAACGAATCGCTGGATGCCCAATTGTTCATCGAACCCACGGGCGAGACGCCCGTGCCACGAGGAGAGGCGGATGGGACAAACGCGAACGGTGCTCGCGATTCGGGCATTCTTGATCGCGTTGCTATTTGCCGGCGGCGCGACGCGGGCCGCTACCACGCAGACGTCGGCGAATGTTGCGGCGGAGCTTTCGTTCACGGCGGCCCGTCCGCATGCGGACCCGTTCAATGACGTGACGCTCGATGTCGTCTTCACCGAGCCCCGAGGCCGGACGCTTCGCGTGCCGGCATTTTGGGACGGCAAGGACGTCTGGAAAGCGCGGTACGCCTCGGCGGTCATCGGGACGCACGCGTTTCGAACGGAATGTTCGGACAAGGGCGACGCGGCGTTGAATGACGTGACGGGGACGGTCGAGGTGACGCCGTATCGGGGGAGCAATTCGCTTTATGTGCATGGGGCGCTGCGGGTGTCGGCCAATCGCAGGTATTTGGAGCACGCGGACGGGACGCCGTTCTTTTGGCTGGGGGATACGTGGTGGATGGGGCTGTGCCATCGCCTGCGGTGGCCGGAGGAGTTCAAGGCGCTGACGGCGGATCGGGTGGGCAAGGGGTTCACCGTCATTCAGATCGTGGCGGGGCTGTACCCGGATATGCCGCCGTTCGACCCGCGCGGGGCGAATGAGGCGGGGTTTCCGTGGGATGAAAAGTTCCACAGCATCCGGCCCGAGTACTTCGACGCGGCGGATCAGCGGTTGGCGCATTTGGTGGATTCGGGACTGACGCCGTGCGTCGTCGGGGCATGGGGGTATTTCCTGCCGCGGATGGGGATCGAGAAGGCGGAGAAGCACTGGCGGTACCTGGTCGCGCGGTATGGGGCGTGGCCGGTCGTCTGGTGCGTCGCGGGTGAGGCGAACCTCCCCTACTACCTCGACAA
>DASXMX010000342.1:0-7452 GCA_036495445.1 Tepidisphaeraceae bacterium
ACCGGGGCGGCCGTCGGCAATGCCGCGGACTGGGAACAGAACTATCGCGGCTGGTATTCCAACTATCCCCCGCCGCCCCCGCCCTATGTGTCGTCCGGGCCGCCTCCCTTTCCGGGCGCGAGATGGCATCCGGGGTATTGGGTTCACGATCGGGGTGCGTGGTTTTGGATGGACGGGTATTGGTTTTAGGCTCTGACAGATAATGAGCCTGGACCCAGCCAAACCCATGGCTTCAACGTTCGGGGGCGAGGTGGGTGAGGGCGAGGGTGGACCAGGCGGTGGCGGCGGAGGTGATGGGGGTGAGGAGCTTGGCGGAACCGGGGCGGCCATCGGGGGTGGCGCGGGAGGTCATGGGCCAACTGCCGTCGGGCTTCTGGGTGGCGACGAGGAAGTCGATGGCCCGGCGGATTTCGGGCCGGGAGGGCGTGCGGCCGGCGAGGGAGAGGACGTACAGGGCCTGGCCGGTGGCGAAGGCGTCGGTGGGGCCGTGGGCGGTCTGGGCCCACCCGCCGTCGGAGCGCTGCAGGGCGAGCAGGGCGTCGATTTCGGTTTGGAGCGTGTCGCGCGGCGTGCCGGCGCGGATCGCCAGCAGGAGTTTCAGGGACTTGAGTTGCGGGTCGTCGGGGCGGCCGGGTTGGGCCGTCAGCCAGGCGAGCCCCTTGGTTTCGGCGGCGCGGCGCGCGTCGGCACCGTTGGGAGACGGGTCACCCTGCAACGCCATCAGCATCCAGGCGGTGTCGCTCTCCTTGCTCTCGTTGATGGGGGGCCGGCTGAGGTAGAAGTCCCAGGAGCCGTCGTCGCGCTGTTTCTGGAGGATCTGGGCTTCGATGCGGGCCAGGCTCTGTTTTTGCCCATCGTTGAGGGCGGGCAGCGATTCGGCCGCGACGGCCATGAAGACGGCGCCCTCGTTCACGCCCTTGGCCAGCGGCCGCGGGTCGGGCGGGGCGGCGGGGTTGGTCGCGATCCCGGAGGCCTGCATCTTCTCGAGGCTTCCCAGCGTGGCCTCGGCCGTCGAAGCGGCGAATTTCTGGTCGGTCGCATAGCCCTCGCGGCCTGCCTCTGCCAGTGCCCATAGCGGCATCGCCACGTGATGGCATGCGGCGCAGTGCCGTTGGTTCAGCCAGGCGGCGCTTTCGGTTTGCAGGTAGGCGATGGCACGCTCGGCCGCCCGTTGGGCGGGCTGGTGCGGCGCGGATGGGGGCGAGGCCCGCCGCTCAGCGCGGGCGAGCGAGGGAAGGCACATTCCGAGGAACAATGCCGCCAGAAGGGACATGCGCGCCATGGATGGGTTCCCTTGCAAAATATGATGACCGGGCGATCCTGCTCCGGCGCCGGTCTGCTTGGTATCTGCCTCTTCTCTACGGCCCATATCGATGCATCGTTGCTGCCGCGGCGCCCCGAAGAACTTGGGCGCCACGCGATCGTACAATCCTCCTCAGGCGGGCTCAGGGAGCCGGCGGGCTGGCGGAGTGGAACGTCGCTGGCGGCAATCCTGAGGCGGTGAGATTGGGAATTTAAGGCGAGGGGGCGGGTACCAAGCTTCAGTGTGCTGCCCGTGGGGGCGCCGCAATATGGGGCGGAAGCGGGACTTGGGGCTATGAAACGAATCGCGGTGCTTATCCTGGTTTTGCTGGCCGTCGGCGCGAGTGCGGCGGAGTGGTATGCCTTTCATGGCAAGCCCGGCTCCTTGACCGAAGCGATCGAGAACGGCGACATGCGGCAGGTGGAGTCGGCGGTTTCGCGCGGGACGGATCTGAATACGCTGAACCCGTGCGGCCGGACGCCGCTGGGAACGGCGGCCTGGTCCGGCAACAGCGAGGCGATCGCATGGCTGCTGGAGCACGGGGCCGACGTGAACCGGCCGGACGTTCACGGCTACACGCCGATCTGCTGTGCCGCGACGCGGGGCGACATCGAGTCGATGCGGATGCTGCTGCGGGCGGGGGCGAACGTGAACTGGCGGGACGAGGCGGGCGACACGCCGCTGCACGATGCGATTTCCTGCCTGGGGTCGCCGGAGGCGGTGGCCTTCTTGCTGTCGCACGGGGCGGATCCGAACGCGGCGGACAAGGCGGGGTGGACGCCATTGCACCAGGCGGCAGTGTGCGGCAACTTGCGAGTGGTTCAAATGCTGCTGAAGGCGGGCGCCGACCCGTCGGCGACGGATGCCACGGGGCAGACCGCGCTCCGCGCGGCCCGCCGGGCGCACCAGCCGGAAATCGTTCGGTTATTGAAGCAACCGGAATTTGCGGTGGGGCGGCTGCGGGGCGTTGCCGGCGTGCAATCTGAGACGGCGGTGCAATGACCTTGTCGGAGGAATTTGGGGTTGCAGGGGAAGAAATCGGCGGGGCGGGGGGACGAATCAGTGGTGGCGGAGAACCGTGTTCCACATGTTGTTGGGACCGGCACTTAGACATCAACAGATCACTGGGTTTGGCGGTACAACCGGCACCCGAGTGGGTCGCTCGGGGTGCCCGTCTCAAAACCCTGCAACCCTCCCGAAAGGAGCCGTGCTATGGCGGTGAATAAGAAGATCGGATTCCTGGCGACCTCGCTGCTGGTGGGCTCGCTGAGCGTGTCGGCGTTCGGCCAGGCGCAGCCCGGTGGCAATGGTGGCGCCGGCGGGCAGCCGGGCCAGCCGGGCCAGCCCGGTGGCCGCGGGAACCGCGGGAACTTCGACCCGGCCCAGATGCGTCAGCGGATAATGCAGCGGATCCAGCAACAATTGGGCGCGACGGATGAAGAGATGCAGGCACTGTCGCCCAAGATCGAGAAGGTGATGACGCTCCAGCGCGACGCGGGCGGACGCGGCGGGTTCGGCGGCCGTCGCGGCGGTCAAGGCGGCCCGGGCGGGGGCGGCCCCGGGTTCGGTGGCGGTGCCGGCGGCGCGCAAGACCCGAATGCTTCGGCGGTTCAGAAGTCGGTCGCCGACCTCCGGACGACGCTGGAGAACAAGGACGCCAAGCCCGACGAAATCAAGGCCAAGCTCGACGCCGTCCGTCAAGCCCGCAGTCAGGCCAAGCAGGATCTGACTGCCGCCCAGCAGGAACTCAAGGGCCTGCTCACCCAGCGGCAGGAAGCCGTGATGGTCGAGATGGGCTTCCTCGAGTAAGGAATTTCCTTCCTCCGGCGGAGGACCCGGGGAGGAGACGACTCAAGATGGGGATGTCATTACAATGGGCGGCACAGGCGTCCCGGCGTGCGATCACCGGGGCGCCCGTGCCGCTCGCCGATACGGCCCCGGGATAGTTGTCCGATCGTTGCCCCGGGGCCGGGAGTCAAAAGCCAAGCAAGCGCAGGAAGGTAACCGCCAACCGTGCAAGACGTCGTTGCCAAACTCGTGGCCGAAGGGCTGCTCGATGCCGACGCGGCGCAGCAGGTGAAGGATGGCGTCGCCTCGGGCAAGCCGCTGGACGACGCGCTCCACGCCGCTGCCGGCGCATCCGAGGAGAAGATCCTGCGATTCCTGGGCGCCTACTTCGACGTGCCCTTCGTCGACCTGGAAAAGGACGGCGCTACCTACGCGCCGCCCAAGGAGATGCTGGCCAAGTTCCCCGCCCGCATCCTGCTCGAGCGGCAAATCCTGCCGCTGGTCTACAACGGACATGGCGACGGAAGCACCGGCGAGGGGATCGCCGTCCTCACCTCCCGCCTGTTCGACCATACGGGCCTGGACGAGCTGCGCTTGGCGACCGGGTTCGACGTTCAGCCGGTTCTCGCGCCGGCGACCGAAGTCGATCGATACATCAAGAAGCATCTCGGCGTCGGGGCCGACACGCTCCAGTCGATGGGCGTCAACGAGCAGGACGAAGTCACCGTCCTGGAAGACCACGACGACGGCGGCCTCGACCTCTCCAGCGCTGCCCACGACGCGTCGATCATCAAGTTCGTCAACCAGGTGCTGGCCGAGGCGCTGGACTCGCGGGCGACCGACGTCCACATCGAGCCGTTCGAAAACCAGTTGCGGGTGCGGTATCGGGTGGACGGCGTGCTGATCGAGGCGAACATCCCTCCGCAGGTCCGCAAGTACCACGCGGCGATCGTCTCCCGCATCAAGATCCTCTCCCACCTGGACATCGCCGAGAAGCGGGTGCCGCAGGACGGCCGCATCCGGCTCAAGGTCGCCGGCCGCGAGATCGACCTGCGCGTCAGCGTCATCCCGATGATCCACGGCGAGGCGGTCGTGCTGCGTATCCTCGATCGCGGCGACGCGACGCTGGGCCTGGAGCACCTGGGCATGTCGCGCCGCGACCGGGGCATCTGGGACAAGGTGCTCGACCTGCCGCACGGGATCATCCTCGTCACCGGGCCGACCGGTTCGGGCAAGACGACCACGCTCTACGCGGCCCTGTCGAAGATCAACAACGCCGACCTGAAGATCATCACGATCGAAGACCCGGTCGAATACCAGCTCCGCGGGATCAACCAGATCCAGGTGAACACCAAGTCGGGCCTGACGTTCGGGTCCGGGCTTCGCGCCATCCTGCGTCACGACCCCGACGTCGTGCTGATCGGCGAAATCCGCGACCGTGAGACGGCCGAAATCGCCGTGCAGGCGTCGCTCACCGGGCACCTGGTCTTCAGCACATTGCACACGAACGACGCCCCCGGCGCCACCACCCGTTTGATCGACATGGAAATCGAGCCGTACCTCGTCGCCTCCACCGTCGAGATGATCCTGGCGCAGCGGTTGGTTCGTTTGATCTGCCCCAAGTGCAAGCAGGAGGCGCCGGGGGAAGAAGCCGACAAGCTGCGGCAGGAGTTTGGCGATGTCGTGCCGGAGGTGCTCTACCGCGGCGCGGGATGCCGCAACTGCCAGGGGCAGGGGTATCGCGGGCGGCAGGGCGTGTTCGAGATGATGCCGGTGACCGACGAGGTGCGAGCGCTGGTCCTCGAGCGGGCCAGCAGCCGCGAGATCCGCAAGGTCGCGATGCGGCAGGGCATGAACAGCCTCCGCGCCGACGGGTGGCGCTTGATCCGCGAGGGGAAGACGACGCCCGAGGAAGTGCTGCGGATGACCAAGGACGAGGACATCGCGGTCGGCCAGCAGGAGTTGTCGATGTCGGCGTCCGGAATGGGCGAGGTGTAGGCCATGGCGGTTTTCGCGTACACAGCACTGGCGAAGGACGGCCGGCGGACGACCGGCACGCTGACCGCCGAGTCGCGCTCGGCGGCGTTGTCGCAGATGACGCGGCAGGGCTTGAGCCCGGTGAAGATCGACGAGGCGAAGGACGCCGCCGCCGCGGCCAAGAAGGCCGCTGCCGCTGCCGCCGCCGCCCGGGGCGGGGGAAAGGTGCCCGGGAAGGCGGTCGAGTCGTTTACCCGCGAGCTGGCCAACCTGCTGGCCGGCGGCGTGTCGCTGGCGCGGTCGCTCTCGCTGCTCCGCCGCGAGGCCTCCAACCCCAACGCCAAGAAACTCTGGGGCGACATCCACGACGACGTCGTCGGTGGCACGGCGCTGGCCGACGCCCTGGCCAAACACCCCCGGAATTTCTCCACCGTCTACGTCGCGATGGTCCGCGCCGGCGAGGCGGGCGGGTTCCTCGACGTCGTGCTGACCCAAATCTCCGACTTCCGCGGCCGCGAGCAGGACCTTAAGGGCAAGGTCAAGGCCGCACTCGTTTACCCAATTGTTCTGGGCGTGCTGGCGATCGGCGTGCTGATCTTCATGCTGACGTTCTTCATCCCGCGGTTCAGCCCGATTTTCGCCCAGTTCGGCGGCGAACTGCCGCTAATCACTCGCGTCATCATTGCCCTCAGCAACGTGGTCAAGAATTACGGGTTGTTTGTTGCGATCGGCCTCGTGGTGATCGTCGTCGTCGTCAAACGTGCCCTGGCGACCGATGTGGGCAAGCGAAGGCTGGAGGTCATGATGCTCTCGACGCCCGTCCTGGGGCAGATCATCAGCCATTTCGCCCTGGTGCGATTCTCGCGAATGCTCGGGACGCTGGTGACGGCGGGGGTCCCGTTGATCGCCTCGCTCCGTGTTGCCCGTGAAGCGATCGGCAATCAAACGTTGGCCGATACGGTGTCGCACGCGATCGAAGAGGTGCAGCGCGGCGAGGCGCTCTCCAAGGCCTTGGGCAACAGCCCCAAACTGTTCCCGCCCTCTGTCGTTGAAATGATCGCCGTCGCAGAGGAAACCGGGCGGCTGGACAAGGAGTTGCTTCGTCTTTCCGCCGCCTACGAGTCCGACCTCGACCGCCAGCTTCGCCTGTTGGTATCAATCGCCGAGCCGATGATGCTGTTCCTGATGGCTGGCGTGATCGGCACGGTGGTGATCGGAATGCTGTTGCCGTTGTTCAGCTTGTCGGAAGTCGTCCACTGATTCTGTTCGAAGGATACAGGTTGACATTATGAACAGGAGTTTTGCCATGTCGAAGACGCGCATCCGCCGCCCCAGCCGCGCGCCGGGGGGCTTTACGCTGATCGAACTGCTGCTGGTGATGGTGATCCTCGGCATCCTGGCCGCGGTCGTCGTCCCCCGGCTGGTCGGCCGCAGCGAGGACGCGAAGATCTCGGCCGCCAAGACCGATGTCTCGAACATCGGCGGCGCGCTCGACCAGTTCGAGATCGACAACGGCCGCTTCCCGACCTCCGAGGAGGGGCTCAACGCGCTGCTGGAGAACCCGGGCGGTCTGACGACCTGGAAGCGTCCGTACATCTCCAAGATGCCGACAGACCCCTGGGGCCAGCCGTATATCTACCGCTGCCCCGGCAACGGTGGGAAGGACTACGACCTGCTGTCGGGCGGCCCCGATAAGCACGAGGGCGGCACCGACGACATCACCAACCACTGATCCGCGGTGATCTGCCGTGCGAACGCGTGGCCCTAAAACTTCCGCCCCTGCTGCCGACGGCTTCACGCTCGTCGAGCTGCTGCTGGTGATGGCGATCCTGACGATCGTGGTCGCGATCGCGGCGCCGAAGCTGGCCGGGTTTGCCATCGGCCGCAAGACCAACTACGCGGCGATTCAGGTCGTCGCGCTGGCGAAATATGCCCGGACGCAGGCAATCAACGATGGGCGGTCGTACCGGCTGAACTTCGACACGTCGGCCAACCCGCCGGCCATCTGGCTGACGGTCCAGCAGGTTGGGCAGCAGTACGAGTCGCCGAACAGTTCGTGGGGCAATCGGGTGGAACTGGCCGAGGGGCTCACGCTTCGCACCGACCTGACCGGCCAGCCGTCCAACGGGACTAATGGGCCCGGCGCGGCAAACGGGACGTACATCGAGTTCCACCCGGACGGACGCACCGGCGACGGGCCGGTGCACGTCTGGATTACCGACCGGCAGGACCGAGTCATCGAGATGGCCTGCCTCTCGCCGACCGAGTTGTTCCGGGTCCTTGACTCCAATGAGATGACGCGATGAATCGTGCCGCGGACATCCTCACGGGGTACCCATCGGGTGGCATGGGCATGTACTCATGCCCGTGCTGTTCGACGGGAG
>DASXMX010000343.1:0-13815 GCA_036495445.1 Tepidisphaeraceae bacterium
GCGGAGCTATACATTACGTTCGAAGCTTCTCGACGATTTCTCGAACGGCGGTGCCGTGGTTAAGTCGGCGTCGCGCTTCTGGTTTGAAATCACCAACAGCGCCAAACGGCGCCAGAAAGAGATTGCCCAGGCGTACAAAGAGAGAACCGGTACCGCCCCCGGGATGAGCGCGTGATATCATGCGGCCGACGGTCTGGCCGGGTACGCCCAGGTCGGTTTCGACAAGCCGCGGACGAGCATGCCGGTGGCTGCTTCGGTGCCGTCGCTGCCGAAAATGATCTCGCAGTTTCCAAATGGCAGCGTGCTTCCGAATATTCGGAATGCCGTATAGCCGCGTTCGTCCCGTTCGAACTGGAACGTGAGCCCGCTGATTTCATCGCGGATGATCTGCTCCTTTATAACGCAGAGCTTGCCATCCGGCTTCAACACAGGTTCTGACTCATCTTCAATCAAGTCGTCCGACGGTACGTTGTAGCTTGAATCCATGATCGACGTCCTGCAAATGGGGTGCCTTCTGCGGCCGCTGTACATGTGTTCGGTTACTCGCCGGGCCGGAATTTAAAAAACTCTTGAAGAGCCGTTGGTTGAGCTAGGCAATGTGGAAGGCAAAGGCGTTGGTCGAGATCGCTGGACTCAAAACAGGCCGTACATCGGCGGCTCCAAGCACGCGAGTGCCGGAACAGGACTACGGGAAAGCGCATCGCTCCTCATGGACGGCCTCCGGAGCGGAAGATGCCGATCGAATTGGGGATGCCGTAATTCGGCTGCTGTGGGAACTTATGCGGTGATTACGGTCTCCCCAACTGGCGGCTCGACAATGCCGACGCCGGTCCCGATCGCGGTGACGTCGGCAAGCCAAAGTGAATGGCGGGCGGCTTACATGGCGATGGCGGAGAAACCGCGGATGACGCGGAACCCTCACGCGGTGCCGCACTGGCCCGGCGGATGCGGATCTCCGGCGTGCCGCCGACGTCGAGCGAGCCCTTTTGTCCCGCCGAATCCCATCCGCGAGATGCCCCCGAGGGCGGCGCTCAGTCGGCGAACGGGCGGGTCGTCGCGGGCTGTGTCGCCGGTTGGGTTGTGGGGATGGCGTGGAGGGACGCCCCGGCGGCCACGTCGATCACCATGAACCTTTATGTCGGGGGCTCGGGTTTGAGGGTGGTGGCTTGGGGGTTGGCGGCGCGGAAGTCGGTGGCCAGGCCGCGGCGGGCGTCGCGTTGCGCTACGCCGGTGGGGCGTTCGACGAGGATGCGGATGACGCCGCCGCGGCGGTCGAGCGTGTCCACGCGGACCTGCGGCGAGCGGGTGGCTTCCGTGTTTTCTGTGGTTCTATTTGCTGAGAACACCATTGGCATCGGTAGATGCCAATGCCACCCGACAAGGGGCAAAGGACAACGGAGCCGGGACAAACTGGCTAATGCGCGAAGTCGCGGAGTTGGGGGGCGGAGACGTTGCGGTATTGGCCGCCGGTGGCGCGGGCGGTTTCCTGGAGGGTGGGGTTGGGGGAGGGGGTGACGGGGTAGACCTGCACGATGTTAATCCGGATGTTCTTGCCGATCATGCTTTGCAGGACGGCGGCGTCATCGTCGCTCAGGTCGTCGGCGCCCTTGCCCGTGACGATGACGATCTCCTGCGGGTTGCGGGCGATAGCTTCCTTCAGCACGCCGCCCAGGCGGCTGCGGCCGCTGGCGATCGTGTCCTGGAAATAGTGGTGCAGCGCGTCGGTCTGGGCGGTCGTCGCGTCGGCCATCTGGGCGGAGGGGAACTCGGCGGGGGAGGAGTCGTTGTCCCAAAGGATGACCTGGAACTTGCGGCCCGGGCCGAACGCATCGATCGCCTTGAAGCACGCCGCCTTGACCGCGTCGAACTGCTCGCTGATCGAGTTGCCGCGGTCGATCAGGAAGATCGTGCTGTTCGAGTGCAGTGGGATGCCGCAGAAGTCGGAACTTGCCGTCGCGGCGGGGGTGGTGCCGCCGCCCGTCGCATTGCCGGATCCGGTTGCCGGCTTGTGATAGGCGGAGAGGACGACGAACAGGATCACGCCGAGCAGCACGATGATCACGCCGCAGGCGATCAGCAGGATGGGCAGCAGCTTGCGCGACGTCGGTTGGCCGGGGCCGGCGGCGGTTGGGGCGGTGTGCCGGCGGCTGGCCAAGCCGCTGCCGGTCAGGCCACTGCTGTGGACGGCGTTGGCCAGGTCGTCCAGGCCGATGTCGGTCGTGGCGCCGGTCGCCTGCCGGACGCGGGCCTTGTTCTGATAGAGGGCCTTGGGGGCGGCGGGGGGAGGCGCGGGCTTGGACGGCGCGGCGGAGGCGCCGCCGCCGTTCGATGCGGCCGCGGCCGGCGCGGTGGCGCGCGACTTGGCCGGGACGGTCTGGATCGTGCCGCAATACTGGCAGCGGCAGACGCCACCGGCGAACGCGTCGTCGATCGTCAGGTTGGCCCGGCAGTTCGTGCAGGTAATCGAGATCATCGGCCCGGCATCCAAAGATAATAAAACCCGGCCGGCAGCAGGGAGTTCGCCCCCGGCAGTTCGAGCTGCATCGTGTCCGCCTTGGGCGGGGGAAGCGTGTTGCTGGCGTAGATCGATCCGCCGTAGCCGTAGGGGCGGGTGTACATCACGACGGCGGCGTCCTTGGCGTGGGCGAGGTTCTTGGCCAGCTCGATGGCGTCTTCGAGCAGGCCGGTTTGGTCAACGAGGCCCAGCTCGCGTGCCCGTTCGCCGCTGAAGACGCGGCCGCTGTAGGTGCCGCCGTAGGTCGATTGCCCGTACTTGGTCAGGTCGGCGACGGGCTGCTCGCTCACCGGACGATTTCCACTGACGATGCCGACGAAACGGGTGAAGTACTCCTCCACCATCCCTTGCATGACGGCCCGCTCTTCGGGCTTCATCGCGCGGAAGGGGGAGCCCATGTCCTTGAGCGAGCCGCTCTTGATCGCGTCGGCGTTCACGCCGATCTTGGCGAGGGTGCCTTCGAACTCCATCGTTTCAAAGACGACGCCGATGCTGCCGACGAGGCTGGTGGGCTGGGCGACGATCTTGTCGGCCGCACAGCTCACGTAGTAGGCGCCGCTGGCGTCCATCTCCTGGGCCGAGGCGACGACGACTTTGCCGGTACGGGCCTTGAAGCGCTTAACCAGTTGGTACATCGCATCGGAAGCGGTGACGGTGCCGCCGGGCGAATTGACGCGGAGGACGACGGCCTTCACCGCCGGGTCCTTCTCGGCGGCCTCGAGCTGCTGGGTGAAGAGGCTCAATGGATTCTCTGTCGCCTGGAGGAGGCCGCCGGTCCGGACATTGGCGATCATCCCTTCAACCGGGATGATCGCGACCTTGCCGGGCGACCAGCCTTTGCCGGCGGAGATCTCTTCCTCGTTGAGCTTGTTGGAATTGGCCACCGGCGTGATGAGGAAACTGGGCGTGCCGCAGCCGGTGATGCACAGCGACAACGCGAGAAGGGACAGAGAGATCCACCGCATGAATTGGGCCTCGAATCAGCGACCGGCGGGCCGCGGGTCAAGTCGCCGCGTTCGCCATCCGCGAGGGTGCAATCGTAAGATCTTAAACTGTTTGCGAGGATTCTAGCGATGCCTTACCGGGTGAGCAAACGGCGATTTGGCGAACTCGTGGAGCGGGCGCTCGACGAACTGCCGGAGCGGTTTGCCGGCTTCCTGGAGGAAGTCCCCGTCGAAGTGCGCGACCAGCCGAGCCCGGCTCAACTCAAGCAACTCGGCCTGGGCAAGCGGGATTTGCTCCTCGGGCTGTACCGAGGACGCCCGCTCACTGAGCGCAGCGTCGAGGACTCGGGCCGTCTGCCGGACGTCATTTACATCTTTCAGGAACCGATCGAATGGGTCAGTCAGAACGAGGAGGAACTTGTGCAACAAGTGCGCAAGACCGTTCTCCACGAGATCGGGCATCATTTCGGGTTGGATGAGGAGGATTTGGACGAGCTGGGGTACGGGTGAGGCATACCCGTAAAACGTAAAGACGTAAAACGTAACGGGTCTGCTTACGTTCTACGTCTTCACGTGTTGCCCGATGAAATCACAGCCGAGGGCGGCTGTGCCACATGGGTTCACTCGTGACCTTCGAGGATCGCGGTTCCCTCCCGCATCGCTTGTGGGAAGAGGTCGGCGGCTTTGCGGTAGTCGAGGTCGATCGCCGTGATGCCGTTCGGGCCGGCGCGGACGCTCCATTGGGCCAGGCCGAGGGCCATCAGCTTTTGTTCGCATTGCTTGCTGAGGAGGAAGTCGATGAGTTTTCTGGCCAGCTCAGGATGGCTGGAGCCTTTGACGAGGGCGATGGTGGTGGGCATGGCGAGGGTGCCTTCGCCGTCCTGGTCGGGGACAACGCTGGTGAGTTTGCCGCCGTTGGCTTGGGCGTTGGCCACGTCGTCATTGTCGGTGAGACCGAGCACGTAGGATCCCGCGCCGACCTGGTCGGCGACTTCGGCGTTTCCGCCCAGGAGCACGACGCCGTTGGCGCGAAGCTTGCGAAGAAAATCCCGCGCCCGTTCCGGCCCCCAGACGGCGTACATTGCCGCAAGGTGCGCGCCAGTGACCCCGGCGTTCGGGCGCGACATCGCGACCTTGCCCTTCAGCCGAGGGTCGATCAGGTCCGTCAGCCCCTTGATCGGGAATCCCGGCCTGGGCTGTCCGACGGCCAGCACGCGCGCCCGCAGGCCGACCCCGGCCCAGAGGCCGTCGGGATCCTTGAACTTCCGATCAATATCCGCGGCGGCGGGGGACCCGTATTTCTCGAAGATCCCCTCGTCCGCGAGGCGCGTCGTGAGGAACGCCTCGCTGCCCCACCAGACGTCGGCCCGCGGGTGGTCTTGCTCGGCTTCAAGCTTGCCGCCCAGGCCGATCGACTTGCTCGATTCAATGTCGTAGAGCGGGGCGATGTGGATGCCGGTTTGCTTCTCGAAATCTTCGAAGACCTTCGAGGCGTAGGGTTCGTCTACGGCGCAATAGACGGTCAACACGTTCGGGCCTGAGCGATGATTACATCCCGACAGCAGGACCAGAAGCAGGATAGAAATGGGCGCGGAGCGGGCGGACAAGGGGCGGTCACGGTTGCACATCGGATTCTTTGTATGGCCCCGACGACTGTTGCTCAACCATCGGACCTCAATGGGTGGCATGGGCATGTACGCATGCCCGTGTCTTCCAGTCGAATAGCGCGGGCATGAGTACATGCCCATGCCACCCCGGAGGGATCGGACGAAAGAACAGTTCTCGACCGATCGCATTCCCGATAGGGTACACTGCTGGTGTGGCGCGTCCCGTGAATGACGGGGCCCCGTAAACCCGGGAGACAGTCATGGCTCAGACTCGCCTGGTCGAGGTGCGGCAAAAGGTGTTGAAGCAGAACGACGTCGTCGCCCGCGCGCTGCGGCAGCGGTACCACGACGCGGGCGTCTACGTCGTGAGCCTCGTCTCCAGCCCCGGGGCGGGGAAGACGACGTTCCTGGAGAAGACGCTGTCGCTCGTGCGGGAGCGGTATCGCGTCCGTGCCCTGGTGGGGGACCTGGCGACGGACAACGACGCCCAGCGCCTCGGCCGCAGCGGGGCGCCGGTGCGGCAAATCACCACAGGCACCGTCTGCCATCTGGAAGCCGACATGGTCGAAAGGGCGCTGGAGGGATGGAACCTGTCCGAGCTTGACTACCTCTTCGTCGAGAATGTGGGCAACCTCGTCTGCCCCGCCAGCTATGACCTGGGCGAAGACCTGCGGCTCGTGCTGTTCTCGGTCACCGAGGGGGAGGACAAGCCGCTGAAGTACCCGACAATCTTCAATACCGCGGACGTTGCGGTGGTGACCAAGATCGACTTGGCCGATGCGGTCGAGTTCGACCGGGCGGCGGCCTGCCGCAACATCCTCGCGGTTCGCCCCGGCATTCAGATCCTCGACGTCTCGGCCAAGACCGGCCAAGGGATGGACGAGTGGATGCGATTCCTCGAGAACCGTCGTGCGGAGGCGGTTGCGGCAACGCGGTCGGCGGCCCAGCCGGTTACAACGGCATGAGAGCGGCGCTGTCGCCGTATCACGTCGCACGTGCATCCATCTGTTTGCAGAACGCGGCGCGGCCCTTAGGATGCCGCCCGTGCTGTGGCGTCAACCGACCGGCGGGCCGCGGCTGGCCCGCCGGGTTCTTTTGCCGATGCTGCTCCTGCTCCTGCTGCGGCCGCTCGCGGCGCGGGGGCAGTACGTCCTTCAGGATGCCTACGACAAGAAACGCTACGACCCCGGCTTCCTCGTCCTGCCGTACGCGTTTTACACGCCCTCCCAGCGGTTCGGCGGCGGGTTCGTGTGGGACAGCACCGGCCTGCTGCAGCCGCAGTCAGATTCATTCGTGCTGGCCTTTGGCGACATCAACAACACCTACGGCATCCAGGGCGGCACCGACGATTTTCAGCTCAAGCCAATCGACCGCCTGTTCGTCGGCACGCAGTTCGGGATCTACCGCTACAACTTTGACCGGCTCTACATCAACGGCCCGATCGCCTTTCCCCACCAGTCGGCCGGCACCAACGATTCGTCGGACGACAACTTCATCTCCCGCCGGTACAACGACAATTGGGCGAACGTCGAGTTCAAGTACCTGCTCCCGATCGGCGGCGGCCGCGACACGGTCATCAACCGATACCTGCTGGAAAACGGGATCGTGCATTCGGGCCAGACCGGCGGGCACGGGTGGAACCCGTTCACGACCGGCCGAACGTACCTGACCGTCACCCCGTTCCTCGAGTACCGGACGATCGACAATCGTGCGGGCGACCGGCGGGTTGACGAGAACGGGCTTCGATTCGGGGTACTTTACGACAATACCGACTTCCCGCTGAACCCCAGTTCCGGCAATCTCTCCCGGTTCGTGATTAGCCGCGATTTCGGATGGTTCGACAGCTCCAACCCGTGGACGAACGTCGCGGCGGAGTACGCGCAATACTTCGACCTGGGCCGGTCGAAGCTGTTCCGCCAGCAAGTCATCGCGATGGACTTCTGGACCAGCTACTCGCTCACCTGGAGCCAGGTCAACGTGGGCGGCCGGCGGCAGGTGTTCGACGGGCCGCCGTTCTACGACGGCGCGACGCTCGGCGGAAGCACGCGGTTCCGCGGTTACCCCGACAACCGGTTCTGGGACCGCGCGGCGGTCTACATGGACGCCGAGCTGCGACTCACCCCGGTCTGGAACCCGCTGGGGCAGATCGGGATCCTTAAGAAGGCCGATCTCACCTGGATGCAGTTCGTGATCTTCGGCGAGATCGGCCGCGTGGGGCCGGAGTATTCGGGCAACCTGTTCAGCCACCTCAAGGGGGACGCCGGCTTCGGCATCCGACTGCTGGCGAACGACACAGTTGTGCGGTTCGACATCGCCGCCTCGAACGAGCAGTTCGGCATCTGGGCGGGGCTGAGTCAGCCGTTTTGAAAGGAATTACTCGCGCGCGTCACGTCCTTGCCGAATCGCTCATCGAGCGGCATCGCAGGCGCGTCTTGGGTGGCATGGGCATGTACTCATGCCCGTGCTCCTCGAATGGGAGACACGGGCATGAGTACATGCCCATGCCACCCGGGAGGCAGTCAGCAACTCGAACTGTTCGTTTCGTCGCGCGGGCGGACTAGGATCGGGGCATGAGTTCTTCCAACGGGTCGCGGTCCCGACTCCGGAAGCTGGGCCGTGCGTTTTACGGTCGTCCCGCCATCGACGTCGCATTCGACCTAATCGGCGCGGTGATCGTTCACCACCTGGACGGGCAAACCCTTCGCGCGCGCATCGTCGAAACGGAAGCCTACGTGGGGCCGCAGGACCTCGCATCGCACTCGTCCAAGGGGCGGACGAAGCGGACCGAGGTGATGTTCGGCCCACCGGGCCGCGCGTACGTCTATTTCATCTACGGCATGCACGAAATGTTCAACATCGTCGCGTCGGCGGAGGGCGATGCGCAGGCCCTGCTGGTTCGGGCCGCCGAACCGCTGGACGGATGGGAAGCCAATCTTTCCGGCCCCGGCCGGTTCGCCCGGGGAATGCGGATCACCCGGGCCGACAATGCCCGGGACCTGACCGGGGACACGCTCTACGTGACGAAGGCGCCGGACGTTCAGGTGCAGATCATCCGGTCGCCTCGCGTGGGCGTCGATTACGCGGAACATTGGAAGGACGCGTTGCTCCGGTTTTCCGATGCGAACAGCGGGGCGGTGTCGAGTCCGAGACCCGTGCCGCGCTCGGCTGATCCGTCTCCCTCCGCCGGTACTCCGGGGGAAGGGAATAAGCGAAAGTCGCCCGGAGCATGACACTTCCATGACATCCGATAAACCGCGCGTCCTTGCCCGCCCCAAATTCCTATAGTACATTCCAAACTTTCCCCGTTTTCGGCTGATAGGGCCGTAAGCGTTCTGTTCAGCAGGGAAGTTCCCAATCGGGCCAACCCACAGGAGCAACAGTGTCCCCCGAATTTCGACGCAGCTCGCATCTGTTCACCAGCGAATCCGTGACGATGGGCCATCCGGACAAGGTGGCCGACCAGATCAGCGACGCGATCCTCGACGCGATCCTCGCTCAGGACCCCAAGAGCCGCGTGGCGGTCGAGACGCTCGTCACCACGGGCCAGGTCGTCCTGGCCGGCGAGGTGACCACCAACGCCTATGTCGATGCGGCCCAGATCGCCCGCGAGACGATCAAGGAAATCGGCTACGTCCACCCGGAGATCGGATTCGATGCTGACTCCTGCGGCGTGCTGACCGCGATCCACAGCCAGTCCCCCGACATCGCCCGCGGCGTCGACAAGGCGGAGGACAACGAGCGGGAGCAGGGCGCCGGCGACCAGGGCCTCATGTTCGGTTACGCCACCGATGAGACCGACATGCTCATGCCGCTGCCGATCCACCTCGCCCACCGGATCGTCGAGAGCCTGGCCTTCCAGCGGCAGCGGGGCAAGATGCCGTGGCTCCGCCCGGATGGGAAGTCGCAGGTCACGATCGAATACGTCGACGAGCGGCCGACGCGCGTCCACACCGTCGTCGTCTCCACCCAGCACGACGAATCGGTGCTCGATAAGAAGAAGGACGCGATCAGCGAGAAGGCCAAGCGCGAGATCATCGAGAAGGTGATCCGGCCGGTGATTCCCAAGAAGCTGTGGAACGACGAGATCATCTTCCACATCAACCCGACCGGGAAGTTCGTCGTCGGCGGCCCGCACGGGGACACGGGCCTGACCGGCCGCAAGATCATCGTCGACAGCTACGGCGGCCGCGGCGCGCACGGGGGCGGGGCGTTCAGCGGGAAGGACCCTTCGAAGGTCGACCGCAGCGCCTGCTACATGGCGCGCTACATCGCCAAGAACATCGTCGCCGCCGGCCTGGCTCAGAACGCCGAGGTGCAGCTCGCCTACGCGATCGGCGTGGCCCAGCCGGTCAGCGTCACGGTCAGCACCGAGAACACCGCCGTGATCCCCGAGGATCAGATTGCGGAGCTGATCCGGCAGCACTTCCCGCTCACCCCGCGCGGGATCATCAAGCACCTGGACTTGCTGCGGCCGATCTACAAGCAGACCGCCCGCCACGGCCACTTCGGCCGCAAGCCCGAGAACGGTGCGTTTACCTGGGAGAAGACCGACAAGGCCGAGGCGCTGGCCAAGGCCGCGGGGCTGTCGATGCGCAAGGCGGGGTGAGGCTCGCTAAGAGAGGCTCGCCATTCCATGACGCCGCTTGCGGCTTCGCGAACGAAGGGACGCCCCCGATTCGCGAACCCGCAGGCGGCGTTCTCATTTGGTCGCCGCGCGTGCGGCTGCCAATCGGTTCACGAACGCGACGTGCTCGGGACTGGCCAAGCCCTGATTCAACACGTTCACCAGCTTGGTCGCGTCGTCCGCAAGAACCGCTGCCACGTCGATCCACAAACCGGGAAAGGTCCGAACGCGGATCACGCCGTCGGGATCGGGCGATAGCTCTTGGCCGCCCCGAAGGTCGAACCAGCGGAATTGTCGGTCTTTGATCGAGAACACCAGGTATTCGAGCACGCCATGCCGCTCGTAACTTTCGCGTTTTCGATGCAGATCGATCGACCGGCTGCTGTGGGCGATCTCGACGATCAGTTCGGGAGCGCCGGCCACATACTCGTCGGGCGATGTGCCGGACTGCCCGCCGTACTCGGGTAGAATTCGGACGAAGAGGTCGGGCTGCGGTTCGTCCTCGTCACCCAACTCGACCGTCGCATTGTCGCCCGCATCTACGCCCGGCGTGCCCGCCTTGTACAAGTAGATAAGGGTTGCCAACGGAAGATGATTCCTGCCATGCGGCAACTTCAGCGGTGAAGCCACGTAGACGATCCCTCCAATTAATTCGGCTTTGAAGTTCTCGGGCATCTGCTCGTAGATGCGATGGAACTCCTCGCGGGTCATTCGGTCGCCCGAGTGGAGCTCCGGCACGTCGCGGGCAGAGGAAATGATCGGCTTTGAAACGACTGTCATACGCCCTCGCGCTCTGCCGCTTTCGAATGCGCGGCACTATCATTCTACCCTTCATCCCGAGCCCCCATCAACGAACCGGCCGGGAAGAGGACATTCATGGATATCCTCCAGGAACTCTGTTCAATTCCCACCGCCCCGTTCGTCGAGCGCGATGTTGTCGAGTACGTGCGCGAGTTCGTTCGGCGACACCCGCGCCTCCGGCTCAAAAACGACGCGCATGGCAACCTGCTGATCGAACTGCCCGGCAAGAGCCGCGGCGGCCAGCGGTGGGTTTTCACCGCCCACATGGATCATCCGGGCTTCGTCGCCGAGCGGATGCTCGATGATCGCACGGTCCGCGCGTTCTTCCGCGGCGGGGTGAAGGCCGAATTCTTCAAGGGGAGCCGTGTCCGGTTCTTCGATGATGGTCGGGAAGTCACTGGCGTCGTGCAGGACTTCACCGTCGGAAAGGACCGCGGCTACCCCGAGCGGGCCGTGATCCGCGTCGCGGAGCCGGTCTGCAAGGGGTGTGCGGGCATGTGGGACCAGGGGGAAGGGCGGACCAAGGACGGCAAGTTCTTCAGCCGCGTGTGCGACGACCTGGCAGGCGCCGCGGCCGCGCTGGCGATGCTGGCGGAACTGGCCAATCGTCCGCCGCAGGCGACCGTCGCGGTGCTGCTCACGCGGGCGGAGGAGGAAGGGTTCATCGGCGCGATCGCGGCGTCGCTCCAGCCCAAGCTGCTGCGCAAGTCCGACCGCCTGATCGCCATCGAATGCTCGGCGATGCAGCCGTACGCGCCGCAGGGCAAAGGCGCGATCATCCGCGTGGGGGACAAGACCAGCGTCTTCAACTCGGATCTGACTTACTTCATCACGCAGCAAGCCGCGGCACTGCAGAAAAAGGACAAGTCGTTCCAATACCAGCGCGCCCTGATGCCCGGCGGAACGTGCGAGGCGACCGTTTACGACATCTACGGCTTCGCCGCCGCGTCGATCTGCGTCGCTCTGGGCAACTACCACAACATGGACGTGGCGAAGAAAAAGATTGGGCCCGAATACATCGACCTGAACGACTGGCGGAACATGGTCAAGCTCTTCCTCCAGGTCGCCCGGGCCGGGCACGAGTACGAGCCGGGGCACAAGCTGCTGAAGAAGCGGGTGGAAAAGCGATTCGAGAAGCTGAAGCGATTGCTGTAGGGGCGAACCTTGTGTTCGCCCGGCGTAGGGGTGAACCTCGTGTTCTCCCTCTTCGCCATCGCAACGAAAAGGGCGAATACAAGATTCGCCCCTACGCGGGATCGTATCCCCGGCCGCCCCAGGGATGGCACCGGCTGATCCGCTTGAGCGCACGCCATGCCCCGGACCAGGGGCCGTACTTGTTAATGGCATCAATCGCGTATTGGCTGCACGTCGGCGTGTACCGGCATTGCCCGCCCAGGAGCGGGCCGAGCGTCACGCGATAGAGCATCACGAGATGAATCAGCAGCCACCGCACGGCAGAATTGTAGGGCGGAACTGCTCGAATAAATGAGCGGGCGCCCGAATGGTGGTGCAAGCTTCCAGGCCTGCACGTGCAGCCTTGGAAGGCTGCACCACAACGCTATCCCTTTAACACCGCCAGCCCGCGGGTTCGCTTCTTCGCGACTTCCGCGACGAGGTCATACGCCTGGAAATCGGTGACCTTCACCTGCACGAGTTGACCGGGGTGGAGCTTCTCCCCGCCGCGGACGAACGTCACCGAGTCGATGTCCGGCGCCTGGCTGTGGCTGCGGGCGACGTATCCATCCGCCGCGTCCCGGCCCGCGGGCCGGTCCACCAGCACCTCGATCGTGCGGCCGACCTGCGACTTCGCCCGCGCGAAGGCGACCTCCTGCTGCGTGAGCATCAGCTCTTCCACGCGCTGCCGCTTCACCTCGTCGGGGATCTGCCCCTCCATCCGGCCCATCGGCGTCCCCGGCTCCGGGCTGTACGGGAAGACGCCCATCATGTCGAACCCGAAGTCCTTCACGAACTTCACCAGCTCCTGGTGCTGCTCATCCGTCTCCCCCGGCGAGCCCGCGATGAAGGTCGTGCGGATCGCGATCCCCGGCACCCACGTTCGCAGCTTCTCCAATAGCGTCTCGATCTGCTTGCGCGTCACGCGCCGCTTCATCTTCGTCAGGATCTCGTCATTGATGTGCTGCAGCGGCATGTCGATGTACTTCACGACGCGCGATGCGTCGGCGATCGTGCGGATCATCTCGTCGGTGAAGCACGACGGGTAGGCGTACATCAGCCGGAGCCAGTGGACGTCCTTCAGCTCCTTGTCGAGCGTCTTCAGCAGGCCACAGAGGCCGGGGCCGTAGCCGATGTCGGTGCCGAAGCTGGTGGTGTCCTGGCCGATGAGGTTCAATTCGACCGCCCCGTCGGCCGCCAGTTCCCTGGCCTCGGCCAGGATCTGCTCGATCGGCTTGGATCGCATGAGCCCGCGGATCGACGGGATCGTGCAGAACGCGCACCCTTGGTTGCACCCCTCGCTGATCCGCAGGTAGGCGTAGTGACGAGGCGTAAGGCGAAGTCGCGCCCGGTCGTCTTCAAAGACCGGGAGGCGGTTGGTCTTCGTCTCCTTGGGATGAGGGTTCAGGGTTCGGCCTTCGGCTCTGAGGCTCAGGCTCGAAGAGGGTTCAGGGTTCAGGTCGGAGGCGGGCATCGCTTGCGCGCCTGAACCCTGAACCCCGAACCCTGAACCCTTCTCCATCAACTCGCGCGACAGATCGTGATACTTCCCCAAGTAATGCCCATGCTCCTGCCGCGGGTTCGCCTTGCCGCGGACGGCTTCGACGATGTGCTCGCGATCGAACACGCCGACCAGGCGATCGACCTCGGGGACCTCGGACAGGAGCTTGGTCTTGTGGCGCTGAACCAGGCACCCGGCCACGACCACCCGCTTGCACCGCCCGGCGTGCTTCATCTCGATCGCCTCGCGGATCGCCTGCAGTGACTCGGTCTTGGACGCCTCGAGGAACCCGCACGTGTTGATCACGATCGCGTCCGCCTCGGCCGCGTCCGGCGTGATCGCCAGCCCGTCCCCGGCCAACAGCCCGAGCATCCGCTCGCTGTCCACCAGGTTCTTCGGACACCCGAGGCTCACGAACGCCACCGACTGAATCTGTTGCTGCTGGGCCTTCTTGGCCATTCCTGCCTGCTCCGCAAAAGTTGGAAACCGCGCACCCTATCCTACGCGCCCAGTAAAGTAAAACGCGGGGGGAAGCGGGAATGTTCGACGTCCGCGGCGCGAATCGAAATGCAAAATGCGCCGCAAAGACGCGAAGACGCAAAGGAAAACGCAAAGAAAACCATCTGAGATGGACAGCTCCAATCCCTTCT
>DASXMX010000344.1:0-1811 GCA_036495445.1 Tepidisphaeraceae bacterium
CACCGAGGCGAGCGGTCCTGATCCATCGGTGGAGTTGAAGGAGACGAGCGTCGTGATCTTCGCCGAGGTGGCCCCCATCTCGAAGACGGTGCCGTCGCCATACGCGCCGCCCTGAGAGGTTGTGCCGTACAGATTGCCCGCGGCGTCGCATGTCAAGCCGGCATACGGCACCGCGCCGTCGGTTTTGCTAAATGACGCCCAAATCTGAATCGAACTTGTGGCCTTAATGAACCGGTAGACGGCGCCGTAGTTGTCCGCCCCGCCCGAGGCAGCCGTCCCATAGAGATTTCCGGAGGCGTCCAGCACGAGGCCGCCGTAGGTGGCGGACAACCCGTTGAACGAGGCAAGGGTCGTCAGCGTGCCTGAACTGCCACCGGGGATCTCGAAAATCGTGCCGCTGTCATAGGCTCCGCCGGCGGTGGTCGTGCCATAGAGATTGCCCGAGGCGTCCAGCGTGAGCCCGGCTTGAGGGCCTGCGCCGTTCGATCCATCGAACGAGGCCAGGGTGGTGATCGAGTTGGATCCCGCGGGAAGCTCAAAGACCGTCCCTTCATCGTTGGCGCCGCCCTGATGGGTCGTCCCGTAGAGATTCCCCGAGGCGTCCTGCACCACGCCCACGACGGGATTACGTCCGTTAGTCCCGTCGAATGATGCCAACATCGTGATTGCGGTCGACCCGTTGGCGATCTCGAACACGGTGCCGTCCGCGTATGGCCCGCCGGTGGTGGCCGTCCCAAATAGGTTTCCGCTCGCATCGGCGATGAGCGTCGAACGTGGATTGGCGCCAGTGGCGTTGACGCTGAATTGGCCCATCAACGGCTTGAGCGTGTATGCGGAAAGGAAGACCCGGCTCTCCACCGCTTCCAAGTGCGGCCGCAAGGCCGAGCTGACGGCTCGCGCGACCCGCCGGGAACGCCGACGGCCGGCATTGGGCGCGCCGGCTTGAGGCTGCGCCGGGTGACGCCCGGCAAAGGGGTCCGGCGGCACATTCGTCGTCGATGCCACGAGATGCTCCTCCCAATGGAATGGTCTTGAACGGCCGTTCGGCCCTGGGTTGCGACTAGCGGCTGGATCGCTCCGTCGCCGCGGCTCGATCGCTCGCTTGGGTCATTTACCCTGGTTTTCCTGGATCTATGCAGCCCCCCGGTCGCCGTGCGGATCGGCGGCTTGGGTACCCGGACGCGAATCAGGGCAGATCATAAATCTGCGTGTGCTGCCATGCAATCGTCAAATCTCGATGTATTGCTCCCCGTCACGCGACGAACCGCCCCTCGCCCGCGGCGCGGGCTTGGCCGAGGGTGGCGAGGGTTTCAAGCAGGTCGGTGACCTTGTCGACCGGGGCGCGGGTGAAGGTGCGGGCGAGTTCTTCGGCGGTGGCGGGGCGGCCGCGGGATTGCTCGCATTCGAATACCCGGCAGCCTGGCGCTGCCCTCGTTCACAACTGCGGCCCGTTGCTTCCGCCGGTGCCCACCCCGTACTGGATCTTGAACACGCCGGCCTCGTTGCCGTCCGAGAGCCCGTCCCACAGGCTGCTGCCGGTCGCCCAGTTGTGGGTGTTGCTGGCGCCCTTGTCGTACTCGACCTGGAGGATGCCCGCGTCGTCGTCGCCGACCATGCCCTCCAGGGCGTAGTCGCCGACGTACGTGTACTTCACGATCACGTCGTTGGCGCCCAAATTCTCGCTGGCCGTGCCGACCGTCCACTTGGACAGCGCGCCGAAGACGAGCTGGTTGTTGTCGACGACGCCCAGCGCGACCTGCTCGTACCCTTGGGCGTTGAAGACCGCGGTGGCGGCGGAGGAGTCCAGGCCG
>DASXMX010000345.1:0-2388 GCA_036495445.1 Tepidisphaeraceae bacterium
GTGTCGATCTGTGCCCCATCTGTGGCTAATTCTTCTTCTCTGGTGTGATCAGTGAACGCCTTGAGCCGCGAGCCACCGCTCGGCATCCAGTGCGGCCTTGCAGCCCATCCCGGCGGCGGTGATCGCCTGCTTGTAGACCGGGTCGGCCACGTCGCCGGCGGCGAAAACGCCGTCGACGCTCGTCGTCGTGCGGAACGGGTCTTTCAGCACGACGAACCCTTTGTCGTCCACCTCGAGTTGCCCGTTCAGGAACTTCGTGTTCGGCGTGTGCCCGATCGCCAGGAACATGCCGGCGGCGGGAAGCGTGTGGGTGTCGCCGGTCTTGAGGTTCTTGATCCGCACGCCGGTCATGTTCAGCAGCCTCTCGCCGGTGGCGGCATTGGTGACTTCCTCGCCGAGCACTTCCTCCACCGCGCTGTTCCAGAGGGGCCTTACCTTCGCGTTGGCGAGCAGCCGCTCGGCCATGATCGGGCTGGCGCGGTTCAGCGTGTCCCGGCGGTGAACGAGGTGAATCGCGCTGGCGAACTTGCTGAGGTACGTCCCCTCCTCAGCCGCCGAGTCCCCGCCGCCGACGACGATCAATGGCTGATTGCGAAACCGGGGCAGCGCGCCGTCGCAGACGGCGCAGGCGGAGACGCCGAAGTTCTTGTACCTGTGTTCCGACTCGAGCCCCAGGTAATTGGCGCTCGCGCCGGTCGCGATCACGATCGATTGCGCTTCGATCGTGTTCCCCGAGGCGTCGGTCGCCGTGAACGGGCGGCGCTTCAGGTCGACGGAGACGATGTCGTCGGTCTGGACGCGCGTGCCGAACCGCGTGGCCTGCTCGCGCGTGCGGACCATCAGCTCGGGGCCGAGGATGCCCTCGGGGAACCCGGGGAAATTCTCGACCTCGGTCGTGAGGTTGAGCTGGCCCAGCGGCAGCGTGCCACGCTGGTGGTTTTCCTCCGTTATCGCGCCCTCGTAAACAAGGGGATTGAGGTTCGCGCGGGCCGCGTAAATCGCGCAGGTCCACGCCGCGGGTCCGGAACCGATGATCAGGAGTTTTTCTGCCATGCTTGTTGGTTGTTGGTTGTGGGTTGTACGTTGTGGGCCGAGGATCGTTTCAACGATCAACCCACAACCAACAACCCACAACACCCCGAATCTTAGGGCGCGATCTTCGCACAGACCGCCTCGCCGACGTCCGATGTGCTGGCGGTCCCGACCAGGTCGCGGGTGTGGTACCGCTTGTCGGCCACGACGTCCTGGCACGCCCTCTGGATCGCCTTCGCGGCCGCGTTCTGGCCGAGGAATTCGAGCATCATCGCGACCGACAGGAACGTCGCGATCGGATTCGCGTAACCCTTGCCGGCGATGTCCGGCGCGCTCCCGTGGACCGGCTCGAACATGCTGGCCGCCTGCCGGGTCGGGTTCAGGTTGCCGCTGGCGGCCATGCCCATCCCGCCCTGGATCGCCGCGCCCAGGTCCGTGATGATGTCGCCGAACATGTTCGTCGTCACGATCACGTCGTACACCTGCGGCTTGGTCACCATGTACATCGTGCAGGCGTCCACGTGATGATAGTCCGTCGCAATGCCCGGGTAATCCGCCTTCACGTCCTCGAACGCCCGCTGCCACAAGTTGTGGGCGAAGCGCAGGACGTTGGTCTTGGCGACCAACGTCACCTTCTTGCGGCCGAACTGCTTGGCGTAATCGAAGGCGTAACGGATCGCCCGCTCGACGCCCCGCCGGGTCGTCACCTCGATCTGGTTGGCGACCTCGTGCGGCGTGTTCTTGTAGAGGAACCCGCCGTTGCCACAGTAGAGCCCTTCCGTGTTCTCCCGGACGATGATCATGTCGATATCGTTCGGGCCAGCGTTCTTCAGCGGCGTCGGGACGCCGGGCAGGAGCTTGGTCGGGCGGAGGTTGATGTACTGATCCAGCTCGAATCGCATCTTGAGCAGGATTTCGGTCTCGAGGATCCCCTGAGGGATCTGGGCCGAGCCGCGCGGGTCGACGCCAACGGCGCCGAACAGGATCGCGTCGTGGGCGGCCAGTTCCTTCAGGGCCGAGTCCGGCAACGTGATCTTCGTTTCCAGGTAGTATTCGCCGCCGAACGGGTAGTCGGTGGTCGAGTAGGTGAAGCCGAACTTGCGGGCGGCTTCCTTGAGGACTTTCAGGCCTTCGGGGATGACTTCCTTGCCGACGCCATCGCCGGGCATGACCGCGATTCTCATAGGGGCGGACGATAGCGGGAGTGGGGGTGGGATTCAAACTCCGCAGCCGGTTCTCGCAAGCAGTATGCCTCGCACGGCGCGGCGCCGCCCGACATCGCCGCCCGAGGGAGCCGCAGGACCGCTGTGCGGTTTCGCGCCGGGCGCGCCGTTGGACCGCGCGCCCGGCGCGAAA
>DASXMX010000346.1:0-5012 GCA_036495445.1 Tepidisphaeraceae bacterium
CGATCCAACGTGCCGGTGAACGTCATCGTCAAGTCACCGGCGCCGGTCCCGACGGTGAAGCTCAGCCCCTGCGAAGCCGCAAGTGTAAAGCGGCCGTGCGTGGCAGCCAGCGTGACCTGCTCAGCCGCGCCGTTTGCGTCCACGTCGCTGACGACGATCGAATTACCACCCGCCGCTCCGAAGGTCAGCGTCGCGCCGGCGACGAGGGTTTGGCCCGGCGGTGCCAAAACGCTCGGCGGGTCGTTCGTCGCCACGATGGAGATACCCCGGTCGGCCGCCTGACTGATCAACTGGCGGTCGGTCACGAGGAACTCGGCGATCCGCGGCGACGTGCTCGGGTTCGCGCTCAGGTCCGCGTAGGTGATCGAACGGAGAGCGGCCTGGTAGGTGGATGCCGGGGCCGCGCCGGTCAGCGCCAACACGCCACGACTCGGGTCCCACCACGTGGCCAGACCGTTTGGGGCGTCGACGCCGAGGACGTCCTCGCCACTCTCGTATCCAATCAGCCGAACCGTCGCGGCTTCGAGTTGCGCGTTCGCCTCGGCCGAGACGGTCAAGTTGCGATCGATCGTCGCCGGACCCTGCTTCTCGAAATACGCGAGCGGCGCCGGATTTATGCTGATCGCCGGTGCGGCGTCCATCAGGATTCGCGGGTTGAGCGGCTCGATTCGAGGCCGAAGCACCTCCAGACGTCCGCGCCGCCGGGCGGTGGGTCGCGAGGAAACATGGGATCGGCGGTTCATTGGGCGCGGGCTCCGGGGGCCGGCCTGGCGGGTCGCGCAAGGCCGCTACATCCCTCCCAATCGGCTCAGGCGACACAGGAGTGAAGGTCGCCGCCACCGTCGCGCTGGAAGACGAATGCGCCCGTCCGATAATTAATTCGATGCAAATGTTTGCGGCTTGTGGTTCAATACGACAAAAGCCCAGAACGTCGCCGAGGCAAAGCCATGGAACACGATTCGTTGGCTTGTTGGCTCAAGACCGGTGTGATCGGTGTACTGGCGGCGTGGCTGGCGTCGGCCGCCCCCGCCCGGGCGGCAACGCCGCAGCAGGTGCAGCAGGCGATCGAACGGGGGCAGAAGTACCTGCTCGCCCACCGGGCAGCGGATGGAACGTGGGAGATCGCGCCTGCGCCCAAGCAGGTGCGGGCGATGGACGACTCGATCTTTTCGGCCGCTTACACGCAATGGGGTGGGTATACGGCCCTCGCCACCTACGCGCTGCTGGCCAGCGGCGTCGACCGCCGGGCCGAGGAGATGCAGAAGCCGATCCACTTTCTGCTCACCGCAAACCTGCAGGGCACTTACGCGCTGGGCCTCAGCTCGCAGATCGTCACGTTCCTGCCGGAAAAGGAGACGCGCGAGTTCGTTAAGCGCAACACCGCGATGCTCCTGATGGGCATGAACCAGCCGCCGCCCAGCGCGATCAACTCGCCGCAGTTGTGGGGCGACATCGGGGGCTTCTACTCGTACTGGGTCGGCTCGGCGAACGGCACCGATCAGCCCGAGGCCCCGCGGCAACTCACCCCGCAGAAGATCGGCGGCCCCCAGCCGCCGGGCTGGTTTGACCGGAGCAACAGCCAGTATGCGGTGCTCGGCATGTGGGCGCTGGCCGAGGCGGGCGGGGAAATCCCCAGCCGCTACTGGCAGATCCAGGACGTCGCGTGGAAACGCGCGCAACTGCGCGACGGCGGGTGGAATTACAACACGCGGAGCCAGGAATACTCTGTCGTCCGCGCGTCGATGACCGCGGCTGGCGTCGCGACGCTTTTCATCACCCAGGACTACACGACCGAGGAGAACTGGGCCGTCTGCAAAGGGGGCATCCGCAACCAACCGATCGAACGCGGCCTGGCCTGGATGGACAAGAACATCGAGACGACGCTCGGCGACAGCCTCTACACCCTGTACGGCATTGAGCGGATCGGCACCGCCAGCGGCCGCAAATACTTCGGCACGAAGGACTGGTACCAGCTCGGGGCCGACGCCCTTGTCGCCCGACAGAACGCCGACGGGTCGTGGAATACCACCGCGAACCTGATCCCGCTGGTGGACACGAGCTTCGCGCTCCTCTTTCTCGCCCGCGGCCGCGCGCCGGTCATGATGAACAAGCTCGAGTACGAGGGCGACCCGAAGGTCAACGAGCCGTGGGACGAGCGGCCTCGCGACGTGGCGAACCTCGCCAAATGGGCGGGAAAACAGGACGAGTCGTACTACAACTGGCAGGTGGTGAACCTCCGCGTCGCGCCCGAGGAACTGCATGATGCGCCGATCCTCTACATCGGCGGCAGCCAGCCGCTGAACTTCACCGCCGAGGAGCAGGCGAAGCTGCGCACGTTCGCGCAGGAAGGCGGTCTGATTCTCGGCAACGCGGACTGCGGACGGGAGGCGTTCTCGCGGAGCTTCCGGGAGCTGGGCCACAAGCTTTTCCCGAAATACGAATGGCGGCAGACGGCGGGCAACGACTTCTTATTCGCCGAGCAGTTCAAGGAGTTTCGCGTCAAACCCAGGGTGTTCGAGCTGACCAACAACGTCCGGAAGCTGATGGTGTTGATCCCGGACGCGGACGCGTCGCGCGCATGGCAGCAGCATTCCTCGCAGTCGGCGCCGCTGTTCGGCCTGGGGGCCAACATCTTTCTCTACGCCACCGACAAGAAGAATCTGCTGACCAAGGGGGACACGTATTGGGTCACGCCGAACCCCGCGATCAAAGCCGTTGCGACGCTGAAGGTCGCCCGCCTCGATGTGGGTGACAACCCCGACCCCGAGCCGGCGGGGTGGGCAAGAATGAACGCGATCCTGCACAATCATTACGGGCTCGACTTGACGACCGATGTCGTGAAACCCGAGGCGGTCGGCGGGCACGACGTCGCGCACCTGACCGGCACCGGGCGATTCACGCTCACGCCCGCGCAGCGATCGGCCCTGAAGCAATTCGTCGCGGCCGGCGGGACCGTGATCGTCGATGCCGCGGGCGGCGACGTCCTGTTCGCCGACTCGGCCGAAAACGAACTGAGGGCGATCTTCAACGCCCGGCCCGAACTGCTGGATGAGACTCACCTGGTCTTCAACTACCCGGGAAACCGGGTCGACGCAGTCGGTTTTCGCGGATACGCGGCTGACAAGGTGGTCGAACGCCGCCGGGCCAAGCTCCGCGGCCTCAGCGCCGGCCGGCGGACGGCGGTCTTCTTCAGCCGCGAAGACCTCAGCGCCGGCCTCGTCGGCGAGCCGGTCGACGGCATTCTCGGGTACGACCCGGCCACGGCCACGGCGCTGATGGAAGGCATGCTCCTCTACGCGCAGTCCCGCGGCGTCCCGCCCCAACCGTCGGCCACCGCGCCCGCCACCGCCGCAGTCCAACCCACGACGACTCTGCCAACATCGCAGCCCTCATTCGACAAATGAAAGGGAAAGCCTCATGTCGGGACCGAGATTCAACGCAGGCACGATCGCATGGCTGGATCTGACCGTCGCCGACGCGGCGGGCATTCGGGACTTCTACCGCGCCTTGATCGGGTGGGAGCCGTCGCCGGTGCGGATGGGCGACTACGACGACTACAACATGACGCCACGCGGCGGCGACAAGCCCGCCGCCGGCGTCTGCCACGCCCGGGGCGAGAACGCGAAGCTGCCGCCACAATGGATTCCCTACATCACCGTCGCCGACCTGGCGGCGAGCGTCGCGGCGTGCGAGCGGCTCGGCGGCGCGGTGGTCGCACGCGTCGGCGCCACCTGCTGCGTCATCCGCGATCCCGCCGGCGCGGTCATCGCCCTGCTCGAACCGCAGGCATGAGCGCGCCACGCGCCAGGCGCAGGGCATGGCGCGCAATCGCAAATTCGCCGCGCCGAGACGTTCTCCGGAGAAAAACCTCGGCCGTCCGATTTTGTTCTCGATTTGGTCCGGCCGGGTGATATGCTGCCTCCGCCCGACAGCCACGGACGGCCTGCGAGCGGGAGGTGGTCACCCGCGGGCAACGGTGGATCACGGGACTCGCATTCGTACGCGGGCTTGTGGGCGCCAAAACCGGCGGGAGGGCGGTCGTGTGGACCCTCCCGCCTTTTTCCTTTCCAACTCAACGAAAAAGGGCGGCCGAATCGGCCGCCCTTCCCGGGGTGTCTGCTGCTGCAGTCGCGGAGCAATGACAACCGTTTAATCGGTCCGACGGACGCGCAAACTTGAACGTTATGTCCCGCGAAACCTGCGCGGGCCGAATGGATGCGACCTCGTTCGGGCAGGAGAACCGGATCGACCGCGCCGGAATTGCGCGTCGTCCGTATGACGACGAACGCGTCGGTCGACCGTACGCCCCAGTTCACAGACTCGCGTTGTGCTCGGCGAGGTGCTTGATCGCATCGCGGCCGCCAGGGCTGTCGGCGTCGACCCGGACGGCCGCCCGCCAGGCGGCGATCGCGCCGGGCGCATCGCAAGCGTCCTCCCGCGCCTTTCCGTAATAGCACAGGTCGGCCGCGGCGGCACGCGGGTCCAACCGACCCGCCTTCGCCGCCGACTCGGCCACGCGGGCGACGCGGGTCAGGTCGTTCACGGCCATCTCTCGCCGGCCCAGGAACGGGGGAAGCTGGTAATACGTCACGCCCCGCAGGAACCGCACTTCCAGATCGTCCGGCGCCGCGGCCACCGCCCGGTCCTCCATGTCCATCCCCTGCCGTCCCAGCGCCGCCTTCTCGAAAAAGTTCGGCGAGCGCGACGCCTGCAGGAGTTCGGCCGCCCCCGTGTAGGCGATCACCTGGGGATCGGCTGAGTCACCGCCGCCCAATTCCTCCAGGATCTGTTGCGCCCGCGGCAGCGCCGGCCGGTCGCCGGACACAGACTGGTAGAACAGATCCTTGGCTCCCTCCAGTTGATGTCGTTCCGCCGGCGTGGTCGTCGGGTGGTTGAACGAGGCCGATCCGACCGGATGATTCGGCTGACAGCCTGCAATGCAAGTCATCAGCCCGAGCATCGCCAAGGCAAGCCTGCTCGAAACGGAGATCGAACGTGTGGTCGGCTCCATG
>DASXMX010000347.1:0-3749 GCA_036495445.1 Tepidisphaeraceae bacterium
CAGGCGGCGCGAAGCGCCTTGGGATCGACCGGCGCGAAGGTCTGGCCGCTGGAGGGGACCAGAGAGCGCTTCGCATCCAGCGGCGGAAGCTGGTTTCCGTGGGCGGCGATCAACTCATCGCACATCGCGACGATCGAATCGAGCGGCATGGTCGCGGCAGTCAGCGGATCGGACATGCACGCCTGATAGACGTGATCGCGCCGGCCTTCAGTCGCGGCGCGGATGAACAGCTCGTGCTGCGTGACGTGCGGCGTCATGTACCCGACGAGCTGCGGCGGCAGCGCCCCCACTGTCGTGAACCGGCAGCCAGTCCGATCCACCAACGTCGGCGCCTCGGCGATCGCGTCCGCCGGCAGGTTCGCGATCGCGCCGCGATTGGGCATGTTCCCGTAGACCACCCGAGGCGTACCAGTGACGACCGAGTGGATGATCGAACTGCCGTACTCGCAGCTCCGCCGAACCTCGATCGGCTGATCCGTTTTCGCAAACACCTTGAGCCGGTCAAATTCGTCCACGATCGCGTCGCACCGGCGGAGGTATTCGTCCACCGGCACGCCGAACCGGGCCGCATGCTCGGGGCCGTGGCTCAGGAAGAATGGGCTGTACTCGGCGTTGTGCTCGCTCGATTCGGTGACGAAGTGCCCCAGCCGCTTCATCAGCTCGAACCGCACCTTGTTCGTGCCATGCACCTCGGGGCGATCCATCGCCTCGAAGAGGCGCGGGTACAGATCCTGGCCGTCCTTCTCCAGGCGGAGGTAGAAGGCCATGTGGTTGATGCCGGCACAGACGAAGGCGATCTTGTTCGGGTCTTCGCCGATGTAGCTCATGAGCTGGTTCAGCGTCGATTGGACGCTGTGGCAGAGGCCGACGGCGCGCACGTCGGATGTGCGCGCGATCGTCTGCATGTTCATGCTCATCGGGTTGGAATAGTTAAGCAGGATCGCGTCCGGGCAGGCCTCCGCCATGTCGCGGCAGAGGGCCGTCAGCATCGGGTAGGTGCGGAGCGCGCGGAACAACCCCCCGGGGCCGGTCGTATCGGCGATCGTGAAGTTCAGGCCGTACTTGCGGGGGATCTCGAAATCGATCAGCGTCGAATCGAATCCGCCGATCTGCACCATGTTGATAACAAAGTCCGCGTCCCGCAACGCCGCCCGGCGGTCGGTCGCCGCTTCGATCCGCGGGTTGGCGCCCAATGCGTGCGCCACCTTGGTGCACAGGGCGGCCCCGACCTCCAGCCGGTCGCGGTCAATATCCATGTAGCTGAGCGTCGCCTCGCGGAACTCCGGGTAACTGAGAATGTCGCCCGTGAGGTTCTTGGAAAAAACGACGCTCCCCGCGCCGATCATCGCGACCTTGATCACAACGTTCTCCTCAATCCATTTTTTACCGCGAAGACGCGAAGACGCGAAGGAAAGACAAGGCAAAAAAACCGCCGCCAAGACGAAGGACGCCAAGGAATGCACAAAGAAGAGAAGGACGAACCGAAAGACACCAGAGTTGAGGATCCAGTCGTAACACGTATTTTGTTTTCTTCTTGGCGTCCTTGGCGTCTTGGCGGCCGCATTTGCTTTGCATTCTTCGCGCTTTCGCGACTTCGCGGTTGTCGCTCTTCAAAGCCGTGTAAGATAGACGCGGCACTCGTATTCCATTCGGACGCGCCCGCCGACGGTGTGCGCGTCGAACGCGCGGCGCAGTTCCGCCACCATCGGCTCATGCCCGGCCTGCCCTTCCAGCGGCATGTACGAGGCGGAAAGCAGCCGCCCTTTCAGCCCTTCCCAGTCGAGTTCCTGGAAGTTTCTCAAGACGTGCAGGCGGAGGCCGGGGCCGAACAGGTCGCGGAGCCGCTCGAACGGGACGAGTTCCTTGCCGGAGCGGGCGAAGGTGGAACCGTGGGCGAGCACGATCCGCTCATACTCGGTCATGAAGGGCGAGGCGGCCGTATCGCGGGCGTTCCAGATCAGGGCGACGAACCCGCCGGGCTTGACGATCCGTCGAAACTCCGCCGCGGCCCGCGGGCCGTCGAACCAATGGAACGCCTGGGCCACGGTGATCCCGTGGACCCACGCGTTGGGGATGCCGGTCGCCTCAGCCGTCCCCGGGAAGTTGTGAAACGCCGACCAGCGCGCGTACAGCCGGTCGGCAGCCTGGCGCATCTCCGGGTTCGGCTCGATGGCAATGACTTCGTTGCCGTTCTTGAGCAGGAGTTCGCTTAGGATCCCGGTCCCCGAGCCGATGTCCGCGACGACGGAGGCCGGGGTCAATCCCGCCTCGCGCTCAAGCAGGGACAGCAATTCCGCCGGATACCCCGGCCGGTATTTCGCGTAATGCTCCACCCGCGAGGAAAACCGCTGGGTGGACGGAAGGTCGTCAAAATCCCGGTTCATCTGTGTTTTCCAATCAGCAATCCGCAATCCGAAATCAGCAATGCCAGCATCTGTACATTCCCCGCGCACCCCTATACTTTCGACGCCCAACACAGCGAGGAACCATGCAATCGATCATCACCGGCAAAGCCTACGTCCTGGGCGACAACATTGACACGGACCAGATCATCCCGGCCAAGTACCTGTCGTTCAACCCGTCGATCCCCGACGAGCGTCGGTACTTCGGCATGTTCGCGCTTTCCAGCGTCCCCGAAGCCGGGGCGGGCCTGCCCAAAGGCGGCATCCCGTTCGTCCGCCCGAATGAGTTCAAAAGCGACTACCAGATTATCATCGGCGGCAAGAACTTCGGCTCCGGCTCCAGCCGCGAGCACGCCCCGCTCGCCCTGGCCGAGGCCGGCGTCAAGTGCGTCATCGCCGAGTTCTACGCCCGCATCTTCTTCCGCAACAGCGTCAACGGCGGATAC
Source organism: Tepidisphaeraceae bacterium (assembly GCA_036495445.1). Lineage (GTDB taxonomy): Bacteria > Planctomycetota > Phycisphaerae > Tepidisphaerales > Tepidisphaeraceae > DASXMX01. Next base: position 2,849 of record DASXMX010000347.1, read on the forward strand.
CTCATCCCCATCGAATCCGTCCAACGCCTCGTCGAAAAAGTCCGTACCGGCGACGAACTCGAACTCGACCTGGAGGAGCACGTCGTCCGGAACAAGACCCAGAACGAGCAGTACGAGATCCGCCCCTTGGGGGACGTGCTGCCGATCATCGAAGCCGGGGACGTGTTTAAGTACGCGAAGCAGGCGGGGATGCTGAAGTGATGGACTTCTCCAACCTCATCCTCATCGACCACCCCGTCATCCAGACCAAGCTGACGGAACTCCGCGACTACGCCGCCGATCATCGCAAGTTCCGCGAGCTGCTCAACGAGATCGCGTCACTGATGGTCTACGAGGTGACGCGCGACTGGCCCACCAAGCCCAAGCCGGTGCAGACCCCCTTGGAGCGGATGACCGGTAAGGTGCTCGCCCGGCAGATCACGCTCGTGCCGATCCTGCGGGCGGGCCTGGGCATGTCCGACGGCGTCCTCCGCCTGCTGCCCGACGCGCGCCTGGGTCATCTCGGCGTCTACCGCAACGAATCGACCCTCGAGCCCGTCCCCTACTACCAGAAGCTCCCGCCCGACATCGCCGCCACCGAGGTGTTGCTGCTCGACCCGATGCTCGCCACCGGCGGCAGCGGCGCCGCCGCCGTCTCGTTCCTCAAGAACGCCGGCGTGACGAATATGCGGTTCGTCTGCCTCGTCGCCGCCCCCGAAGGCATCCAGCACCTGCACCAGCTCCACCCCGAGGTCCCCATCTACTGCGCCGCCATCGACCGCCAGCTCAACGAAAAGGGGTACATCCTCCCCCGCCTCGGCGACGCCGGCGACCGCATCTTCGGCACCTGAGCCGCACCGCCGAGACTGCCCTTTATGTCCCGAATGCCTCACTTGTCTCTAAATGTCCCGCGTTTTTGATG
>DASXMX010000348.1:0-16029 GCA_036495445.1 Tepidisphaeraceae bacterium
GTGCCCTCGGGCATCAGCAGAACGTCGGCGGGCGACCAGCCGGAAAGCTGGTCGAGGATGAAGCGGATCTCGACCACGTCGGACTCCTGGGCGACGACGAATTTGAGTTGGAAGTCGGGCGCGGCGTCGATGAACCGCTGAATGACCGGAACGTTGAGCCGGTTTTGCTCGTGAACGCGGGCGAAGCGGCCGCCCTCGCGCTGGTGCGGCGTCGAGTTGGACAGCTTGGGCGAGAGCGACGCCAGGTCCACCTTGAGGGGCCGGTAGACCGTCGCGGCGGTCTCGATTGTGATGTGGTAGTCGGCCGCCTTGAGCGCGTCGCAGAGCGATTCGATCTCCGGCATGATCATCGGCTCGCCGCCGGTGAGGACGACTTGCCGCGCAGCGGGGAACGCGCGGACCCGCTCGACGATCCGCTCGACCGGAACGTCTTCCCCCTCCGGCGACCAGCTCGCGTACGGCGTGTCACACCACGTACACCGCAGGTTGCACCCACTGGCGCGCACGAACACCGACGGAACGCCGAGCAGCTTTCCTTCGCCTTGAATGGAGTAGAACAGTTCCGAAAGTTTCATTCCGAGTTGTTGATCGTTGTGGGTTGAAGGTTGTGCGTTGTGGGCGGGCAACCCACAACAATCAACCCACAACACTCAACCAACACTCAACCCATCATCATAGGAACTGAACCGCGAAATAGATCACGTCCTGCACGGCTTTGCCGTGCTTGTCCTTGGCGGGCTCGAACCACCAGTCGTAGATGGCGACGCGGGTCGGCTCGTCAATCGCGTTGCTGCCGCTGGAGTGGGCGATCCGCACGTCGGTGACGTGGCCGGTGGGGGCGATGTGGACTTCGAGCACGACCGTCGGGTTGTTCAGCGCGACCTGGTCGAGCAGGGCGGCGACGCCGACCTGCGGCCGGGTGGTCTTCACCTTCCGCCCCATGCGGACGTCGAGGCGGCCGACGCGCGGGATGACGATATTGCCGCTGATACGGGAGAAGGGGTCGGAATCGGACTCGCTCTGCGGCAGCGGGTTCCCCGCCGCCGGCGGGACGCCGCGCTGCCTTCCGTCCCCCGGTTCCGCCGCTTGCGGCTTCGCCAACGCCGCCCCGTCCTGACGCGGCGCCACCCATTCCTGCGGCGGCTCCGGTCTGGGCTTCGGCTCCGTCTCCTTCGGCGGCGTCGGAGATGTGTGAGGAACCGGCTCTGCGCTCGCCACCTCCACTCGCGGCGCGGCCGGCGCCGGCGCATCCGCGTGCGGAGCCGGCTGCGGCAGAGGCAACGGCGACGCGACCGGAGCCGGCGCCACGTTCGCAACCGCCGCAGGATTCGCCTCCGGATTGGGCGCCGGAGGAACAACCGCAACCGAAGGCGGCGTCCTCGCAGCCTCCTCGCGCGGCGGCTGGGGCTTCGGCGCCGCCTCCGTCACCGGAGCCTCCGCCGGCGCCGGCGGCGTCATCACCGGCGCTCCGCCCCGTCCATCCCCCACCGGCCCGCGACGATCCGACGGCTTGGCCTGAATCCGCCCCGCCCCCTGTGGATTCCGGCTCAGCAGCGCCTGATCCTCATCTGCCTCCCGCGCCATCTGCTCCCGCTCGCCCGGCGAACTGTTGCTGCCGATCCCGCTCCCCTGCGCGTCGCCCATCTCGGGATAGACGATCAGCTCGTCGGCGGGGGCGGCGGTGGGCTGCGGCTGAGATTTGCCCTGGGCGGTCTGCGTGCGCGTATTCCAGCCGCGCAGGTGCGCGTACCCGACGAAGAACCCGAGCGACGCCAGGTGCAGCGCCAGCGACGCGGCGAGGGCGACCAGGAAGATGTGCTTCTGACGGACCATCCGGCGTCCGATCGAACCATTCAGGACCGCGTCGGCATTCGCGTAGCCGGCGAGCTTGCTCGCCGTCGGACGCGAACGCGGCGAGCATGCTCGCCGGCTAAACAGATGGACTTCACTCCGCTGCCGACGGTTCGACTGTGGCGGGGGCGGTGCCGCCTGAGCGGGCGAGGAACTCCATTGCCTCAGTCACCGAACCGGCCACGAAGTACGCCTCGCGGGCGGTCGGCTTGATGAACCGCTGCTCAATGCCGTGGTCGACCATCGCCAGCAGCGGGGCGTAATAATCGGCAACGTTCAGCAGCACGATCGGCTTCTGATGATACCCCAGCAATTTCGCGACGAGGATCTCAAATACCTCTTCGAACGTGCCCAGCCCACCGGGCAGGGCGACGAACGCGTCGCCGCGTTCTTCCAGCAGGGCCTTACGCTCCCGCATCGTGTCGGTGACGATCAGTTCGCTACACGCGTTATCGGCAATCCCCTCGCGGACCAGAAGTTCCGGCGTGATGCCGATCACCCGCCCCCCGGCGGCCCGCGCCGCGTCGGCCAGCGCGCCCATGGATCCGATCAGGTTGCCGCCGTAGATCAGGTCCCATTTGGCGCGGGCGATTGCGGTGCCCAATTCGGACGCGGCATCGAAATAAACCGCCGGCACGTGCCGACTCGAGGAACAATAGACGGTAACCGAATGCAGCGACGACATGTGTTACCAGAGACGCGCGACCGTTGACACGCTCGGCGGACCGTCCTGCCGGAGAACGACGCGATGTTTGAGCGGGGTCGGGAATTTGAATTTGAACGCAATGCGGCCGGTAGTGATCCGATGTCCCTGCGCGACGCGATAGTTGATGCTGCCCCTCGTGCTAGTCCGAAATCGATGACTTACGGTCGAATGAACTGCGATGGGCCCGAGCTCGTGCGATCCGCCCGGTTCGTCGATGACGAAGCTGTCCACCAGGGTGTCGCTTTCATTCGACACCACTACGAGCCGGCAATCGCCCAGGTAGGACGCGCCGCTGAGGCATCCGTAAGCCGCCGGGAAATTCGCCAGAAGCAGGAGGGCGGCGAGCACAACCCGCTTGAGCAATCCGCGGCTCAGTCGCCCGTCGACCTTTCGCTGGATCCAGGTGTAGGCGATCAAGGTCACGACGCTCACCACAAAGAGGAGACACCCGATCGGAATCCATAGAACGCCAGCCAACATTAAACTCTTGCCACCGACCAGTAGCCACAGGGCGAAGATGCCGACCCCGCCTACCAGCACGCTCAGGCCGCATCCGACTGCGATCCGAAACAGGACCGGCCGCGGTGTGACGATCTTGGGCGATGCGTAGTGGAGTTCAACCGGCACCGGCTGTACCTCGGACGTTACGGGTTTTTCCTATTCGAACAGCGCGCCGATCGATCGTGCGGCAGCACTGGGTGCGGGCGGCAAATAGTTCTTGTCGCGGAAAAAGGCCATCGCCTCGTCCGGCGATCGGAAGACCTTCGTTGCGGTTTCGGTCACGAAGGGGGAGGGCATCGCGGCGCAGCGCCAGATGACGTAGACCTCCTTGCCGCCTTCGAAGGCGTGGTGGAGTTCGCGTTCGACGCCGCTGGAAAGGGCGGGCTTGCCGCCGGGGAGTTCGGGGATCAGGCTGATGATCATGTCGGCCTGGTCGATCATCTTGAAATCGCGGGCGTAGATCTGGCCGAGAATGTCGCCGCTGATCTGCGCCACCTCGGCGGTCTTGAGCGTGAGCGGGCCCTGGGGGCCGGCCACTTCGACCGTCGTGCGGCCGTCCTGCAGGGCCGCGACGGCGGCGGTGTGCAGCGCGAACTCGTCCACCTCGGCCGGGTCGAAGCAGATCAGGTGCTCGTCGAACGTCCGTTTGAACTGCTCGATTTCCGCCAGCGTCTGCGGCAGGTCCATCACGTGGCTCATGGGGAACGAGAGGTACGCCCGCTTGCGCTTGGGCTCGAACAGCAGGCGGTAGAGGGTGCGCGTCGTCAGCCCGCGCCGGCCGCGGCTCAGCATGAAGAAGTGCCCGTACCCCTTGAGCATGTTCGCCAGGATCTCGGTCGCCAGCAGTTCCTCTTCGCGCCAGACCATCACGTCTTTGAGGGTGTGATCGATGTCGTGATCGCGAAGCAACCGGCCGTGAACTGCCTCGACGTTGTCGACGAGCGTGACGTACAGGTCGGCCTTGAACGCCTTGATCTGGTCGAAATCGAAGGCGGCGAACAGGCCGTGCTTCCACCGGAACGTGGCGTGCGTGTTGACGACCACGTGGGCGTGCCTTTCCGCCGTCCGCAGGATCTCCTTGAAGACCGCGCGGCGCAGCGCGTTGAGGCGGGTAATCGGCAGGTTGAGGATCCGCCCGGGCGGCACGTCCGGCGCCTCGGCGTACATCATCTGCCCAACGTGGCACACCGCCAGGTCGATCCCCCGGCGGCGCGCCTCGGCCTCCAGCGCCTCGAGATAAGGCCCCTTGTCCACGCCCACTTGTCCGGTAACGACGGCTCTCACGATGTGCAGATTCTACGCAGCGATTGGCGGCGTGCGAGGGCTGGCAACCGCAGGGATTCTCGATGCCACATTCGTAAGCCGCGCAAGGCCGGAAGGATGCACGAACCGTGGGCAAAACGGGGCGGCGCGCCCGATAAAAAGCTTTGGAATCGGGCGATTTTCTCCGGGCGACGGCGCGGCGCGAGGTATAATGGCCTGTTGGGCCTTCGGGCATGCCAGTTGCTCTGAACGAAAAGTGAACCAGCCGAACCGGGAGTTTGCCCAATGATTAAGCTGGACGCCGGAAACGTGCTGCTCAAACCGTCACATCGCAGGCAGATGATGGCCTCGCTTCGCCGGGCGCTTCGCCTGGGCAGCCGGCTTGGGGGATTTGCGCTGACGATCACGATGCACCGCACGGGCAGGCAATGTGAGGTGCGGGCCGAGGTTCATGACCTCGCCGGCGATTTCGCCTGCCGGTCACGGCGGCATGAGTGGCGCGACGCGATGCGGGAGCTCGTCCGCGTGCTTGTCATTCGCCTCCAGGCGCAACGTCTGCATCGGGCGATCGCATAGCAGGCGTGCTTTCCGATTAAGGGCGACGAAAAGGTCGAAGACGAAGGGGAGGGCTTCGACGGGGCGCTGTTCCCTTCCCCTGCGGGATGCGTGGACCTTCGGACTTCGAACAGCCCAGTCGAGTCGTCCAACGGCTACGCGAACAAACCTTCATTCCAAAAACAGAAGCTCTCGACCTGATGTGCATCGGGACGAGAGCTTTGGTTTCAAAGGGACGCGGATTCCCGAACGCTCCGTTCGGGCGGCACGCGATCAGGCTCCGGTTGCCTGCAGTGCCGGGGCTCGCGCGCTTCCGTTCCTCTGTTGCTCGCGATTCGGGGGCGGGCCGCTGGGCTTGAGTTCCATCGAGACTTTGGCGGCGTCGGCCAGGATGTCTTCGCCTTGCGCGAGCGTATCGGCCGGGAGGACGCGGCCCAGCTCCAACACCCGCGCGAACTCGCTGTTGATCATCGCTTGAACGGCCCGCAGGTCTTCGATCGCTTTGCGGCGTTGCTCAAACAACGCCGCGATCTGCTCATCGACGCGCTGAAGCGCCGCCAGATGACTGTGCGCTTTCTGGAACATCGCGACAAAACGCGTGGAATCCCGCTGCGGGACGGCATTGGCGGCCATGACCTCTCCTTGACGACTCGATTGGTCCGGCCCGATCCGTGGGCGAGGTGGGATCGGTCCGTCGAGCCCACAAGGTACCTGAACTGTTTCTGCCGGCAGATCCCCAGATCCATGCAACAATCGTGGACGTGCCGAGCCCCTGATGGAATATATACCATACCGCCGCCCGCGTGACGCCAAAAGCGCGTTTTTCGTAACGTCACGGAAGAGCCCGGCTGGGGCTACTTCTTTTCGTACTTGGAGCCAGGCGCATCTGTGGGCCACTCTTTTGCGTCGCGCAGCGCCTCGATCTGGGCGGCCGAAAACCTGCGGGAGCCGCGGTTGAGCCCCGGACACTTCTTCCCGGCAACGTCCCACGCCTCTTTGGACGAGAGGTTGGGTTCCCAAAATGGCCACGTTCGGCACTGGAGCGGGCGCACCGGATAAATCGAGCAGCCGCGGCGCTTCATCGGGACGAATTGCCCCGGGGCCAGTTCCTTGCCCTTGGGCCGCGGCGTTTCGATTTCGGTGAGGAAGACGCAGTCGTACATGCCCTCGGGCGTCCGATGCTCGTTGAGCGTCCATCGCCCGCCCACCTTCCGGCAATACTTGGAATACACGTCCCGCGGCGTGAGCTTCAGGAATTCGGCCAGCCGGCCGACTTCCTCGTCACTGATCCAGACGTAACCCGGCCCGCCCGTGCAGCAGTTCCCGCATTGCGTACAGGTGAATTTGAGCCCCTCGGCGTACCAGGGCTTCGATGACGGCAGCACATCCAACTTCATACGCCCATCTTAGCGTCAGGGGCCGTCATTCTCGCCAAAGGTTGACAGGATTCGGGTTATCGCCCGTCGCACGGTCATAACGGTCCTGCGGGTTGGCGAGGCAAGCAACATATCGTAGATCCGGTGAAGCCGGAAATGTGGGTGGGACCAGCGTCGCGGATGAGACGTGGCACGTGGCATCGCCGAATGCCACGAGCCGACGACCTGAAGAATGGAGACCACACATGAACGCGCGTGATCTTGCCTTGGGCCTTCGACGGTTCCGCTCCGCCTCTTATCGCCTTCGGCGGGCAGTTCTGGGATGCGTCGAATCGCTCGAGCAGCGGATGCTGCTCAGCGGCACGCCGTTCACGTACGCGATCACCGACGCCGACAATCACGTGCTGACGCTGAGCCGCCAGGGCACGATGCTGGAACTGGTGGACGCGGACACGACGCTCGGCACGAGCACGACCACGTCGGCTGCGCTGGACCCGGCGGGCGGCGTCTCGATTTCCGGCGGCACTGGCGCCGATGTACTCCAGGTGGATTTCTCTGGCGGCGTGCCGTTCGGCGCCGGCGGGCTGACGTTTACCGGAGGGGGCGCATCCAACTCGCTGGCACTGCTGAACGGCAGCTTCGGGACCAACACCTTCGACGAAGCCGCCGGGACGGTCCAGCTCGACAGCAGCGCGTTGCTCCATTTCAGCAACGTCGGCCGGGTCAGCGACCTGACGAACGCCTCGAGCCTTTACTTCGAGACCGGCACGGGCAACGAGACGATCGCCGTGCAGAACGGGCCGGTGATGTCGGGCCTGCCGACCACCGAGATCAGCGGGCCGAACCTCACGCTCGATTTTGCGAACAAGGGATATGCCCAGCTCGACAGCAACGGCAACGACGCGATCACGATGAGCAGCTCCGACGCCGACGCGGCGCTGTACGAGTTTGAGGTGGATACGCTTGCCGCTTCGGACACGATCAACGTCGTCGCGACGCCGGCATCGGTCTTCACTGAGATCACCAGCGACTACGTCGCCCCGCCCCCGACAAATGGCCCGGATTATGTGACCGTCGGCAACGGCACGCTCGACGGCATTCAGGGCTCGCTCGATATCTCCGACGATGCGTTCACCGAACACCTGGTGATCGACGACTCGGCCGACACGGTCGGCCGGACGATCACCTACGGCAGCTCGCCGATCTTCTTCCAGAGAGCCATCGAAGGCCTTACGCCGTATGACATCACGTTTAGCACCGCCGACGTGAGCTCGCTGGTCCTCAAGGGCGGTTCCGGCGGGAACACGTTCGACGTCGTGAACACGATCCCGAACGCGGCAAACGTGATCGACACCGGCACGGGCGACAACACGGTGAATGTCCAATTCGTGGCGGGCAACGCGCCGCTGACGATCAACGGGCAGGGCGGCAACGACACGGTTGACGTCACGTTCACGACCAACAACCCGGGCGGACAGGCCGGCTATTCGAGCATCATGGCGCCGATCGCCGTCTCGAATCCGACCGGCACGACCGACCTCGTGATCAACACGACCGCCGAATCCGTCCCGCAGACGATCACCGCGGGCAACGGCGTCGTCACCGTCGTGAACTCGGTTCCGACCGGATCGTCAACGACGAACATTCCGATCAGCTACAACCTCGGCGGCGGTTCGACGATCAGCCTCGCAACGGGCGCGGGGGCCGACACGATTAGCCTGACGCCGGACGGCGCGGTTGCCTTCAACGTGGACGCCGGTGGGCCCTCGACGATGCCGGGCGACACGCTGAACGTCAATTTCGCGGGGACGAGCGGCGCCGCGCTCGACGCGGTTACGACACCGGGCTACGCCCACACCTACTCGTTCGACAACCGGATGCCGATCGCGTTCACGAATGTCGAGTCGTACCCGAGCCCCGTTGTGGCGACGGCCGACCTGGCCGTGAGCCTCGTCGGCCCGTCGATGGTCGCCTCGAACGGGTCGATCACGTACTCGTTCACGGTGACGAATCTCGGCACGGCCAATGCCGCGGCCGTTGTGCTCTCCGATATGCTGCCGGCGGGCACCAGCTTCCTCGCCGCCGGGCAGTTCGCCGTCTCGGTGGCCGGCAATGTGTTGAGCCTGAACCTGGGCGCGTTGTCCAGCGGCGGGGTGATCAGCGGCACGTTTACGCTTGTCGCGGGCGTCGGGCCGGCGACGGTGGCCAACCAGGTTTCCGTCAGCAGCGAATTGCCGGACCCGCAGATGGCGAACAACGTCGCCACCGCGACGACGCTCGTCATGGCCCCGCCGCCGACGCTCGGCAACGTGGCGGTGACGTCGCCGGTCAACGAGGGCGGCATCGCCATGCTCACCGGCTCGCTCGGCGAAGTCGCCGGCGCGGGCGCGATGTCGCTGGTGGTCAACTGGGGGCCCGGCCAGGGGACCAGCACGTATGCGTTCGCCGAGGGGACGACTACCTTCTCGGTGACGCACCAGTATCTTGACAACCCCGCCGCCCCGGCGACCTCGTTCCCGATCTCGCTATCGCTCAGCAACGCGGGCGGGACGGCCAACGCGGCCACGTCGGTCGTGGTGAAAGACGTCGCGCCTGCGGTGTTTGCGATGCAAGGCCCCGGCGCCGCGGTGCGCGGGCAGACGCTCGCCTTCACCGGCGCGTTCGCTGACCCGGGCGTGCTCGACACGCACACCGCCGTCTTCAAATGGGGCGACGGGACGACCTCGGCCGGAACGGTCACGGAATCCGGCGGCGTCGGCACGGTCGCGGGCAGCCACGCGTTCAAGGCCAACGGGACCTACACGGTCTCGCTCACGATCACCGACAAGGACGGCCTGAGCACCACCGTAACCAAAACCGTGACGGTCGGCAGTGTGGGGATCGAGCCCGACCCGGTCTTCGGCGGGAGCATGCTCGTTGTCGGCGGCACGAGCGGCGCCGACACGATCGATATCAAGTCAATCAAGGGCGGCGTCCGCGTGACGATGAACGGCGTCAAAACCGACGTGACCGACCCGTTCGGCCGGATCGTCGTCTACGGGGAGGGTGGCGGCGACACGATCCAGGTCGATAAGAAGGTGACCAACGACGCCTTCCTCTACGCCGGCAATGGCGGCAGCTATTTGCAGGGCGGCGGCGGGAACAACGTCCTGGTCGGTGGAACGGGCGACGACGTGCTGATGGGCGGCGACGGCCGCAACATCCTCATCGGCGGGGGCGGGTCGGATATGCTCTTTGGCGGCTCGTCGGACGACCTGCTCCTCTCCGGGTCCACAACCTATGCCGGCAACGACACGGCCCTGGCCGCGATCTTCAAGGAGTGGACCAGCACGACCGACAGCTACGCCACCCGCATCCACGACCTGCAATTCGGCGGCGGGGCGAACGGCGCGTATGTCTTCAACAGCTCGACGCTGATCAACAACTCCACCGGCAGCATCCTGTTCGGCGGAGCAGGCAATGACTGGTTCATCGATAGCAAAAAGGACTGGATCATCAGCCGCCGCGCGGCCGAGACGGTGACGTCGATCTGATGAACCGACAGTGCGCGCAATGCGCATCGAAGGCCCCGTGTAGCCGGCCCGCTTGCGGGCCGTTCCGACCGCGGAACGGCGGGCAAGCCCGCCGGCTACACGGGAAGCGACCGTGTTCACGACCCTCTCCCGTCGCTACAATATGGGGCCGATGGGGCTGCTCATCGGCATCGTCTTGTTGCCGATCGCGGCCGCGATCGACTTGATCTTGATTGTTCCTCATCGTCGCTTGTTCCATTGGTATGATGGCGGTCGCACTTCCGATCGAGAGGACGCGCCATGGCACATGTGGTCTTGTTGGGGGATTCGATCTTCGACAACGGCAGCTACGTGCCGGGCCAGCCGGACGTGGCGGAGCAACTCCGCCGGGCGCTGCCGCGGGATTGCCGGGTGACGTTGCTGGCCCGGGATGAGGTGGCGGCCGCCGATGTGCCAGGCCAGGCCGAACGCATACCCGACGACGCGACGCATCTGTTTGTCAGCGTCGGCGGCAACGACGCGCTTCAGAACGCGTGGCTCATCAACGAGTCGGGCGGATCGATCGGGCAGGCGTTCACCCAATTGGCGCAAGCCCAGCAGAAATTCCGGCGGGATTATCAGGAGGCCGTCCGGGCCGTGCTGACCCGGCGAAAGCCGACCGCCCTGTGCACGATTTATGACGCCGTGCCCGGACTGGAGCGGGAGGAGCTCACTGCTCTGTCCGTTTGGAATGACGTGATCCTGCGAGAGGCGATCCGCGCCGGATTGCCCGTATTAGACCTGAGGATGATCTGCACCGATCCCCGGGATTACTCCAGCCTCTCGCCCATCGAGCCCTCGGAGCGGGGCGGGGCAAAAATCGTTGCCGGGATTGTTCGGATGCTGGCCGGCCATGACTTCAGCCGGCCATTCGCGACAATTTATGGGGCGCCGCCGGAAGAGTGATTCAATCCATGTCAGGCAAATTCGAAGAGGACTGTGCGGCCGGGTCCGATAAGGGGTGGAGGCCCGTTCCCAACCGGCCCTGTGGAATTTTTCCCCAACCGAAGCCGATTCAACATCGTCTGACGGAATGAAGCGGGCGATTTCCGCTTGGGCAGCGGAACGGATTTGGGCTATATTTTGGATTAACCGGCTCAGCCGCCGTGTCGACGCTTTTTCAGCAGAATAAGGAATAACGACGATGGACGTAACCGTCATCGGATGCGGATATGTGGGCCTCGTTACGGGCACCTGCCTGGCCAGCATCGGCCACACCGTGCGCGGGGTCGAGAAGGATCCGAAGAGGCTGGCGGTCCTGAAGGACGGCCATTGCCCCATCTTCGAGCCGGGCCTGCAGGAACTGATGCAGGAGCACTACGCCGCCGGGTCGCTCCAATTCACCGACAATGTGAAAGCGGCGGTGAAGGACGCCGAGGTCGTCTTCCTGGCCGTCGGCACACCCCCCAAGCCCGACGGCACCGTCGACATGAGCTACCTCGAAGCCGCCGGCAAGGAGGTCTGCGACGCGCTGGCCGAGCACAAGAACGATTACCTGGTGACGATCATCGTCAAGTCGACCGTGCCCGCCGGCACGAACCGCAAGCTGTTCAATTTCCTCAAGCAGCAGACCGACGCGCACGTTCAGGTCGTGAGTAACCCGGAGTTCCTGCGCGAAGGCTCGGCCGTCCAGGACTTCCTCCAACCAGACCGACTCGTGATCGGCGGCGAGAGCCCCGAGGCGTTCCGCATGATGCGGCGGCTCTACGACCCGATCGTCAAGCGCGAGGAAGCGTTCATGACGATGAACTGGGAGTCGGCCGAGCTGACCAAGTACGCCGCCAACGCCATGCTTGCCGCCCGCATCTCGTTCATGAACGAGATGACGATCCTCTGCGAGGGGTACGGCGCCGACATCGAGGACATCCGCAAGGGGATCGGCTCCGACGGCCGCATCGGCCCGGCCTTCCTGCGGGCGGGGTGCGGGTACGGCGGGTCGTGCTTTCCCAAGGACGTCGCCGCCCTCGAGCACATCAGCCGCCAGATCGGCCACGAGAGCCGCTTCGTCGACGCCATCCAGGCCACCAACAAGAACCAGAAGAAGCGGTTCGTCGAGAAGATCATCCAGAAGCTCGGCCGGCCCATCGCCGGCGCGAAGATCGCCGTCTGGGGCCTGGCCTTCAAGACCGACACCGACGACATCCGCGAATCGCCCGCGCTGGACGTGATCCGCTGCCTGCTCGACAACGGCGCCCACGTGACGGCGTGCGACCCCAAGGCGATGGAGAACATGAAGCAGGTCTTTAAGGACGAAGTGGACTGGTCGCCCGACCCCGTCTCCGCCGCGGTCGGCGCCGACGCCGTCGCGCTGCTGACCGATTGGCCCCAATACAGCACGCTCCCGTTCCGCAAGATCGCCGCGACGATGAACACCCCGATCATCTTCGACGGCCGCAACTGCCTCCACCGCGATGTGATGCGCGAAACCGGCTTTCAGTACTACCCCATGGGCCGCCCCGCGGTCGAGAACTCCCTGCGACTGAAGCACAAGGTCTAACTCCGTCTCGCCCGATCCAACGCACCCCAGCCCCGGCCAACGACCGGGGCTCTTCCTTTTTCCAAGACGCGAACAGCCGATGGACTGGCGCGGCACGAGGCCTCCGCGTCCGTGTCTCTCCGCGTCTGTTCGGTCAATCTTCCATCGCCATATGCCTTCCCGACTCCCACGCCTCGTCGCGGGTGCTGCCCGACTCGTCCCGCTCGGCGGCGGCGCGAGGGCCCGTGGCCCGCGCGCCGGCCCTTGCCTTGCGCCCCACCTCCCGTTGCGAGGCCGTCGTTCGACCGGATTTGGAACTGCGCGTCGTCGCCCGGTCGATCACCCGGCCGCGCGACCGGCCCTGCTCCCGCGGCTCGCCCGACTCGGGGGCGTCCGAGACGTCGTCGAGCTTCTGCGGCGACCGCCGGGAGCGGAGGGGACTCGCGGCCCTTCGGGCGCGCCGCGGAACGGGGTGACACGCGAACGTTACCTCACCTGATAGAGCGTGTCTCCGATGACGACGTCGACTTGGTTGGACAATGAGAGCCACGGCGCGGCTTCGGGATGCGCCTTGAGCAGGGCGAAGTAGGCGTCGCTGCCGAAGTCGATCTGTTGGGGTTTGAGGTCCTTGCGGGCCTGGGCGCTTGAGTCGGTCCAGGTGGTGCCGTTCTGGTAGAACGCGCGGCCGTTGATCACCTTGGATTGTTGGGTGTAGTTCTGGGCGACGCGGTAGCCGAAGGCGGGCTGGGTTGTCGCGGTCGCGCGGGCGGCGAATTCGCGCCGCCCGGCGGCCGGCGTGCCGAACATGGCCTGCGGTTGCTCACCGGCGCTTGGGCCCTGCCCTTGGAAACCACCCTTGGCCAGCGCCTGCTGCTGCTGCGCGGTGGCAAGCTGGTCGAGGTTTTCGGAGGCCTTGAGCTGCCCCACGTCCTTCGCCGCGGCGACGGCACCGGAGCCGGTCCGCTTCTGGGCTTCCTGAGCCTCGCTTTGGGCTTGATACATCCTTTCCTGGGATTGTGCCAGGGCCGGGCGGTCGGCGCCGAACTCGCGGAAGTTCTGAATCGAGACCGGCACGTTCCGCCGCCGCTCGTCTTCGAGGATCAGGTAGGCGGTGTAGGGCGTGACGATCCCGTGCTCGCGGGCGAGGCGCGTGACCTCGTCCCGCAGCTCGGCGGATTCCCCGTGCATGCGGATCTGGTCGAGCAGGTAGCCGACGCGCCGGACCGCCCAGAGGCGGGGGATGTAGGCGTTGGTCGTGTCGTCCGCGGCGAACTTCACGTCCTGCACGAACTGCTGCGGCTGGCCGTCGAACGTGCCGGTGATCTTCACCGCCGCCGGCCCGTGCCCGCTGTAGCGGCCGAAGGCGACGAGCATCTCCCCCTTGTACAGGTCGGGCATCGCGCCGGGATAAACTTGCATGACCCGCACGTCGGATCCCGTGAACGCCACCTCCACATTCGACAGCACCGGCTCGCGGATCTTGTCGTAAAACGCGCTGACCTTCACCTCGATGTCCTCCTGCGGCTCGACGTACGTGCTGAACGCGTGAGTCCCCTCGGCGATCCGGTCGAGCAGGTGCGTGTTCACGTCGTTGCCGATGCCGAAGCAGAAGATCTTGGTCTTCCCGTCGCGGTATCGCGTGACCTTGGAGACCAGCGAGTCCTCGCTGGTGTCGCCGACGGTCGGTTCGCCGTCGGTGAGGAAGACGACGACGTACGGGTGCGCGTCGTTCGCGTCGGGCCGGAGCTTGAGGGCGTCGTGCAGCGCGCCGTCGATGTCGGTTCCGCCGCTGGCGCGCAGGTCTTTCACGAACGCAAGCGCCTTGTCGGTGTTCGCCTTGTCGGCGGGCCGCAGTTCGTGGAACAGCGGCTCGGTTTCGGTGGAGAAGCGGATGACTTCGAAGCGATCGCCTTCGTTGAGGCTGTTGAGGCAGAACGTCAGCGCCTTCTTCGCCTGCTCGATCTTGGGCCCGGCCATGGAACCGCTGGTATCGAGGACGAAGCAGACGTCCTTCTTCTCGACCTGGCCCTTGGGCGGCTGCAGGCCGGGCGAGGCGAGCAGGAGGAAGTAGCCGTCATCGGGCGAGCTGCGGTACGTGAGCAGGTCGACGCCGACCGGCGACTTGTTGCGCGAGAAGATCAGCTTGAAATCGGTGTCGGGCCGGATCTGGTGCTGTTCGTAGAAGGCCCGCGCGTGAAGCTCATCCTCCCGCTTGATCTGCACGGAATGGGTCGGGCTGTATACGCTCTTGATCGGCTCGCGGCAGGCGAGTTCCACGGCGATCGTCACGTCGCGGATCGGGACGCTGCTGAATTTCTCGGTGTTGAGCGGGTAGGTGTACTCGGCGGTCCCGCTGTCGGATTTGAGCAACTGCGTGTACTGGATTTTGACGTGCTTGCGCCCGTTCGGCTCGATGGGGAAAATCCGCACCTTGAACGCATCCCGCCCGCTGTATTCGAGCAGCGCGGGGTCGCGATACCGGCGGACGATGTCTTCATACAGCGACCGCGCCTTATCCGCCGAGAGCAGCTCGGCGTCGGTCATCTGGCCGTTGATGTCCATCGAGAACCGGTCGATGTGGGACCCGGCCGGGAGGGGGAACAGGTACATCCCTTCGAGCCGCTGGTTGTTGGGGTTGTAGAACTCCTCGTCCACGCTGGTGACGGCCAAAAGGTCGTCGATCTTCACGCTGACGCGGTGGAAAGTCACCTCGAGCGGCGCGAACGCGAAATGACCGGGCACGGCGGGGGGCGATTTGCTGGTGATCACGATGAACCCGTCCGCCCGGCAGACGCCGGCCAGGATCAGAAGCACCAACGCCGAAACGAACGCAGGCAGACGGTCGCGCATGACTTACCTCACGGCTGGAACCCCTCGGGGTTGAACGTCGAACGGCAACACCTTCTTAGATGGCAGGCGGTGGGAAAAGTTCCCATGGATATGAGGCGTTAGGTGCTGAAACAGCCTCGACGTCGGCATAGCGATTGCACGTGGACTCGGATCGGCGGTCTCCCTCGCGTGAGGGTGACGTTTCGACGCGCTTTGCGAAGGAGCACGGTATGCACATGCAAGACCTGCAGGACCTCTACATCGAGGAGCTGCGCGACATCTACAACGCGGAAAAGCAGCTCGTGAAGGCGCTGCCCAAGATGGCCAAGAAGGCGAGCCATGACGAGTTGAAGCAGGCGTTCACGACGCACCTGGAAGAGACCAAGGGCCACGTCGAGCGGCTGGAACAGATCTTCGAAAAGTTGGGGAAGCGGGCCGGCGGGAAGACCTGCAAGGCGATGCAGGGGATCGTGGAAGAGGGCAAGGACATGATGGAGGAGGACGCCGAGCCCGAGGTGCTGGATGCCGCCCTAATCGCCGCCGCCCAGCGGGCGGAGCATTACGAGATCGCCGCGTACGGGACCGTCCGAACCTATGCCAAGCTGCTGGGGGATGAGAAGGCGGCCAAGCTGTTGCAGACGACGCTGGATGAAGAAGGGAACACGGACAAAAAGCTGACGCAGCTTGCAGAGAGCTCGATCAACGTCGAGGCGCAGCAACCGGCCTGAGGGTAGAGCCTTGCGAAGGTGGCGCCGTTTGCCACCGCTAAAGCGGCGGCACCGCGCCCAGTCGCGTGCGGGGGCACGGGAGTGGAATGGAGATGAGTGGCTCAGCCTGAGCGCGGGCCGAAACGAGGAGACTGGCCGTGCGGTACGGCCGGGAGCGCACCAGCCGCATTACCGAGCCTTGGCCCGGAATGCG
>DASXMX010000349.1:0-8953 GCA_036495445.1 Tepidisphaeraceae bacterium
ACGCGCCCCAGCCCGTGGGCGATGACCGACCTGTATTTCGCCCACGCCGCGATTTCCGATTTGCAGGGCCGCGCGTTCGTCTTCAAGGATTGCCTCGAGCGCGGCCGCCCGAACCTCGCATGGGCGTCGGACAAGACACTCGACGTGGTGCTGCTCGACTGGTCGGCGGCGCTCCAGGGCAATGACATTCATCTCCGCGCCGTCAACTCCAAGGACTTCGCCATCGACCTCACCTGCACCGGCGGCCGCGGGCCCATCCTGCAAGGCCCTGGCGGCGTCAACCTCAAGGGCCGTCAGCCCGGCCAGGCCTCCTATTACTATTCGATGACCCGCTTGCGAGCCGCAGGCTCCCTGAGCCTTAACGGCCAAACATGGCAGGTGAAGGGCTTGAGCTGGATGGACCACGAGTTCTCCAGCAACTCGCTGGCCGAGAATCAATCCGGCTGGGATTGGATGGGCCTGCAACTTTCCGACGGCTCCGACCTGATGATCTACCGCATCCGCGGCAAAGCCGGCGCCGCCGACTACCTCTCCGGCACCCGCGTCACGCCCGACGGCAAGCCGCACTACCTCTCTGCCGCCGACATCCGAATGGAAAGCTCGAGCCCCTGGACCAGCTCCGCCAGCGGCGGCACGTACCCGCAACGCTGGCGGTTGCAGGTCGCCGGGCTTCCCGCTCTCTTTGTCACCAGCGCCATTCCCGGCCAGGAACTGGTCACATCCTCCTCCACCAAAGTCACCTACTTCGAAGGCGTCGCCCACGTGACCGACCCCAAGGGCCAACCGATGGGCGAGGGATATCTCGAGATGACGGGTTACGCCAAATCGCCGGGCGGATCGTTTTGACCTCACGCGCGTCGTCCCCGCATAATCGTATGGGGTTCGTCGGGTGGCACGGACCTGTACACATGTCCGTGGTGTGGGTTATCCCGAAGTCGCCACGGACAAGAGTACTTGTCCGTGCCACCCGGGATGTGACTCACATTTGACGTTCGAATGGCGCCTGAGCAGAATACCGATCGACCGTTCTCGGGCGACGAATTGCGGGGTTCTGATTGCCGGCTTCATTCCTGCTTATCGAGGAACTCTTCGCCACCGGCGACGATCGCTTCGCCGACGCGATCCGTGATTTCCACGTTCCAGGCTCGCTGGCGAGCATCGCGGATAAATGGAAGAAGGACCCGCGCCCGTGGGCACGGCAGCAGATCCTCCGGTATCTCGATCTCCCGCTCGATTCCCCAGGCCACGAGACCGTCGTCAAGCGCCTCTTCAAACAGGCCGAGGAGAACCGTGACGACGAACTGATGGCGGCGTTCGCGGTCGCCTTCGACCGGCTCGTCCGACGCAAGCGAAAGGCGCGATGGCGGTACGACTGGCGGACGCGCCAGGGTTGGCAGGAGGAGACCCTCGTCACCCCGCGCGACGTCCTGCCGACGCCTGCGCCCGATGCGAAGGCGGGGCGGCCGGTCACGCCCAGCTTCCATCCCGCGTGGGGGCTTGCGGGCCGCAAGCTGCGGCTGTTTTCATTCCACACGCGCTATTACCTCCGCCGGCGGGCGTGGCGGTATTTCCGCCGGCTCGGGCACCAGCGGCCGGCCGACTATCCCGCCGCGGTCGCGCGGATGCTCAAGTGGTATCGCGACGAAGACCTGGCAAAGGGGGAGTACATCCTCGACAGCTGGAGCCTGCTTCACGCCTGTTTCGGGCAATCCGACGTCCTCTCGTTCGGCGCGTCGCTCGTGCGACTTCGCCAGGGGCGGGCATTACGCGAACTCGCTCCCGCGCCGTCGTTCCCGACGCTCTGGCAATCGCTGGAGGCCGGCCGGTTGTTGATCGGGCTGCTGCTTGAAGCGCAGTCCCGGCTCGTGCGCGTCTGGGCTGTCGGGCTGCTGCGAAGGGATCATGCCGAGCTGTTGAAGCGGATGCCCGTCGCCGACATCCGCCGGCTGCTGGACCACCCCGACGACGAGGTGCAGTTGCTCGGCGCACAGGTGCTGGAAGGCTCGACGGAACTGGACAAGCTTCCGGTCTCCGGCTGGCTGGAACTGCTGGACGTGCGGAACCCGACCGTGCTTGAGACAATTTGCCGGCTCATGGCCCAGCACGTGCGCGGCGATCGGCTCGACCTGGCGCAGTGCGTCCAACTCGCCACCGCCAAGCCCGCGCCGGTTGCCCGGCTCGGGTTCGAGTTCCTGCGAACCCGTGAGATTCGCGGCGAGGCTGACCTGCAAATGATCGCAGAATTGGCTGATGCGCGGTGTGCGGTGGTCGCCACGGAACTTGCGAGATGGGCGCTGGCGCGACTGGGGACGCGCGAGGCGTACCAAGTCGAGCGCATCGCCGGATTCTTCGACAGCCTGCTTCGCGAAACGCGAGAAGGCGCGTGGGCTTGGCTCGTGCCGGGGACTCCCGGGTGGGACGATCCGGCGCTTTGGGGCCGATTGGTCGAGACGCCGTACGACGACGTGCGGCTGCGCTTCGTCGCCGCGCTGCGGGAGCGGGCGAAGGCCCCGGGGCTCGGCGCCGAGCAGCTTTCCTCGATCTGGGCCGGTGTGCTGCTCGGGATTCACCGGGGCGGGCGGCACAAGCTGACCGCGCTGCGGCAGATCAGCGACGCCGTACGCGAGCGGCCGGAGTCGGCCGAGTTGCTGCTTCCCGTGCTCGCGGTGGCGATCCGCTCCGTCCGCCCACCCGAGGCGCGGGCCGGGCTGGCGGCGGTCGTCAGTGCGGTCGAGGCGCGGCCGGATTTGGCTGATTTCGTCGCCCGCGTGCTGCCCGAACTGCAACTCCAGCCGGAAGGGGCGATGCCATGAACGTGACGCTCGCCTACCGCGGCCGCAGCGACGTCGCTCAAGCCGGCGGGCGGCAGATCTTCCGCCTCGTGCCGAACCTGGCGCGCGACCCGGTCGCATTCGACGCGCCGCTGCAGAAGCCCTTGCGGTTCCGCGAGGCGATGTCGGCGCTGCACGACGTGGTGATTAACGACCTCCGCTACAAGCCGCGAGACAAGACGGCTTACGAGCAATGGAAGCAGAGCGAGCAGGCCCGCGTCACCGCCGTGCGGCAGCAGGGGTACAAGGCGGCGCTGGCCGAGATCGAGGCCCGCCGGGGTGCGCCGCTCCCGCCCGGGTTCGATCGGCGGTTTCACGATCTTCGAAAGAAGTACTGGAACGCGCGGGTGACGTACTCCAATTACCTGTTGCGCCACGACGCGGAGCTCTGGCGAAAGCTGATGCCGTGCGACCCGGTGATCACCGTGGCCGACGACGTGGCCTTCTTCGAGTGCTTCTCCGCCGACGAGTCGAGCTACGGGTGCCTTTCGGTGGATCGCGAGGACGGGTTCGGCAAGTCCGACGCCGTGCAGTTCGGCACGACCAACGTCGACTACTCCTGGGACCTGTACCACCACTTCCAGTCGCTGCGGTCGTATCGGGAAACCCGGTTCACGGTGGACCCGCAGGGTTTCACCGTCGCGACCGGCGGCGCCGAGGACCTGCGGGAGGAGAAGATCGACCTGCCGCAGGGATGGCTCCGCGGGTTCATGACGCTGCAGTCGGCGATGACGATGGCGGGGCAGTGGGTCACGCTCCCGCGGGAGGTCGTCTATTCGATCCTCGCGTTCCTCAAGCGGCACAAGCCCAACCGCAGCCCGCGGGCGATCCGGTTCGAGCTGGTGCAGGGGCAACCGCCGCAGGTCGTGTTGGAGCCGTGGGAGCAGCGGATCGTCTCGCACGGCCCGGCGTACGACGGGCCGCCGGTCGAACCGGTGCGGGTGTGGGGTGCCCGGCGGTTGCTGGTGCTGGCCCGCGTCCTGCCGCTGGCCGAGCGGTTCGACGTGTTCCTGCTGGGCACGGGCCTGCCGCACTTCTGGGTCGCCCGGATGGGCGAGATGCGGCTGACGCTCGGGCTCTCGGGCTGGACGACGAACGACTGGACGCGGGGTTCCGCCATCGATCTCTTGGCGCCGCCCGCCGCGCCGTCGCCTGATTTGGTGAACAATGTTGCCGCGATCCTGCGCGAGCGGCGGGCCGCGCGGCTGGCCGAGCTTCAGACCGCAGTCTCGGCCGAGGCGGACATGGTCTCGGCGGCGCTTAGGCAACTGGCCCATAGCGGGCAGGCGATCCACGACCTGACGGGCGGCGTCTGCCGCTGGCGGCAGGTCATGCCCAAGGCGCTGGGCGAAGCCGAGATCGGGCCGGAGCATCCGGAGTTGGCCGGGGCCCGGACGATCATGACGCGGGGCCGGGCCGATCTGAAAACGCGCGAGGAGGCGCCCCGAGGCGGGTACGTGTTAACGGGCGTTGTCGATAACGACCCCGTCGAGGTCCTCGTGGACGCCGACGGGCGGATCCGGCGGGGCAAGTGCGTCTGCGGCTACTTCCGCCGCTTCGGCCTCCGCAACGGCCCCTGCCGCCACATGCTCGCCCTCCGCTGGCGGTCATCGGTGAAAGCGCTGGAGGCGATGCGGGCGTCGGAATGGTACAGCCGTATGTAGGGGCGAACCTTGTGTTCGCCCGGATGGGTCGGGGTGAACCTTGTGTTCAACCTGTTCTTGAATGCGGACGGAAAGAGGGCGAATACGAGATTCGCCCCTACAGGAAGGCAGGAAGGGCGAACACAAGGTTCGCCCCTACGAAACTGATGATCGGGCGAGCCGGTCGGCTGAGACTCCTCTGCGGCGTTCCGCCGCGGGTGCGGCTTGGCTACCCATGCTTCCCCAAGGCCGTTGTTCTTTTGGCCCACCCGGCAAGCGTCGCGGTGGGCCAAGACAACCCGAGGGTTTCCCCCGCGACGCTTGCCGGGTGGGCCTTCGTGAACGACCTTGGTCCGAGGGATGAAGTCAACCGGCCGGCCGCCCGTCGTCGGTGTTCGTCGAACGTCGCGGGAATCGGGCATGGATCAGGCAATCGCGCTATTGGCGGCGTTCGTCTTCGCGGCCTTCGTTCTTTTCCTGGTCGCCCAACTCGTGTTGACCTTGAGACGCCTGGTCCGGCGGCGATCCGGTGGCATCGGCGGGAGGCTGCCACAGCGTCCCTCCCGCCCTTCGCAGAACGAGCCCACGACGTATAGTGCCGATCAACTGGACCTGTCTTCTCAGGCGAGCCCAGCTCCGGCCGTTCCGCCGCCGGCGGATGCCGCGCCCACATTGGCGCGGCAGTCGCTCGATCTTGATCCCGGCCAGTTCGCACCGTTGACGCACGACCAGGCGAAAGCTGCCGCAGCCTCCGCCGGGAACCTGTGGGGCAACCCGTGGTTCGGCAGGCGGGACCTGATCCCGCCCGCCACCGACCCGCGGACGATCCTGATCGATCGGGCAATGGTCGGGCAAGGACTGCTGACGCCCGAGGAACTGGCCGAAATCCACAAGGTCGGCGATGAGATGGCGACGTTGCGGCCGGACCTCGCCGGCGCTCACGTTGTCGCGCAAGCGGCGGTCCAGGCCGACCGCGAGGAACGCCAGCGCATCAAGGCGCAGAAGAAGGCCGAGGCAGCCGAGCGCAAACGGCTTCACGCCGAGGCCGTGCTCCACCGGCGGCAGACTGACATCGTCTTCCTCGGCCGGGGCGTCTCACGGGGATTGGCCGACCGGCGGGCCAACGTCGAGAAACTCACCGCCGCCGGGCTTCCGGTGCTCGCGACGCCGGCCGATGTCGCGGCGGCGCTGGGGCTCACGATCCCGAGGCTCCGCTGGGTCGCGTTTCACTCCGAAGCCTCGCCGGTCACGCATTACATCCGTTTCACGGTTCCCAAGCGAAGCGGCGGCACCCGGGCGTTGTTCGCGCCCCACAAAGATCTCGCGGCCGCGCAGGAGTGGATCCTGCAGAACATCCTCGCGAAGGTCCCCGTCCACGAGGCCGCCCACGGTTTCGTCGCCGGCCGCAGCACGGTGACGAATGCCAATGGCCATGTCGGGCGGGAGGTGGTGATCAACGCCGACCTGACCGACTTCTTTCCGACGATCACGTTTCCGCGCGTGCGCGGGCTGTTTCAGATGCTCGGCTACTCGCCGGCCGCCGCGACGGTGCTGGCGCTGCTCTGCACCGAGTCGCCCCGGCGGATGGTCGCTTACGCGGGCAAGCCGTTCCACGTCGCCACCGGCCCGCGCGGGCTGCCGCAGGGGGCGTGCACGAGCCCCGCGCTCAGCAACCTCGCGGCCCGACGGCTCGACTCGCGCCTGGCCGGGATCGCGCGGAAGCTCGGGTGGGCTTATTCGCGGTATGCCGATGATTTGACGTTTTCCGTCAGCGGGGAGCCGACGCAGAAGATCGGGTATCTGCTGGCGCGCCTTCGGCACATCGCGCGGGACGAAGGATTCGCCGTGAACGAGAAGAAAACGCGTGTGCTGAGGCAGAGCGACAGCCAGAACGTCACCGGCATCATAGTGAATGACCGGCCCGGCGTGCCGCGCGACGTCGTTCGCCGGTTGCGGGCCATCCTGCACCGGGCAAAGACCGAGGGCCTCGCGGCCCAGAACCGCGAGAACCACCCGCACTTTGAGATGTGGGTCCGGGGGATGATCGCGTACATCCATATGGTCAACCCGAAGCAGGCAAAGGGGCTCCGGGTGGCGTATGAGGCGCTCACCCTCGCAGGGTGATCATGGCGGGTGAGGGGCGCGGCATGGCGCCGCTTGCGGCTTCGCGAACGAACGGACTCGCCGTCGCGAATCGCTCGGACCGGAAAACTCGATGAGGCAATGGCGCGCCCGACGGCGGACGCGGCGACGTTCGCGAAGCCGCAAGCGGCGGGGCGCGCCTCATCGCCCGCAGCATTTCTTGTATTTCTTCCCGCTGCCGCAGGGGCAGGGGTCGTTGCGGCCGACCTTCTCACCGCGTGACAGCCTCGGCGGCGGGTCGTAGCCGGCGTTGAGTTGGCGGGCAACACGCGCCGCGTTCTCCGTGTCTTCGTAGCGGATCGCGGCCGACGCTCCCGCCTGAACACATTCGCGGATAATCAAGATCGCGCACTCCGAGGCTTTCTGCGGATCGGACAGGTCGAACCGCTCGCTCACGGGGTCGACGCATGGCGCGAGCGTTGGGAGCAGGTCCTGGAGGAGTTCGGCATCGACCGGCAGGGTGGCGCCGGTCGTCATCGTCACCTCGCCCGGCGAGTAGAGCCGGCCGGCCATCAGCGCGCCGCGGCGGGCGGTGTGGCTGAAGCCAATGTCCCAGACGAAGACCTCGTCCTCGCGCAGCGCGTCACGGACGAGGACGCCGACGTTCGGTTGGGCGCGCACCGCCTGGAAGATCGAGTGGCGTGCCGAGCGCATCGCCTCGAGGATCAGCCGCTCGTCGGATCCTTCGGCCGGGGCGCGCTCGCGGAGGA
Source organism: Tepidisphaeraceae bacterium (assembly GCA_036495445.1). GTDB lineage: Bacteria > Planctomycetota > Phycisphaerae > Tepidisphaerales > Tepidisphaeraceae > DASXMX01. Next base: position 7,327 of record DASXMX010000349.1, read on the forward strand.
ATCGCTGGACGGCATTCTCGCCGTTGCGGCGGACGTCGAACAGGCCGACGTCCATCACCACCGCGATCTCGTCCTCCGTCTCCAAGAGAATCTCGTTGCCCTTGAGCATTCCGAGCCGTTTGGCCGCCTCCTTGATCACGTCACCAGGCAGCGATTTAGCCAGCGCGTTGGACAAGGTGCGGGACTTGGCCCGAAGCTCCTTGTATCGTTCGACGAGTTCGGCGTGGGAGGCCATTGGTGCATTGAATCCATCCCAGCGGCTCAGAACAAGGGCGGCAGCGGATGAGATGATATGAAATGACACAACCGGCCCCGGGTGCGTTCATCTGCAGGGCACACACCGTGCGCCCCAACAGGTGATGTCGTTTGCCTCCCCGCGATTGGGCCGCATAGACTGATCGGCATGTCACGGGTGATTCCGAATCCGTTGTTGAGGCTGCACGAGCGGGGCGAGGCCGAGTTGCAGGCATACGACCAGGTCCAGATCGTCAGCACGTTCGGCGAGCCGGAGGCGGAGTACGCCGCGATCCGCAAGGCCGCGGCACTGATCGATCAGCCGCAGCGGGGCGTGCTGGAGCTGACGGGCACGGACCGGCTGCCATTCCTGAATAACCTGCTGACGAACCAGACGTGGGACAAGGCGAGCAAAGCCGGCCTGGCCGCCGGGCAGGGGGTGTATGCGTTCTATCTCGGTCGCAACGGGCGGATCGTGACGGACATGAACGTCATCGAACGGGGCGACCGGACGCTGCTGGAGATGGATGCGCGGTTCGTCGAGCCGGTACGGGCGGCGTTCGACAGGTACCTGTTCGCAGAGCAGACGAAGATGACCGACCGCGTCGAGTCGCTCCGGCAGATCGCGATCCACGGGCCCGGGGCGCTGGAAGTGTTGAGACAAGCGACCGGCGGCGACGTGCCGGAACTCCCCGTGCTCGGCTCAACGCAGGTGCGGCTGCACGACGTCGACGCGATCGTCTGGCGCGACGACCCGGCGGCTGTTCCCGGCTATCACCTGCTGATCGAGACGCCGGCCCTCGAGCGCGTTTGGACCGATTTGCTCGGTCAGTTTGCTGAGGCGAAGGAACTCGGCCGCCGGCAGCTTCGCTCGGCGGGCTGGGCCGCATTCAACGCGACCCGCGTCGAAGGGGGCCGGCCGATCTTCGGCATCGACTTCGACGACTCGGTCCTGCCCCACGAGACCGGGCAGATCGCGCGGGCGGTGAGCTTCACCAAGGGCTGCTACCTCGGCCAGGAGATCGTCGCCCGCATGCAGGCCCGCGGGCAGTTCGCCCGGCAGCTCGTGGGGATCCGCATGGCCGACGACGGCCTGCCGATCGCCGGCGCGGCGATCTACGACGACAACGACAATCAAATCGGCGGCGTCACCAGCAGCACGGTCTCGCCGGTGCTCTCGAACGTCGCGATTGCCCTCGGCTTCGTGAAGAAGGCCTTCACACCTGTCGGGACCGTGCTGACGATCCCGGCCGAAGGGCAGATGCGAAAGGGGAGCGTGGCGGAGTTGCCGTTCTACCAGCCGTGATGATGGTGGTAGCCGCCGCCGTGGCCTTCGTAGAAGCATCCCGAGGTGCAGACGCCGAGGGCGACCGCGATCATCAACCACCAACGG
>DASXMX010000350.1:0-4850 GCA_036495445.1 Tepidisphaeraceae bacterium
GTTTGCGGGCGTCCTCGGGGTCGATCGTGTACGTCTCGTCGATGTCGCAGAAGACCGGCCGGGCACCGGCGTGGATCATCGGCTCGATGCTCGGGAAGGCCGTCAGTGAAGGGACAAGAATCTCGTTGCCCGGCTTGAGGCCCTGCGCCAGGTGCAACAGATGAACCGCCGCCGTCCAGGAACTGGAGAGGACGACATGCTTCACGCCGAAGTAAGCGGCCAGTTCGTTCTCAAACGCCTTGCACTCCGGCCCGAGGATGTAATTCCCGGCGCGAACGACTTCCAGGATCCTCCTGTCGATCAGTTCGCTCTGATGTACGCGGGATAAGGGAATATTGAAAGCCATGATTGCCTCCCTGCGATGCGGGAGGCATTAGACCGAACCGAAATGAGCGGATCAAGTCGGAACCCTTTGATTACAAATAGTTTATGGCTGAATTGGATGTCGGGAATGACATCTGGCGATGGGTAAAGCGAAGCACCCCCTTGGGGTAAGGGGGTGCCGTGCTGGCAAGGCGTTCTTCGTTCCGAGCGCTTGACGCGAAGGAATGACGGCACGATAGCCGGGGACGGCCTCGACGAGAATTGTGATTTTGCGCAGAATTGCTTGGAATTTGCGCGGGAGCCCGGGTTGGCTGAGAATGGTCACGCGGGCCGGCCAATCGTTCGGCGCCGGTTCTCGCTGCGGTAGACGCCGGGCGGTTGGCCGGTCACGCGTTTGAAGACGACGTTCAGGTATTCCGCGTGCGGGATGCCGACGCGGTCGGCGATCGCTTTCAATGGCAGGTCGGTCTGCGTCAGCAGTTCCCGCGCCCGCTGTACCTGCACTCGCACGATCTCCTCGTGGGGCGTGCGGCCCAGCAGTTTGCGGAATCGCGTCTCGAGCGCGCGGCGCGACAGCGGCACCGCATCAAGGACCTGCGCGATGCTGATCCCGTCACACGCGTGCTCGCGGATGAACCGCACCGCCGTGCTCACGTCGGGATCCTCGATGGCCAGCGCGTCGGTCGACCGGCGGGCGACGACGCCGAGTGGGCCGATCAGGTGTGGCTCGGGCGGGACGGGCTCACCGGCCATCAGCCGGTCGAGCAGCCCGGCGGCCACATAGCCCGTGCGGTGCGTGTCGGGCGCGATGCTGGAGAGGGGCGGGTCGGCCAGTTCGCTGAGAACGGGGTCGTTGTCCACGCCGACGACCGCGACGTCATCCGGCACGCGGAGGCCCGCCGCACGGCACGCATCGAGCACGTGCCGGCCGCGGATGTCGAAGCAGGCGAAGACCCCGACGGGTTTGGGGAGTTTTTCCAGCCAGCGCGCCAGGTGCGCCTGGTCGGCCGACCAATCTGCGGCCCGGTCGCCGATCGGCCCGACCTCGTACACCGAGCACTCGCACCCCGCCTCCGCCGCGAGTTTGCAGAAGCTCTCCCGCCGCCAGGTGGACCACTTATATTCCGTCAACCCGCAGAACCCCAGGTTGCGGAACCCGCGATCGAGCAGGTGCTCGAAGGCCTGCCGCGCGATTGCGGCGTCGTCCGTCTCGGCCCACGGCACGTTCGGCAGCAGGCGGGCGGCGCTCAGGTCGACGGTGGGCAGTTTCCGCTCGGCGACGGCCCGCGCGATCTGCCGGTTCTCGATCCGCGCGAGGATCCCGTCTCCGGTCCAACCTTCCAGCCAGTGGGGGACCGAGTCGCCCCTGCCGTGCTCGGAGATGTAGATTGCCCAGGAGCGATGTTCGCGCAGGTAGGCGGTCACGCCTTCGAGCAACCCGCGGGCGTAGGCGTTGGAGGTTTCGATCAGCAGCGCGACTTGTTGTTGCTGGCGTGGGGCGGCGGAACGGTTGCGGCGCTCGCGAACGGGAGCTGTCGACCGCCGGGCCAACGGACGGGAGCGGGTCATTTCGCGACCATCATACCTGCTCGGGCAAGTCGAGTCCCTGCGCGCGACTTAATACGCCATCCGATCGTTCCCGGACGGAAACGATTGGACCAGCGCGACGGGAAAGCGGGACGGCAATGGCTCGGGAGCGGCAGATTTCGCGATGCGGAACGCGATCACGGCGCCCAGCACCGCGCCGCCCAGCGCGATGAAATAGGTGAGAACGCTCACGCCCAAGGTCATCGTTCCGATGACCGCCCCCAGCACCTCGCCGGCCAGCCACAGCGTGATCAGCAACGCCTGAAATCCCAATGGCTTGCGACCATTCCGGCGAACCATTCGCCCGATGTCCGTACAGAGGATGTACAGAAAAACGATCTCCATGCCACAACCCCTTTCCGCCACTGTGTTTGAAGGGTACGCCCGGTGACGCTTCCCACCATACCGCCGCAGGTCCGGGAATATTGCCGCAAAAAAATGGATTTTTGCAGAAAATCTTACTTGCCATGGTCACGCGAGGCTGGCTTTACCCGGTCGTGCCGGCCCGCTACGCTTCCCGGCTCTTTCCTCCCTCGATCGTACGGAGCGCAAGTGAACCAACCGCCAATCGTGACGCCCCGGATCGATCCCGCCCTGATCTTCGAACACTACCGCGGCGTCTGGGGCACGGCCCTGCTGAGTGCGGCGATTTCCGAGTTCAAAGTCTTCGAGCGACTGGCGCAAGGCCGGCGGGCCGAGCAGGAACTTGTGGCCGAACTGAACCTCTCGTCGCGCGCGGGGAACATGCTGCTGGTCGCGCTCAAGGCGATGGGGCTGCTCTCGGCAGACGGGTCGGGACGAGTTGGGCTGACCGAAATGGCCCGCGAGCACCTGCTGCCCGGCGGCGAGTTCTACGTGGGGGATTACGTCTCACAAGTGGACAACACCGAGCCGGTCCGGCAGATGGTGGAGCGCTTGCGGACGAACCGGCCTGCCGGGGCGGCGCCGCAGGAGCAGGGCGTCGCGTTCATCTATCGCGAGGGGATGTCGTCGGCGATGGAGCAGGAGGCCGCCGCCCGCAAGCTCACGCTCGCGCTGGCCGGGCGGGCGAAGAACGTCGCGCCGGTGCTCGCCGATCGCGTGCCGCTGGGCGATGCGAAGGTGTTGCTCGACGTCGGGGGCGGGACGGGAATCTACAGCGTCGCCTTCCTGAAGCGATACCCGAAGCTCCGCGCCGTTGTGTGGGACCGCCCGCAGGTGCTGAAGGTGGCGAAGGAATTCGCCGAGGCCGCGGGCGTGGCCGACCGGCTGCGGCTGGAGCCGGGCGACATGTTCGCCGACCCGGTTCCCGCCGGCTGCGACGCCGTCCTCCTCTCCAACATCCTGCACGACTGGGACGTCCCGGAGTGCCGGGCGCTGGTCTCGCGCCTGGCCGCCGGGATGCCGGCCGGCGGGCGGTTACTCATTCACGACGCGTTCCTCAACGACGCGCTCGACGGTCCGCTGCCGGTGGCGCTCTATTCCGCAAATCTCTTTTGCATCACCGAAGGCCGCTGCTACAGCGCCGCCGAGTGCAAGGCATGGTGTGCCAAAGCCGGCCTCACCCCCGGCGAACTGATCCCGACGCTGATTCACTGCAGCGCGCTCACCGCGCGGAAGTAATGTCGCGGGAACTTCCGCGGGGATGTCGCGTCAGAACGATCCAGGGACGACGAGAAATACAAGAGAGAATTAGCCACAGATGCACACAGATGGGAATCGCGAATTTGAGATTTGAAGTCTCAGATTTGCATTTTATCTGATTTGCATTTTATCTGTGTGCATCTGTGCCCCATCTGTGGCTAAAACCTCTCTGTGGCTTTCCCCGTGTCCTCCGTGTTCTCTGTGGCTCAGATTCTTAACGCGACCGCGTTGCCCGTTCGGCCCGCGCCGGATACCGTGTCCGTCATCTTTCGGGGGTTCGCCCGATGAATGCAGGAACAGGGAAGCGTGAGGTCGGCCCGGTCGAATCGGCGTGTCGCTGGCTTCGACTCTTGTTCGGCGTCGCGTTGTTGATGGGCATGTCGCTCCCGGTCCATGCCGCCGGCCTGTTCGATGATGAACCGTCCGGCAGCAAGTCGCCGCCCTCCAAAGCGACCGCGCCGGTGAAGCCCGCCAAGTCCGCCCCCGCCAGCGAGTCCGAGAAACTGCCGATCCCGACGGACGCCCAGCGCCGGGTGGCGCTCAAGCAGGTGCGGGACGTGATGAAGGACGACCTGGCCAAAGCCAAAACGCCCGCCGAGAAGACGCAACTCGCGACCCAGATGCTGCAAACGGCCGACGGCACCGCCGACGCGGCGGGGCGGTACGTCCTCCTGCGCGAGGCGGAGAACCTCGCCGCCGACGCGGCGGACGTGGACACCGCATTGGCCGCCGACGAAGCGGCGAACACGGCGTTCCAGCCTGACGCGACCTCCGCCGCCATCGACCCGCTGCAGAAGTTCACGCGCGCCTCGCTCAACGCCGAGGCCTCGGCCCGCGTCTGCGAGGCGGCGATGGGAGTGCTGCACAACGCGCTGGCGGTGAACCGATTCGACGCTGCTCGCCAGGCGGGGCGGGTGGCCGTCGCGATGGCCCGCAAGGCCAACAACCGCGAGCTGGCCGATCGCGCGACCGGCGTATTGGGTTCCATCAACGCGATGGGAGGCGAATACGCCCGCGTCGTCCCCGCCGAGGCGGTGCTGAAGAAGATGCCCGACGATCCCGCCGCCAACGCGACGGTGGGGCGGTACGAATGCTTCTTCAAGGGCGATTGGGCCGCCGGCCTGCCGAAGCTCGCGAAGGGGAACAACGACGCGCTCAAGAAGGCGGCCGGCGGCGAGCTAAAAGCGCCGACGACCGCGCCGGGGCAGTCGGCGGTAGGCGACGCGTGGTGGGCGGTGGCCGACGGCCAACCGCCGGCCCTGCAGTCTGCGATCCGCGCCCACGCCGCCGCGTGGTATGACCAGGCCCTAGACGGC
>DASXMX010000351.1:0-4504 GCA_036495445.1 Tepidisphaeraceae bacterium
AAATCATGCCATTGCAGACGGGATCATGTCAATCCGCTTGCGATGCGAAGCGGCAGCCCATTCATCTCGCCCTACCGATTGACTGCAAGCGGGCCAATTCTCCCTTGCCTTTAGGCGGCCCCGCGGGCGTATGATTGGGAACACCATGCGATACCTCATGTGCGCTATCGTCGCCGCCGGACTGCTGGCGGCGTGGGCGGGACCGACGGCTCTGGGGGCCGCCCCGACGACTCAGCCTGGGGCGGCGGGGAAGGTCGTCGTGCTGCCATTCAATGCGGTGGGCCCGGAGACATCGCAGGCGTCGGTCGGGCAGGCGATCCGCCAAGGGGTGGTGTCCAGCCTGATGCCCTATGCGCCGGGACGCGTGCAGCCGCTCGACGAGCGGGCCGATGACGACACCGCCGCGATCGACGCGGCGCGCAAGGCCGGGGCGGCGTACGTCGTCATGGGCGACGTCGTGACCGTCGGCCCGGCGGTGCGGTTCAACGGCCGGGTGCTCGACGCCGAGAGCGGCCGCCTCGTCGCGCCGCTGCAGGCCACCGGGCGGTCCGACGATCTGCCGGCGTTGCAAATCGCGGTGGCCCGGCAACTGGGCCGGGCGATCGGGCTGACGATGCCCGTCGCCGCCACACCGCCCGTGACGCCCTCCGCGGGGAGCGGGAGCAATCCATGGGGAGCCAATGATAATCTCGGCCCCAACCCGTACGGGCCCGGCAGCGCCAGCGCGCCACCGGTCGCATCGGGCGGCACCGACTTCGGCCCGTCCGGCTACGGTGGCTACTCCTACGGCCCCTACTTCGGGCCGGTCTTCGTCACGCCCAGCACCCGGCATCGCCACGGCCGCAACTCCGGTTCGAATGGGTTCAACGGCAACGGCGGCACGTTGGACGACACGCCGTTCAACAGCATGGGCTTCCCCTCGATCGCCGGCGGCGGCGGCAACGCCGCCCTCAACGGCGGGCAGCCCTTCGGCCTCTTCATCCCGACCAACCGCGCCGAATCGCTCGAGTTCAACCGGTTCGGCGGTTCCGGCACAGTCGACATTTCCCGCCCGGCCCGGCCGACCACGCCCGCCCGCAGCGCCACGGGCGGCCACGCCTCCGGGGCGAGCCGGAAGTGATCACTCTGTTGACGAACGAGGCCGAGGATGCGAGAAGATCACTGGGGAACGGAATCCCATCGTCGCCTACCGTGCGGCGACGTGATGGCTTTCAGGAAGGGTCAACGATGCCGCATCCGGCCCGAACACTCGAACCGCGGAACGTCGAAGTGATGGACGATCAGATGGCGGCGGTCCTTCGCACCAAGACAGGCGCGCAACGTCTTCAAATCGCTGACCGAATGTTCGCCTTCGCCCGCGAGCACATCATGGCACGCCTCCGTCAAGAGCACCCCGACTGGCCTGATCAGCAATTACGCCGTGAGGTCGCGCGGAGGCTCTCCCATGGAGCAGTTTGACCTCCGCACATTCCTCGTCGAGGTTCTGGAGCGGCTCGGACTCGAATACTTCATCACCGGATCGGTCGCTGCGATCTTTTACGGCGAACCGCGATTCACAAACGATATCGATGTAGTTGTTCGGCTCTCCGAGCAGTCTGTGACCGATTTCTGCGCCCAATTCCCCGCCCCTGACTTCTACGTGAGTGATGAAGCCGCGAGACAGGCCGTTCGGAGTCGCGGCCAGTTCAACATCATTCATCCGGATTCAGGATTAAAGATCGATGTCATCGTTCCGGCCGACACCCCGTACGACCACAGTCGCTTGTCCCGCAAGCAACGCGGCCGCGCCGATCAATCACATGACGCCTTCTTCGCATCACCGGAAGACGTGATCCTAAAGAAAATGCAGTACTACCAGGAAGGCGGCTCGGAAAAGCACATCCGCGACATCACTGGTATCCTGAAACTGAGCGGGAGTCGGATCGACACGCAATACATTCGCGGTTGGGCAGATCGACTCGGATTGACGGCGACTTGGGAAACCATCCTGAAAACCGTTACCCCTCCATGACCTTGGTCGACGCGCCGCGACCCGCGCTATCGGTTATTCACCAGCCACACCGCATAATCGTCGAGCAACTGATAGTTGGCCGACGTCTTGTCCGTCGCTTCCAGTTCCGACAGCCCAGGACGAACTCCTTCCCATCCGCCTTGCGGCGGACATGGGCGGCGATGTCCTCGCCTGGGAGCATCATCCACTCCGAGTCCTCGTCCCGGTCCACGCCGAGCAGCTCGAGCTTGTCGCAATACGACGTGATCCCCTGTTTGCCATGCCAGAACGGGCAGAACGGGCATTCCTGGCCGAGCGGGAAGTCGATCCCCTCCTCGTGCGGGCACCCCGAGGACGCCGTCGGTGGTCCTGTTACTCCGCCTGCAACAGGCTGGGTGAGACCCGCCACTGCCGACCATCCTTGGTGACGACGGTCACGGACTTTCGGTTATGGCGCGCGATCACGCCGCGGATGAGCTGCCCGGCGGCCGTGGTGAAGCGGACCGGCTGGCCCACGTGCAGGTTCATCATATGGCCGTGCTCACGGATCTGCTGCATGAGCCGGAGCCGTGCGACGATCACCTGGTTCAGGTGCGAGAGCTCCTCCTCGGTGAGCTGTGAGCTGATCCAGCACCGAAAGCACCCGCGGCAACCCGCCGCCGTCGGTCGATTCGCCCATGGCGGCCATGATCGCTTTAAGGCCTTGCGGTGTCGAGTTCCGTTTGGCGAAGGCATGCTCTGTCTCGATCCGCCGGTCGGTCGAATGCCGCGCCACCGGGGAGTTGGGTCGGGAGAAAAGGCTGTCGCTGCGATCCGCTGCGCGACGCTTCAAGCCCGAGTACGGGCTGCGCGGTCGCGGTGGTATCGCTGCCACCCTGTGCTGGCGGGAGCGCGAACTGCTCTTCGACCTGCGGCGCGCCGCCGGGTGCTGTGTGACGTGCGGCTACGACCTGCGCGCCAGCAACGACCGCTGCTCCGACTGCGGGGCGGCGATCGCCCCCGCCGTCGTCCCGATGCGAAACCGGCCCATTAAGCCGTGGTGGAACTCGGCGTCGGAGCCGTGACTGTCAGGCGTCGGGCCGGTCAGGTACACTTCGGGCGTGGGGCTTGCCGGCCCGTGCGCGACGAACGAACAACGCGGCGAGGAGAATTCATTTGAACTTTTTTGGGACACTGCTTGTCGGACTGGTTCTTGTTGCGCTCACGGCGGCGCTGATCTGGGTGGTGGCCCATAAGTCCTCGGCTTCCAATCCGTCGTCAGAACCGATTGAAATCGAGACGATTCGCATCGAGCCGGGAACGTTCATGATGGGTGACCCCGCCAACACGGACATCACCTCCGATGACCATGTGCATCAGGTCACCCTCAGCAAACCTTACCTGATCGGGAAGTATCCGGTGACGGTGGCGCAGTTCTCGCAGTTTGTCTCCGAGACCGGCTATCGGACGAAAGCCGAAACACGCGGCTTCGCCATGGTCCACGCGGATAAACCTGAAAACTTTCGTGGGCAGAAGGGCTTGAACTGGCGCACCGCCCTTCCCAGCCTTCCCGACTCGGTCCCGGTTGTGTGCGTCAGTTGGGATGACGCTCGCGCCTTCTGCAAATGGGTGGAACGAAAGACGCACAGCAAAATCCGGCTGCCCACCGAAGCCGAGTGGGAATACGCCTGTCGCGCCGGAACCGATTCAAAGTTCAACTGCGATGGCCCCCCCGAGTCGTTCGGCTGGTTCGGCGGGAACGCCGGCGATCATCACTTCAACGACCAGGCGCTCGGCCAGCGCAGCTTTAACGCCTACAAACAGAAGGTGATTGCCGAGCGTTGCACTCCGCACCCGGTCGGATTAAAGAGGCCAAATCGGTGGGGTTTGTACGACATGCACGGCAACGTGTGGGAATGGTGCTACGACGTGGTCGCCCCTTACCCGAAGCAAGCCGCGGTCGACCCCTCGGGGCCGGACGATCCCTCGGCAAAGTACCGCATTGCTCGCGGCGGCGACTGGTGGGATCCGCCTTCCATCGGCACAAGCTTTAATCGCGGCTGGTGGTCCCCAGTCCATGGGTACTATCACATCGGGTTCCGCATCGTACAGGAGCCATAGCCCCGTCGCTGATTGCTTCGTTCTTTTCCGATCATCCTTTCGTCAAACGAGGCGAGACGCGTGGCTCGAACTGCGAGCGGGCAGCACCCTCACTCCCGCGCGAGCTTCAGGGCCAGTTCCATTGGGGCGTCCACGCCGCGGAGGAGGTCCTGCGTCGTCATGGGCACGGGGTGGTCGGGCAGCGTTCCGCGGCGGGCGTTGTTGTCGCCGGAAACCGCGTTCCAGTACCCATAGAACGGGAATCGCACGCCGATCTTCGAATGGGGCAACGTCAATGTCGACATCAGCCCGGAATTGTTCCCGACGTGGCCGCCGCCGGTTTCTTCGCCGATGAAGGTCGCCAGCTTGAGGTGCTGAATGATCGCGCAAACGTCGGCGGCGGTGGAAAACGTGCCGCCGTCGGTCAGCACGAGC
>DASXMX010000352.1:0-11063 GCA_036495445.1 Tepidisphaeraceae bacterium
TCTTTCCATTCCGAGAGCACGGGCATGAGTACATGCCCATGCCACCCGAAATCGCCCATGCAACTACCCTTGGGCGCGGACCCCTGCCTCCCCTCCGATTGCTTCCACCCCGCTCCCCGGCTAACTTGTGCGTCGGAGTGAGTCCCGCACGCACCGCAGGCCGCGGCGGGCATGGAGGCCGACGGCTTGCGCGTGATTCAGCATTCCGTCAGACGACTGCCACGCAGCTCCTGCGCGAGAGGTTGTACATGGCTTCCCGTACGTCCCACGCCAGGCCGCGCGGCCGCTCGATCGGCAACGTTCGACACGCCGCTGCCGAACCGCTCGAGGGCCGGTTGCTGCTGAGCACCTATTCCCTGCAGACGCTCATTTCGGCGGGCGGGAACACCGGGTTGACTGCCGCCAACGGCGCGCTGCTGGTCACGCCCAATGACACCGTTTACGGCACCACCCCGCGCGGCGGGCCGGACGGGGCGGGCAGCGTGTTCGTGTGGACCAAGGGGCAGAACAAGTTCACCCTCCTCGCCTCCTTCACGGGCGTCAGCGGGTCCGATCCCGTCGGCGGGCTGGTGACGGACGCCGCGGGGGACCTCTTCGGCACCACCGTCTACACCAGCGGCACGCAGGCCGGCAACGACGCCCGCGAAACCGGCAGCTTCGGGGCCGGCGACGGCACCGTCTTCGAGCTGCCCAAGGGCAGCACCACGCTCACGACGCTCGCCACCTTCAACGGCGCCAACGGCCAATCGCCCGAGGGCACGCTGGTCATCGACACGAACGGAAACCTCTTCGGCACCACACGCTCCGGCGGCGCCAACGGCGACGGCACCGTCTTCGAGCTGCCCTTCGAGTCGGGCACGATCGTCACCCTCGCCTCGTTCGACGGGACCCACGGCGCCAACCCCGACTCGGCGCTGCTGCTCGATTCGGCCGGCAACCTGTTCGGCGCCACGCGCGCCGGCGGCGCCGCCAATGACGGCACCGTCTTCGAAATCCCCGCGGCCGGCAGCCTGACGACGCTCGCCTCGTTCGACGGAACGAACGGCGCCTCCCCCTCCGGCGGGTTGGTCGAGGACGCCGGCGGCAACCTGTTCGGCAACGCCGCGTCGGGCGGCGCGAACAACGAGGGCGTCCTTTACGAAATCGCCCAGGGCAGCGGCGCGATCACGGCGATCGCCTCGTTCGACGGGCCCGGCGGGTCCGACCCGCAAGGCCCCCTCGCGATCGACCCCGCCGGCGACCTGTTCGGCACCGCCCAACTGGGCGGGCCGTCCGACGACGGCACCGTCTTCGAAATCGCCGCCGGCACCAACGCGCTCACCACGATCGCCGCGTTCACGGGCTCGAACGGGGCGCTTCCCGAGGGGCTCGTCGCCGACGGGAACGGCAACTACTTTGTCATGACCGCGGCCGGCGGGGCGAACGCGCTCGGCACGCTCGACCGCCTGCTTCAGGGCGGCGCCGCCAACGCGCCCGGGAACCTGACGGCGTCAATGGGCCGGACGACGCTGCCCGCCGCCGTCGCGGCCGGCCAGATCGTTGACAGTACCGTGACGGTCGGGCTGAACGATGCGCTGCCGGTCGATGGCCCGGTGTCGGTGCGGCTGTATGCGTCGGCCGACGGGCAGATCGATTCGGCTGCCACTCTGATCCACCGGGCCGTCGCCGACGTCAACGTCAAGGCACGATCCGCCTTCGCAATCAACGTTCCGATCGCATCAATCCCGACGACTTTGGCCGCCGGCTCGTACCAGCTCCTGGCGGAGGTCACCGACCCGGCCGGCAACGTCGCGGCCGCGACCGCCGGCCCCGCGATTCAGGTCGTCCCTTCGGGCGCGACGTTCGGCGGCGCGTTCACGCGCATCACGCTGCCGGCCCAGAGCGTCAGCGGGTTGAGCACCCCGGCCCGCGCGACGATCCAGCTCTCTAGCCGGCCCCCGCAGGGGCTGTTCAACGTCACGCTGTATCTCTCCCCCGACGGCACCGTGGCCAACGGCACAGCCGTCCGCATCGCCGGCAGTTTCAATCCGCTCGTTTTGCCAGGCGTCCCCACGTTCAGCGTGCCGCTGCTGCGGATCCCGCCCGGGTTGGCGGGCAGCTACTACCTCGTCGCCCAGCTCACCGGGGCGACCGGCGTGCTCGCCACCGTCGTCTCCGCGGCGCCGTTCGACGTCGTCACCGCCGCCGCCGCGACCTCCGCGCAGATCAACGCGATCCAACCGGCGACGATCAACCTCGCCTCGCCCGCGCGCGCCAGCATCACGGTCACTCTGACCAACACTGGCAACGTCGCCGCCGGCAGCCGCGCCGAGCCGTTCATCCTCACCCTGGGCCTGACCACCCCCGACGGCTCCCAAGCCGCCTCCCTCGAATCCTTCACCCCGCAAATCCTGCTTCGCCCCGGCCAATCCCGCACCGTCCGCCTCACCTTCCGCCAATCCCTGCTCGCCAACGTCGCCCCCGGCTCCTGGCTCCCCACGATCACCGTGAGCCCGCTCGCCGGCTCCCCCGCCGCCTCCGCGACGGGGCCGACGCCGATCACCGTGCAATGAATGTTTCCGGTATGATGTTGGATCGGATGAGCAACATCGCGATCCCCTCCGAATTCGACCTGGAGCTGGCGTCGGAGCGTGAACGGTGGCTTCGGCGCCGGTTCCTGTGGTTCTGCGCGCTCGGGATCGTCGTGACGATCGTGTTCGACGTTCCCGACATCCGCCGCGAGCTGGCGTCCAATGGGCGGTGGAAGTCGGGTGTGGTGGCGGCCGGCGAATGCGCCACGTCGGTCCTGCTGTACGTCGCGGCCGTCGTTTACGTGCTGGTGCGACGGCACTGGCGCCGGCCGGGGCGATGGTCGCTCAGCGGGTTCGCGGCCCTGCTGGTCGTCGCGGTGGGGTGGGCCGAGATGGGCTTCGCGCGGGCGCGCCTGGACCTGCTGTCGTTCGGCGACCTGCCGGCCGGCGCCCTCGGGCCGGCGGCACGCGGGATCGTCTTCGCCAGCGTCGCCGTCGCGGTGTTGTTCACCAACCACTTCTTCGCCTGCCTGTTCATGCCATGGACGTTCCGCGAATCGCTCCGCCCGGCCGCGCTGCTGCTCGCGGGCTTCACGGTCGTGTTGCTGGCCGACGTCGTCCGCCGTCAGCTCCCGGCGGGCGGGCTTCTGGGGGTCGTGGTGCTGGCGGCCAGCTTCATGCCGGGCGCGGCGATCTGCTGGTGGCGATTCAGCCGGTTCCGCAAGTCGTTCACGCTGCGGTTCGAGAGCGGCCGCTATCGCCAGTTCCAGCGCGAGCTGCAGGCGGCCCGGCAACTGCACGAGTCGTGCCTGCCGCCGCCGATCGACCGGGGGCCGGTGCGGCTGAGCTACGCCTACGAGCCGATGCGGCAGATCGGGGGCGATCTGCTGTTCGTCCACCGCCCCGCCGGCGCCGACGCGATCCTCAACCTCGTCGTGCTGGACGTGACCGGCCACGGCATCCGCGCGGCGCTGACCGTCAACCGGCTGTTGGGCGAGCTCGAGCGACTGTTCGCCGAGTCCCCGGACGCATCACCCGAGCAGATCCTGGGCGGCCTGAACCGCTACGTCGCGCTCACGCTGAGCCGGCACACGATCTTCGCCACCGCGTTTGTCGCCCGCGTCGACGCCGCGGCGGGCGAACTGCGCTGGGCCAGCGCGGGGCACCCGACCGCCTTCGTCCGCCGCGACGACAACGGCCACGCGCTCGAGCCGCTCGAATCCACCGCCACGATGCTGGGCGTCCTGGAGGGCGACGAATACGAGATGGGCGGGTGCCGCACGGCGCTCCGCCGCGGCGACACGCTCATCGCCTACACCGACGGCGTCTGCGAGGCCTGCGACCGGTCCGGCGCGCAACTCGGCATCGACGGCACCCAACGCCTGATCGACCACGCCTGCCGCGGACTCCCCGACCCCAACCACTGGCCCGGCGCCATCCTGCGCAGCGTCCTCGGCTACCGCGGCACGCCAGTGGACGACGACACGCTGGTCGTGGCGGTGTCGATGTGGCTGGAATCCTGAAACCGGGAGACGGGGCGGCGTCCAATGATTCAACAGACGGAGTTGGCGTGGCCGGGCTCCCCTGCGGAAGACGCCGGAGCGTTTAGCCAGTATCTTAAGACGGTCGTGTCGTGACGATCTGCTCGTGCTCCCGCAAATCGTAAAGCTGCCCCAGCTCCTCCGCCGTCACTTCCCGCACGAACGCCCCCGCCCCCGGCACGACCTGGGCCACCCCCTCCGCCACCAGCCGCCCGATCGCCTCCCGCACCGGCGTCTGGCTCACCTTCAACGACCGCGCCAACGGCCGATTCACCAGCCGCGCCCCCGCCCCCAACTCCCCCCTCACCACCATCCCCCTCAACCCGGCGTACGCCCGGTCCGTCAACGTGTTGGGCTCGTGATATATCATGCTATATCATCCGCCATAATACACCGCAGGCGGGATCATTCAAGGAGGGAGCGGTCGGTTGCGAGGGAAGTTTGATCGGATGTCGCGCGTATCGGGGAGGGCGAGAACCGAGGCTCCCATGAATCGCGACGTCCCCGGTTTCTTCCCCGAATGAAGACAGAGCGCGTTACTTGCCGCTGAGCAGCCAAGCCCGGTATTTCTCTGGTGCTGGTACATGTAGTCCTTGAAGAATCGCACGTAAGATGGCCTGCGGCCTTTGGGGCGATGGGACTGACAGCGCCCGCTGAAACGCCTCCATCGTCAGCGATGGTGGCGAAAAGCGAAATCGCTCCTCGCGTACCACCCTCTCCCAATATTCTTGCAGGAATGGCACGAAAAGTCGGCGGTGAATAGTACGATCCGGTACGAGAACCGTCGCCTCTCCCGCGAGGTAGACGTGGGCGATGACGGCATCGGTTGGTCGACAGTCAGAGCGAAGGGTAGCACCAAGATATGCGACGCATTGCAGCGACGTCCGGTCACGGGCTTTAAGCTGGTTACCAAAGTCGATAAGATCGCCACCTGCTCGCGGGTTGACAAACGCGCGATCAAACACGTCGGCGACGTTGGCCCACAACTGTGGATCTGATGCCTGCTGCCCGATTGTTTTTGCGGCAGCTATTATCTCAGCTGCTTTCAAGGATGCGAGATGTGGATCCTTCAATGCGGTCCGCGCCAGATAGAGTGCAGCGGGTACAGCCGCAAATAGGAGGGAAAACGACTCAGCTTTCGACCATGCATCAGACGGTTTAGGTCCTAAGATCTCTTCGATCGTCCGATTGTCCTGATAAAGATCCGCGCCAGCCAGTTCGATTGCACGCAGAGCTTCAAACCCCGCCGATGATGCCAGCGCAAAATCCATTGCATCAGGGAGACGCCCGGTGAGAACCAGACTCACCGCGTGTCGGTGTCCCATGTTCGATAAGGTCAGCAGGTTGTGCTCATCGCGCGCATAGTCGAGCGCCTCAAGCGCCCGTCGGGCCGCGATCTCATCGTCGCCCCGATCCTCCGCCAAGATAGCAACCATCGCAAACAAATGAGAGACTCGAGCAGGCGGTAGCCACTCCGCAACTGCCTTATTGTGGTGCATCAACGCGCCGAGTCGTGGCCTCGCGAATCTGCCCCCGTCGGCGGCATGATCGGGTGGCCGACCTGTCACCACTTGCGATACCATGTACGCCGCGTTGTGGCCCCAGTGGCCGACAACTGAGCGCCACAACTCGTCTACTGCGTCGCGCTTCGCGGCCACCAAATGGGTTAAAGACTCATCCAGCGGCCCGACCATTTTGTCTCTCTCCCCGGCATCCCAAAGCGCGAGTGCGAGTTCACCAATGACGCGGGCAAGCATTAGCTGGGGCGTCGTTGCATCCGCCCGCGCAATGCTGACTGCTCTTTCGACCCAGATAAGTGCCTCCGCTGGCGTCGACGCATTCGCCGCAATGTGCATAGTCGTACCAATTCGCTCCTGCGCCCACTCCTCGCCCGCATCTGCGAGCGACGCAATAAGCCAAGCAAGACCCTCTGTGCTCATTCCGGCATAGATGTACTGCCGGCCGACACATTCTCGAACCGGATACTGCGCTTTGGGAACACTCAGACCCGCAAGCACTTCCCGGGCTAAGCTTACCGCTCCTGGTAAGTCGCGCAGATACTCGGCCCGCACGACGATGCGGCTCCTAGCTGCACATCCGGCAAGCACTGCTTGCCCCCATCGGCGGCCTGCATCGGCCAGCGCATCGAGAGATCTGGCAATACTCGTCCAGTTTCGCTCTGATTCTGGCTTGTCAGCTTCGTGCAGCCACACCGCGTCGGGCAGCCGCCAACATCCGCCATCGGAAAGGTCACTTCGAAATAGCCGTTCTCGGCGTTCCGCTGGAAGTTGATCCACCGACCGGACCCAATCTTCGAGGTCATCCGTGGTTTTCACTTGTGAGGCAGTGGTCCAGAACAGCTCCTCGGGCAGCTTCGTGAGCGTTTTCGTCAAAACCCGGGTCAGTTTCTCAACCTTTGGTATCGCGTCGATCGCCATCAGCAGGTATCGGTTCGCGCGGCGGAGGTCACGCTTCCAGAACACGATATTCAACGTGATGCCTGCCGTTAGCACGGCCCAGGCATCTCTCTCGTGAGCCTCGCGAATCGTCGTCTCTATCTCTTCAAGTGCATAAGCGAATGGGTGTCCCATTTTCCGGAGTAACTGAATCTGGGTCGCTCGAACGGCAATTCGGAGCCCTCGGTCGATGCTGGCCGGCATTGGCGCATTCGCCCAAAACATGGTGAGCGGATCGCCATCAACTCGGCCGCGATAGCCCACGAGGCTACTCAGACCTCTTAAAAGAACAATCGCTGCACGGTTGGGATCCTTACCCGCAAGGAAGCGGGTGACCGCAGCGGCAGCCTCATCAATACCCACCGTCTTCCTACGCATGATTGCCCGTCCCAGCGCGATGTGGCACCCGGCCTGACTATCCGCTGGCACATCCCCGGAACCGAGGATACGGAAGAGGGGCGATACCCGTAAGTCTCCCGACGGAGACCGTTGGATTGCCACATCGATCAATGATTGCAACCGCTCGACTGGACGATCAATTGCTTGCGGGACCGCAGCAATGTCAGTCGCGTCTGCCTCTGAAAAGGTGGTAATCGCCAGGTTTAGGCGATACAGCATTTCTCGAGTGCTTGCGTCGGCAACGCGCTCGATTAACGTTTTCACCGTCTCCCGTCGCATGCTGGCGGCGTAGCTGCCGCCAAGCAAATCGAGCAGGGTGTGTTTGGCCAACTGCCAATGCTGCCCTTCAAGGTATCGGGCCGCTGCGACCAGCAATGTAGGGTGCCCTCCAGTAGCATGGCGGATCAGGCGACGTCCCTTCTTCGATACTTCCGGTGGTGCTCCGAAGGCCGCAAGCAGGGCCGTTATTTCGGTATCGCCAAATGGTGGCGCTGCGTGTGCGACATAGGATTCTTTAGGTATGCGGTCCGTGATGCTTGTCGGTGACGCAGTGGTGGTGGTGCTGATCAAACGTACGCCGTTCGCTTCGCACGCGACAACAAGTTCCAGAAGCCTTTCGGAGAGTGCATCTCGGCCCGTGCGCTCCGGCAGATCATCCACGACAACCACTGCGCCTTGGCCAACCCTTGATATAAACTCGCTATAAGATAGCGCGCGCCTGTCGGCTCGGAACCGCCCGGTGATCATTTCCGTGGCGGCATCCAGTCGCATCGCGGCCTCTGAGACCTCGAGACCGCGTAGATCGATCCACGCCCGGATACCGCCAGCTCTCTCGCCGAGTAGTCGCGCAACCTCGCTCTTGCCAAATCCAATCGTGCCGTACAGTTCCAGCCAGCGACACTTGGCCAAAAGGGGCAACAGCTTCTTCACCGTCGGGCGCCGACGGCAGTAGCGGCTGGGCGGTGGTGGAGGCCTGAGTGTGGGGGTGGAAACGAGGTGGCGGACAGCTGCAGTCACACCTTGGGCGTGCGCCAAAGCATCGATACGCGCATCGAGATCCTCACGGTCGGCAGCCTGCTGTTGAGCTACCGCGGTGAGACGCTCCTCCAACCCGTCAATTCGCTGGAAAACCAAGTCGAGGGACCGCTGCTCGGACTCTCGAATAGCTGGTAGCGCGAGGATTGATCGAAGGTCAGTGGCGACAAGACGTTTTCTTCCCGGGCTCGACAATAGGTCAAGCACATGCATGAACACCCGTCGGTACTGATGCGTCGCAATGTCAATGGATTTAGCTTCACCGGATTCAACCAAGTTCGCGATCATTCGATCACGGAGAACCGGACTGGGGGGCACACGAAGACACCAGGAGAACGTCGCCACAATTCGGCGGAGCTCTGTCAAGTCCGCCGCTGTTACGACTTCGCGGAAGCGAATCCATTCTTTGTCAGGATAGCCGTCCGGCTTTGGACGTTCAGCGAGGATCGTTCGGATTGCTTCGAAGGTCAGATCGCCGTCGCGGCCAATGCGGGCGCCGGTACGGAGCTGCTCCCAAGCGTTTATGGCCGAGCCTTTAATCGCCGGTAAGGAGGGGCGCTCTGTGCCCGCAACGGCGTTCGTCGTGAACTGAAACTGCAATTGCAGTTCGGGATTGTGGTCGGCGTGTTCAATTGCGTTCGCGATCGCCTCCACTGCCGCTGGATCCCGGAGAGTAATGGAACGTTCGCGGTGTTTTACCTGCTCAAGAATCCTAGCAGCGTGGTCGTCGCCAGCGACAGCGTTGGCCGCAACATCGATGTCCTCGCCGAGTTCCAATTCCAGCGTCTGATCCGGCTTCAAATCGAGCCAACGGGCTACTGTGAGGTCGACCTGAAACACGAAACCGCGAATAACGCCAAAAGCATCCCGCACCCGAGGCGGACGATACTCGACCATTGCCCGATCGTATCCTCATCGCTTTTGCTTTGGTATTTGGGGCATCGGGTGAGGTCAACAACTGCAATTGATCATCACTACCGAGACCCAAAGTGAGGGCCGGAAATCGATTGGCCCATTGGCCCCTTTTTTCGGCACGGCCACTGCTCCATCGCCGCGCCGGAGGCGGTGGCGCCTAATTCTCGGTGGCCGCTTCAGCCGTGCTGCGCAGTTCCGCGCCCAGCGCGGTCATCACGCGCGCGGCGCGGCCCAGGGTGATACCGTGTACTCGTTGCACTCCGCGCGCGAGACCTGGGATTCGTGGCCCCCCGGCCGCTCGGGGCGGAAGCGGGACAGGTTCGCCGGGCGTTCCTCGCCGGGCGGACGTCGATCCCCCATAGAAGATAC
The DNA here is from genome assembly GCA_036495445.1 of Tepidisphaeraceae bacterium. Classification (GTDB taxonomy): domain Bacteria; phylum Planctomycetota; class Phycisphaerae; order Tepidisphaerales; family Tepidisphaeraceae; genus DASXMX01. Next base: position 9,226 of record DASXMX010000352.1, read on the forward strand.
TGGCTGAACGCTGCGGTGTCTTCCGGGGGGGAGCCAACCCAACCGCGCCGGCCGCAGGCCGGCTCCTCGCGATGTCATCGGGCGGGCGGACGCGCCGGTCGCGGGGCGGAAGAGGGCAGGGACGGGGCCCTGCCCCTACGGGAGAATTCCGGGCAGACACGGGGGTCTGCCCCTACCGGATCGCCGATCCCGCACCCGCGGACTCTGAGTACAGTGCGGAAACGCCCGATGCCCGAGCCGCTTCCACTGGAATACGCCACGCCGACCCCGCAGCCGGGCGTCGTGCGCGCGACGTTCATTCTGGGCATCGCCTGCGGCCCGCTCGCCTATGGTGTCGGCGCGCTGCTCAGCTTCCTGTTTGACAACGTCCCGGTGTGCTGGGCGGGAATCGTCAGTCCTTTTGTAACGGTCGCCGTCCTCGGCGTGGCGGCATTCGCGGCAACTCGGGACGAGGGGCACCGGCGCCGGGCGGCGGACGGGTTGGCCGCGGGGGGGGTTTGGGCTGTCGCGTGGACGGTATTTGTCGTGTACGCCTTTCTCACCGCCTATTTTTGAGCCCGAAGCGGGACGGGTCCGGTTGGGTCGTCCACAGGTGCTTGAATTCGCCAAGCCTTGGATCGTCAGCATTCATGGACGCCATTGTATCTCAGCGCATAAAAGAGCCGCCCGCGAGGGGCGGCTGGGCTGATCCGGTCCCGATCCCATTGCGGCCGTAGCCGGGGACGCCGCGCGGTTTATCGTCGGCGGCCCTCGTCGTGTCGGATCAGGCCGTCGACGTCTTCCATGGCATAGCGGGTGCGGTCGGCGGCGAGGCGGACGTGGCCGTGGAACTCGTCGCCGGCGACGGCGGCCAGTTCGTCGGCGGCCTGGCGCAGCGCCTCCCGGGCGGCGCGGAGGGGATAGTCGGTCCGCTCGGCGCGGGCCGGGCCGATCGTCCGCGTCACGCCGGCGGCGGCCAGCGCCTCGGCCGACTCGCGGCCGGCGGCATCGACGTCGTGGGCGGCCCGGTCCAGGTCCTCACGCAGGTCACGCCGCACGTCCGCCCGCGAGGCATCCAGGTGAGCCCGGGCCACTTCCAGCAGTTGGATCGCCCGCTGCAGCCGGGGATGACGCATCTCGGGCGCCGGCGGCGGGGGCTCGGTCGGGATGGCGGCCTCGCGGCGGGTCAGCTCCTCGGCACGGTCCAGCGCGTCGTGCTCGTGCTCGAACGCCGCACGCACGCGGCCGTTCATGTCGCGCTCGCTGACGCCGCGGGTCAGTTCATCGATCGCCTCCCGCAGCGAGTCGCGGGCGGCGCGGGCGGGGCGATCGGTGGCGACGGCCCGGCCCGGCTCGATCGTGCGCCGCGTGTGCTGCCAGGACAGCTCGTCGGTGATCGCGCGGGCCGCGGCGTCCACTTCCCGGGCGGCCCGCTCCGCCCCTTCGCGCAGCTCCGGCGGGTATCGATGCATCGCGGCGTCGAGCTGGGCGCGGGCGACCTCCAGCAACTGCAGCGAACGCTGCAGCCGCGGGTTCCGCATCTCCTCCGCCCCGGCCCGGGTCGCGACGAGAAGCCCGCCCAGGAGGGCCAGGCCGATGGTGAATAACGATGGCGCACGACGGATGCGGCCCATATTGCTCCTTCGAAAGTTTGCGGCGAATGATCCACGCAGCTATTCGGCAAAGCAGGCACGAGAGCTATAGCGAGGTTCGCCGTGAAACCCGAAATGGGGCGGACGAGTGGACTGTGCCTGCTGGTCGGATCGGGTTATTCCCGGCCGTTTGGCGGCTCCGATCTCGTAAATGCAGACGGATCCGATAGATGCGGCCCGCCGCAAAATTCCGGCTTTTTGGGAAAC
>DASXMX010000353.1:0-21426 GCA_036495445.1 Tepidisphaeraceae bacterium
ATCTACGACTCGATGAGCAAGAAGGAACGGGCCAAGCCCGACATGCTCGACGGCCCGCGCCGCCGCCGGATCTCGGTGGGGGCGGGCGTCGCGCCCAACGAGGTCAGCCAGTTCATGAAGCAGTTCGAAACGAGCCGCGACATGATGCGCGCGGTCGGCGGCATGGGCATGATGGGCAAGCTCAAGCTCATGAAGCACCTCATGTCCGGCAACCTCGCGGGACTGGGAATGCCCGGCGGGCCGATGATCAAGACCAAGAAGTCCGGCTTCATGGAAAAAAAGGACCGGAACAAGAAAAAGAAGCGGCGGTGAACGCGGCCCACCCCGTGATTACTCCACTGGCAGGGGACCGTCTCGGCGTTGTCGAGGGAGGTCCAGATGCCAAGTGTGCAAAGCCAGTCTTCAGGGTGTGCGGCTCTCGTGTTGATGCTCCTCCCGCTCACCAGCGGATGCATGATCGCGACGAGCGAGCCGCTCTACGACGCCAAACGCGACGTCATCTTCGATCCGCGGCTCGTTGGACTGTGGGGCAACGCGGATCAAGTCCTGCGCATTTCCGCGGCGGCGGATCACGGGTACGAACTCACGCAGTCGGATGTCCGACCGGCTGCCGGGGGGCAGCAAGAGCAGCAGCAGGCGGTTCGGGCCGAACTCGTGAAGATCGGCCGATATCGCTATTTGTTCCTGTGTCCGCCCGATCTCAAGGGCACGCTGCTGTTTCCGTGCTTCAGGGTCGATTTTCCAGGCGGGCGGCTTCGGCTCCAGATGCTCAACGTGGCGATGATCGCCGAATTCCTCGACCATCATCCGGGAGTCTTGCGATACGAGAAGACGCCTTCGCCGCTGCTGGCCAATGGGAACGGGCCCGCGACACAGCCCGTTGTGAAACCGGAGCTGAATAACTTGCTGATCACGGACGAACCGCTCAAGGTCCGCCGGTTTCTGGAAGTTCATGAGGATGACCCGGGCTTCGTCTGCGAGCCTTTGATCCTCGACGACCTTTTTCCGATTACCTGAATGCCGACGATCACGAAAATCTCCGAGCAAAAACGCCGCGAGAACCGGCGGAACATTTACCTGGACGGGCGGTTCGCCTTCGGGTGCAACCTGAACGTCGTGGCGAAGTTCAAGCTGCGCGAGGGGATGAACCTGACGGCCGAGCAGGTGCGGGCGATCGAGGAAGGGGAGGTCCGCCAGGGGTGTTTCGACAAGGCGCTGGAGTACCTGGGCCTGCGGCTCCACAGTCGGGCGGAGCTGGCGAAAAAGCTGACGCGCCGCGAGTACGGCGACACGGTCATCTCCGCCGTGCTCGACGAGTTGGCGCGGCTCGGCTATGTGGACGACGAGCGGTTCGCCCGGACTAAGGCGCTGTCGGCTGCCGAGCACAAAAAGCACGGTCGGCGCCGGGCGATGGTCGAATTGCTCAAGACCGGTGTGAAGGGCGAAGTCGCCCGGAGGGCGCTGGATCATGTGTACGACGCGCAGGACACGCTCGCGGTCGCCCGCCAATTGGCCGAGAAGCAGGCGCCGCGATTGAAGCGGCTCGATCCGCAGGCCGCCCGCCGCAGGCTCGTCGGAATGCTACAGCGCCGGGGGTTCGACTACGACGACATCCGGCCCGTCGTCGATGAAGTCCTCGGGTCGGACGCTCATCCGTCCTAGCCGATTTCGGCTCGTTCACTCCCTCTGATATCCGGGTTCCATTTCAAGTTAGCGAAACGGCCGTCGCGCTGACGAACGTGTTGTTGGCCAGGTTGCTATCGCCCAACGTATTGCTGGGGTCGAGCACGCCGACCAGGAACACGGATGTCCCCGAAGCCGAGGGCAGCGTGACCGGCAGCGAGAGGCGGATCGTCTTGCCGGCGGGAATTGCCACGCGCCGGGTGAGCGTCACCAGGCTTGTCGGGCTGCTGCCGCTGGCGCTCGTCGAGGCGAGCAATTGGATCGGCAGCGACGCGTTTACCGGCACGTTGCCGTTCTGCGTGACGGAGATCGTGACGTTCACCCGCCCGCCAGCCTTGGCCGACGCGGGCACCCGCACGAACGCCCCGGACAGGTCGACGACCGGCGACTCCACCTGGACGGTGTTGGACGAGGCGCCTACGCCCGTCATGCTGTTGGGGTCCGTGACAACCGCGACGACGAACTTCGTGCCGGCCGGCGCGCTGGCCGGCACCGAGCGGGCCGTGATTGGGAACGTGACCGACCTGCCCGGCCTGAGGTTGATCCGGCGGGTGACGGTCGCCAGCACCGGATCGCCTGCGCTGCCGGCGGCGCTATCCGACAGTTGCAGGATGATGCCGATCGAGCCGGTCATCGTGGTCGTGCCGCTGTTGGTCACCTTCACGTTTTGGGTGACCGGCGTGGTCTTTTGGCCGGCGATCAGCGGGTTCTTGGGCAACCGGCCCGAGACGGTCGGCTGCAAGGGCGAGTTATTCGTGAGCGCCGTCGGGAGGAGCAACCGTTGCAGGGCCGAGCTGGCCTGCGACCCGCCGGCCGACCCGATTACCAGCCGCCGGGTCGTCGACCCCGTGGCGGCGGGCTGGAACGCCGCCGACGCCCGCAGCGGGGCGGCGAAGCTGCCGAGGAAGAACGCGCGCGACGTTGGGGCGACGTTGGTCGGCACGGTCACCATGCCGGTGCCGTTGCCGAATGACGGATCCAGCGCGCCGTCCGACTGATATTCCGCGACAGCCACTTGCAGCGTCCCGCCGCCGGCGTCGGTCGTGCCGGTCGCGACGATCTGGCCGCTCGTGGCATCGACCAGGACCGTGTCCGCGTCGTCCGTCCCGCCGAAGTCGGTGGTGACGAGCCCGCCGGTCCCGAACGAAGAGTCGGCCGAGCCGTCGGCGTTCAGGCGCACCAAGCCGAAGTCGGCGCCGCTGGTCGTGTTGGCGACGACAATCTTCCCGTCGGCCTGCAGCGCCAGGCCCTCGGTCACGTCCGGCGCGTTGTTGGGCTGCTGCGTGAGGCCCAGCCCGGCCGCAGGGGCGATGCCGTGGGTGCCGAAGGTGGTGTCCAGCGAGCCGTCGGTGTTGAGCCGCACGACGTCCACACCGCTCCCGGCCGGCCCGGTCGCGACGATCTTGCCGTCCGACTGCACTGCCAGCGCGCCGATCGCGCTGCTGCTCGCACCCGTGTTGATCGTGGTGAATCCGCCGTTGCCGAAGGTGGTATCCAGCGCCCCGGCCGCCGTGAGTCGGGCGACGACCGGCAGCCCGTTGCCAGTCACGCCGCCCACATAGATTGTGCCGCCCGTCGGCCCGGCCGCCACCGCGTAGAGTGCCGCACCCGACCCCAGCGCCGGCAGCGTCATGGCTCCGCCGGTGCCGAACGTCGAATCCAGCGCGCCGGCCTCGGTGGCCTTGGCCGCGAAGGCGGAGCCGCCGATCTGCCCGACGCAGACGATCCCGCCGCCGGCGGGCAGTGACAGCGTCGCGAAGAACGCGGCGTTCGTGCCCGCGGGTGTCGTGACCATCCCGTTGCCGTTGAACGAGGTTTTGGGCGTGCCGTCGGCGTTGAGGACCTCGCAGACCGCCTGCTGCGCGTTGGTCGAGGCGTCGCCCATGAACCCGGGCAGGATGATCGTCCCGTCCGACTCGGTCGCCTGCTCCTCGGCGATGAACGGGAGCTGCACCGTTCCGTTGGTGCCGAACGTGGTGTCGATCGGCGGCGTGGCGCTCGAGGCGGCCACGGAGAGCAACATCCGCGGCTCGATGGGTTCCACTGCCGCAAACCGCGAGTCCCGACGAGCAAGGCGATTCATTGACATGGCGCGGTCCCCTTCAATGGACCTCCGCGGCGAAATGCCAACGGAGCGAATTGCGCAGCGAAGTGCCCCGTCGACGGGGATCCCACTCCGGTGCCCTCAACAACCCCGATGCGGCCGCCCCCCGTCGCCGCTTGTCGGATAATCTGGTTGTTGATAGAGCAAAGAAGTACAATGATTGGTGGCGATGTGTCAATGGCAATTCGGGCCGCTCGTTGACCGCCGTCGCAACGACCGGAAACCTCCTCCGGCGTGCACTCGTGGATAGCACAATCGTCGCGCACTCAGCGGGTAGGGCCGTTCAATCACGGATCGAATTCTCGATTCGATTCCCCCGGGTGTCGGCGGCGTCTTGTCGAAAAGAAGCTTTCTCGTCGGCGCAATGGTGTTAAATCGGTACTATAACGATTGCTGAAAAAGTGAACTCCGGGTCGGCGGGGAATTGTCACATCAAGAGGAAGGAGTTTCGGGTGGCATACCGTCTAACGACTGCGTGGGCCGCCGCTCTGGCGGCGTGTGCATTCTTGACCGGTCTGACAAAGGGGGCGGATAGCGGAGGGGAGGTCGGGCCGGAAGGCGTCGTCCTGCAGCCGGCCGCCTGGCCGATCTACGCCGACACGCCCGCCAACGAGTCGGGCGCGACGCCGCCCAACGCAACGCCCGCCTATGCGCCCGCCCCGTCGAACGCCGAACAGCGGCCGCTCATGGCCGCCCTCCATCCGACGCCCGTGGGGCAAGCCCTCGAACAGGCGCGGATCAACATCTTCGGATACATGGAGGGGTCGTATCAGTACAACTTCATGCACCCCAATCCGCCGGTCACGCTGCCGCGGACGCCCCTGAACCCGGGCCGGTTGCTCGACGTCTTCCAGCACGACCGAGTTTATCTCAACCAGCTCAACCTGGCGATCGAGCGGAAGGTCGACCTGACCACCCACCAGTTTGACATTGGCGGAAGAGTCGAAGGCATCTTCGGCCAGGACGCCCGGTTCATCCACGCCAACGGCCTGCTCGACCATCAGCAGGGCTCGAATCCCAACGTCTCCCCGCCGATCGTCGGCGGCGAATGGCAGTTCGACCTCTACCAGGCTTATTTCGACGTCGGCGTTCCGCTCGGGAACGGCGTCCGCGTCCGGGCGGGGAAATTCAGCTTCTTCAAGCCCATCGACCCCAATGCCAGCATCTTCTATACACACACAATTGCGTACGCCGCGACGTTCCCCTATACGAACACCGGCGTCACGGTAATGTACCCGTTTTCGGACGCGATCCGAGTCGAAGGCGGAATCTCCCGGGGCTGGGATCAGGCCCTGAAGGACAACAACGGCGCCATCGACGGCCTGGCCCGCGTGATCTGGACGCCGACCGAGACGACCCGGCTGATCGGGTCGGTGATCTTCGGCCCCGAGCTGTACCGAAACAACCACGATTACACGACGCTGGTCGACATTACCCTGACCCAGGCGGTGGGGGAAAAGCTGACGCTCTACCTCGACGCCGTCTTCGGCAATCAGGTGCACGCGGTGCCGGGCAACATCCCCGGCGCGTTCTTCAGCTCATCGACCGCCACGCCCCTGGGCGGCGCGAATTGGTACGGCGTCTCGGGCGACGCGCTCTATTCGGTCAACACCTACCTCGATGTGGCCCTGCGCCTGGAGTGGTTCCGCGACGAGGAGGGGTTCACGACGAACCCGTTCCCGCCCGGCGGACAGAACCTGTACGAAGCGACGGTCGGGGCGAGCATTTATCCGCTGGCCGGCACGGCCCTGGGCCGGAACTTCATGTTGCGGCCCGAAGTCCGCTACGACTACGCCAGCAAACGGTATTTCGATCCCGTCGCGTTCCCAGGCGTCCCTAACGCGGCGGTCGGTTCGCGACACGACCAACTCACGTTCGCGATCGATGCGGTATTCAATTACTGAGGATCGATTGCGGGTCCCCGCTTAGCCGGGGAGCTTGCTCCCCGTATTCAGGTCCAAACGACGTGTCTGCGCCGGAGTGCTTACAAGGGGCTCTTGTCGAACCCCGGATTGTGGGGCTGGCGCGGCGGTTGAGGCTGGGGTTGGGGTTGTGGCTGCGGCTGGGGCTGCGTGCGGTTTGCCGCGGCTTGGGCGCCGATCCAAGCCTGCGCCTCGGAGTCGCCCCGGTCGGCGGCGGCTTCGTACCAGCGGCGGGCGGCGGCCGGGTTCCGCTGCCCGTCATATACGCGGGCAAGACGCCTCATCAGCGCCGGCAGATTCGAGTCCTTTCGTTTGGCGTCGGCGGTGTCGGCGCGCTTGAGCCAGTTGCTCGCCGTGTCGTACTCGCGATGTTGGAGCGCCACCTGCGCCCGCGCCGCCATCGCATCGACGTTGCCCGCTTCGCCAGCTCGCTCGAACCACTGAACGGTGGCGGGCTCGCTCGCCTGGTTCGGCCAGACGGGGTAGGACAAGTACGTTCGCGCAAGTTCTCCTATGGCCGACACGCTTCCCGCGGCGGCGGCCAGGCGGAAGTACTTCACCGCCATGTCGCGGCTCTGCAGCGTCCCCTGACCCGATTGGTACAACTTGCCCAGATGCTCGAGCGAGGCGATGTCGCCGCCTTGGGCGGCCCGCTTGTAGTGCTGGAACGCCTCGGCGTAGCGCTGGTCCTTGAACGCCGCTTCGCCCGCGCCTCGTTCGGCTGGCGCCGCATCGATCGCCTTCTGAATCTCCGCCCGTTTCGATTCGGCTTCCGCCCCTTCCAGCCCGTTCAGCTTGGCCATCGCCTGCCGCGGTTGGAAGTTGGCCATGTCGTCGTCGGCAAGCTTGACGCGGTCCGCCGCGGACGACTGGAATCGCTGCCACGCCTGCTCCCGCTCGGCCGTTCCCGCGGGCCAGAGGTAATACTGCGCATCGGCGGTCGCGATGGCGGCGTCGCCCTTGTTGAGCCGGTCGAGCAGCGTGCGGATCGCGAAGCGATCCGATTCCGGCAGCGCGTTGGCCCGGTCGACCAGATCGCGGGCGGCCCGCGCGGCGGCGTCCGCGTCGCCCGCCGACTTCGCACGCAGGTCAGTCGAGAGGGCCAAGTTATACCGCTGGAGCGCCGGCAGCCCGGCGGCGGACGCTTCGAACCCGATCGCCGCCTGGGCCTTGGCCGCCGATTCGAGAAGGGCCGGTGAATTGGCAAGCTGCACCGCCGACAGCCACATCTGCGCCGCGCTCCGCCTGACCTGGTCCCGCACCGCGGGTTGCTGGTCGGCGGGCAGTTGGCCGGCGGCTTGCGAGACCCGCGCCAGCAGCGCCGTCCACTGGTCCATCGCCGCTGGGGTCAACGGGCCGGGACACGCCTGCTGCTTCAGCTTCGCCAGCGTCGCCCATGCGGCGAGCTGAATTTCGGGTTGCTCTGCGGTTCGCGCCGCCTCCACCAGCGCGTCCCGATGCGTCTCCTGAACGACGTTCCGCACCACATCCAATCGCTGCAGGTCCGGTTTCATCAGGCTGGCGAAGGCGCCGCCGTCGGATGCTACCTGTGACGTCCAAAACCCGCTGGCGTCCGCGCCGTTCCAGCGTGCATCGTGCTGCGCCAGAACGTCCGGGGTGATCATCGTCTGCTGCAGTTCTTCATGTTCCTGTTTGAGCTTCGCGGCCGCCGCACACCAGGCGCCGAATCGCCCCTGGGCTTGCGTCACGGCGTCGGGCGGCGGGGCGGTGGATCCGGGCGGGATCTGCTTCAATAGCTCGCCGACTTGCAATTCCGCGAAACTGCGCGTCGGGCCGAGCCATGGATCTCCGCTCAAATCGGCCGGCACGCGGAACGTCCCTGAATCGAGGTTCGTCAGGCTCGTCGCCAGCGATTCCGTCCGCTGCATCCAGTCGCGGTCCGCGTTCGCGGCGGTCCGGCCCTTCATCCAGGTTCGCCAATAGCTCTGGACCGCCTGCGATTGGTACTTCGCGGCCAGCGTATTCATGTGGTCCAGCCAGGGTGACAGTTGCTCCGGGTGATAGTGGTACCGCGCCGGCAATGCGGCGATCTGCCGGGCCAGCTCGTTCGCCCGCGCATCGAACGCCGCGGGGAAGTCGCGCTGGACGAATTGCACCTTCGACAAAGCCGCCAGTTGTGCCTGAACGGCGCCACGGTCCTGCTCGTACTTCTGGATCTGCGGATCGTCGGGCGCCAGGTGCGGGAACAGGTCAGCACGGATCTGCCGGTCGGATTGTTCGAGTTGGTCGGTCAAGCCGCGCTCGGCGGCCCGGCGCTGATCTGAGGGCGCGACCCACGCGTACTGTCGAACGAGCCCGAGCCAACGCCGCACGTCCGCGAGCGTGGGTTGTTGCAGGTCGATCTTCTCCCGCCGCGTGAGGTCTTGCACGTCGTACGTCGCCGGCCAGTCCTTCACCGAGGCGACCTGGATCGCCAGTTCCTCGATCTGCCCGTTCGTCCGCCAGCCCTGCGCCGACAGCACCGCGCCCGCGCGAAACTCGGTCCGCAGCACGTTGGCAAACCCGGGAAGGCCCGGATCGGCCGAGGCACTCAGCGCGGCCAGCGCCTGGACGGCGTCGGGGCTCGGCTGAGGTCGCGGCACGCCCGCCAGGAAGTCGGCCAGGCGGAGCCGCTCGTCGATCCCCGCGATCAGGTGGGCGTCATCCGGCGCAGGCGCCCTCGTGAGCGATCCAATGTATCCGGCCGCCTGCGTGTACCCCTCGCGCGCGCAGGCCACCTGGAGCGCGGTCAGGGTTTCGCCGGACTTCACATACGCACTCAGCAGCCGCCCATGAATCCCGGTCAGCACGGTCTGCGCCGTTTGCGCCTGCCGGAACGCGGCGGGGGTGAAGTCGGCCATCGCCATCGGGTGATCGAATCCGTAGAGCAGATCGAAGTCGGCTTGCTCCGCGATCGGGCGGCCCGAGCCCACGAGGCGGGCCAGCGCCTTGTTGTCGTTCCGCAGCGTATCGAGCCAGAGCGGGCGGGCCTGTTGAATGCTGTGGCGCGTGGCCGCTTCGCGCGCGTAGACGACGAGGCCGGCGGAGGCCGTCCCGATCGCCAGCACGGCTGCGGCCACCAGGACCTTCTTCACCGGCATCCGCCCGCGCGGCGCCAGTTGGTCCAGCGAGCGTTGCAGTGCCTTGGCGTCGGGCCGGAGCGTCACGTCCGGGTTGAGCAGGGCGGTGCAGAGCGTCCGCCAGCCGACCGCCGACCGCCCGAGCCGCGACCATTCTTCGGAGTCTTCTACGGGCCACGCGGTCGGACGGAAAGGGCGATGCGAGACCAACTGGTACAGCAGCATTCCCAGGGCGTAGCAGTCGCCGCCGTGGTCCGACTCGCCTTCGGGCGCGCCGCAGACCGGATCGGTCAGCACGATCTTGGCGCCGCTCACTTCGCCCGCCCCGCCGATCAGCACGTTGGACGGCTTGAGGCTCCCGTGCGGCTGGTGGCACGCCTCGCGCAGCTCGTGCAGCCCTTGGGCCACCGAGCTGACGATCTCGTGCAGGGCGGCAGCGTTCAGGATCACCCGGCCCGCGACCAGTTTCTGGGCCGTTCGCGGGTAGTAATCGGTGACGTAATACGGCTTGGCCTCGGAGATCCCCAAATCGTGAACGCGTGCCCAATGCGGCGATTGCGACGCCCCCATCTTCTGCTGAAGCCGGGCGCGGTTGAGGAATTCGTTCGACCCCCGTTCGTCCGGCACGGCCTGCCCCTCCGCACCGGCCGGGTCGTAAACCTTCACCAGGTAATCGGTGAGCCGGCCATTCCCGTTGCCGTTGGTCCCCGTGCCTGCAAGGCGTGCGCTGCACACGTACCCGAACGGCGTGCGATACAGTTCGTCAACGACCTCGTACCTGCCGAATGCTGCCATCCGAGGGCACTCACACGCGCACGTAAAACGACATGACCGGACCCGCTGGCGACCCCGGTCCCCTGATCTCTTACGCAACCCCGAGGCTCTCCATCATACCTTTTCTGTCATGATTCACAAAGATTTTGCTGGAGTCGGGCCGCAAGGTCGCGCTCGGCTCGACGATTACGCCAGGGCTGGCGTCAGTGTGGTCGAGATCGATCTGCTTCGCTATCCCACTCGTGGTCGTCTGCCCGTGACGGAGGGTGACATTCCCGCCGACCGCCTCAGCGTGTATCTCACGTGCGTGAGGCTTGGCTGGGACCAGGAAACATGGCGTGCGTATCCGACGCCGCTTCGCATTTCACTGCCCATAATCCCGGTCCCATTACGCCAAGCAGAGGCCGAGATCGGCTTGGAACTCCAGCCACTGACTGCACGCAAGGCATGATGCAGCATCTGGCCTACTTGCTGCTGCCCGCAAATTCCTTCGGCTGATCGATCACCCTGAGGCAAACCGTAGGCGCGCCGATCATCGGGGAGGCGTCGATTTCCTTGAGTGCGCGTCGCACCGCGCCTTCCTGCGCCATATGCGTCGTGATCACGACCGGGACGAGCTTGGACTCGTTCGATTCGCGTTGGAGGATGGCGGAGAGGCTGATGCCTTGTTGGCCGAGGGCCTGGGAGACGTGGGCCATGACGCCGGGCTCGTCCTTGGCGGTGACGCGCAGATAGTAGCGGGAGCGGAGCTGGTCGATCGGCAGCACCCGTGCGGGGGCGGCGGAGTCGGGGAAGATCCGCAGGTGGCGGAACGCGAGCTGCGTCGTGCCGATCGCGACGTTGACCAGGTCGGCGACGACGGCGCTGGCCGTCGGCATCTGCCCGGCGCCGCGGCCATAGAAAAGAACGTGGCCCAGGGCGTGGCCGTAGATGCTGATCGCGTTGAACCCGCCGCTCACCTCGGCCAGCACGTCGTCCTTGTGAACCAGCGTCGGGTGGACGCGGAGGATCAGCCGCCCCTCGGCGTCGTGGTCGGCGATCGCCAGCAGCTTGATTACGTAGCCGAGCTCCCCGGCGAACTGAATGTCGGTCGGCTGGAGCTGATCGATCCCCTCGACGTAGATGTCTTTTTCGGCCACATGGACGTTGAATGCGAGGCTGGCGAGAACCGCCAGCTTCTGGGCCGCGTCGCGGCCGGAGACGTCGAGCGTGGGGACGGCTTCGGCAAAGCCAAGTCGCTGGGCTTCCGCGAGAGCGGTCGGATATGTCCACCCGTTGCGGGTCATGCGGGTGAGGATTGTATTGCAGGTGCCGTTGACGATCCCGACCAGCGCGTCGATGCGGTTGGCGACGAGCCCGCGGCAGATCGCGTCGATGATCGGGATCCCGCCGCCGCAGCTCGCCTCGAAGGCGAGGCAGGCGTTGTGCCGCCGGGCGAGGGCGAACAGTTCCGGCCCGCGGGCGGCCAGCAGGCTTTTGTTGGCGGTGACGACTGGTTTGCCCAACCGCAACGCGCGTTCGACGAGCGTGCCGGCGGTCGTCGTGCCGCCGATCAATTCGATGATGATCTGCACCTTGGGATCGTCGATCGCCGCCTCGGCGTTGGTGGTGAACGGCAGGTGCGGCGCCCCGACAGCGTGCTTCTTCACATCGCGCACGACGATGTGCCGGATCTCAAAGCCCAGCCCGGCGCGTCGGCGGAGCATCTCGGCCTGCTCGGTCAGCAGCCGGATCACGCCACCCCCGACCACGCCGCCGCCCAACAGGCAAATGCCGATCGACTGTTGCTGTTCGCTCATGCTTGTGACGACCCGGTGAGAGCCGGGCGGAATGTAAGGGGCGCGGTGGGATCAATCAAGCGGACGCCGCACGCAAGGAAACAGCGACTTGGCTCGGGTGGCACGGGCATGTACTCATGCCCGTGTTCTCCCGGACGAAGACACGGGCATGAGTACATGCCCATGCCACCCCGCAAACCGCGCCAGATTCACCGTGGTTACCCCCAAAAGAATCTCGATTCTTCAGTTTGCGTGTTCGTTTTGCGTGTTGCCCCCGTTGGGCATGACTTCCCACTGCTCCCCAAAGAACCCCGCATCCGCGATGCCGCCCGGGGAGGTGGGCGACATGGGCACTGTAGTGTCGATGATCGCCCAATCCGGGAGCTTGGCCGTCTGGCGGGCGTTGTTCAGGTAGTCGTATTCGCGAAACGTGAAGCCGCTGTTGAGAACGATGTAGCGATTGGGGTTCAGCGGGTTGGGGTAGATCAGCGTCGGGACGTGCGTGCCGGCGGGGTAGGACTTGCCGCCGACGTGAATGGCGTCGGCGTCCCAGCGGATCGGCAGCTGGTCGGCGATCCGTTTCAGGATTGCGTTGCTGGCCGGGTCGCCCCAGAGGACGAGGTTGCCGCCGGCGATGTCGTGGTCGTCGATGGCCGTGTCGTCCTTCACGCGGGCCTCGCCGCGGAACTGGGCGCGCCACGCGGTGATCGCGTGATTCATCTCGGCGTCGATCCAACGGCCGATTTTCGCGTCGCGCGGTTGTCCCGTCGGCTTCACCATCACGAACGAATCCATGAACGCGTCGTCGATCGGACCCTGCAGATCGTGCCGCTTGCGGAGCGTGCCGGCGTCATCGTCCGCATGAACCACTTCCCACTTTCCGCCGGTTTTACGAAGGTGAACTTCCCACGAATGGTCGGACAAGGGGCTGACGGCGGACAGCCCTTCATTGTCGATATTGACGTGTCCTCCGTGGGTTGTATCAAGCGGGCACTCGCCCGGTTCGAAGATCACGGAGAGCGCGCTGACGTTCGAGGTGGTGAAACTCACTTCTGACGCGGCCGATACGGTTGCGTCAACGGTCGCACGCTCCCAGTGATGCTCCAGGCCATCAATGCGGACCCACGCCATGCGGTTGTACTTGAGTGTCCAAGTGGTGAACTTGATCGCATACGGCCACTGGTTGCGGCCTCGCTGGGCGATCAGGTCGATCCGCCGACTCACCTCCGCCTTGGCGGCGGGGTGGTAGAAGTGCTTCGTGTTGCCGGGGCCGATCACCTGTTCGAGGTGAAGGCCGACGGCCCCCATCGCCCGGTCCATCTCGTCGGCGGCCTGCTTCTGCGGGTCGGCCGCGCCGCTGTAGGCGACGACGGGGCAGTTGAACAGGTTGATCGCGTAATCGGTGCTGTCATACCAATGCCACAGCTTCCGCTGATACCACGGCACCGCGTTGACGTCCTGGATGCGGAGAAAGTGCGCCGTCTCGCTAAACCCCGCGCCCGGCGCGGCGGCGGCCCAGAGGCCCGGGTAATGGGTCGCGAACATCCAGCACGATGCCCCGCCCATCGAGAACCCGCGGACCAGGATCCGGTTCGGGTCGATCGCGTACTGCTTGCGGACGCTGTCCAACGCCTCGAACGTATCGACTTCGCCCGCGAACCGGTTCGCGTTGCAGTACCGCCCGTACGGGTGCAACACGATCGTGTCGGGCGGCGTGAACTGGCCGGGGTTCTTCTCGCGGTCTGACAGGAAGGCGATCTCGCTAAGCGTTTCGCCGCGGCCGTGGTACCAGATATCGAGTCGGCGAGGGCGATCGGAATCGGCTGCGTATGAAGGGGGAATCACCAGGCCGTAGGGCTGGACGGAGCCATCGATTTTCGACACGTAGCCGCGGACGACGAGGCCCGAGGCCTTCGTCCAAGGGGCCTGACCTTCCCGCAGGAGCGTGGCCCGTTCGAAGCCTTCCTTCAGAAGCACCTTGGCCTTGGCGATGTCGGCGGGGGCGAAGAACTCGTTGTAGGCCAGTCCGTACCGCACCGCGTTGTGGAAGATCTGCACATCGGGCAGGAGTTCCAGAAGGGCGGGACTCTTCTTTTGCGCCTCGCGAACGGCATCGATCTGCTGCCCGAGTTCCGCCACGCCGGCTTGCAGTTCCTTTTGATCCGCCTCGGGGACCGCGATCCCTGGAGGCGGGATCTTCTTGATTTCTTTCCAAGTCGGCTCGCCGGCCGGCGCGGCGCCGGCGACGGAGCAAATTAATGAGGCGAACAGGCAGCAAAATGCGATCGATCGCGGCGGCATCATGAGGTGTCCTCGTTCCGGGTAACCGACACAGCCCATGTCGGCTGTGCCCAAATACACGCTCACGCGGCATCTCGTTTACTTCCCGCGTACGTCTCCCTCCCCCGGAGTACCGAGGGAGGGAGAATGAGGGCGGAGCCTGTGCGGTCACGCACCACTGGCGCGAAGGGGACGCGCGCCGCTTCGCCTTTCCGCGCCAATCGCCTATCATGAACAAGCCAACCGCTCCCCCGGCGCCCCGACCGCTGGCGTGTGCCGGACCAATCCAGTAGATGAGAACGCGCCATGATCAGCAGCAAAACCAGCACCGGTCTTGATTTGCAGGACGCCCTGGGCCTCGGCCCGGAGGGCGCGCCGATGGACGACGCCGACCGCCGGCACCGCCGCCGGCAGGTCAATCTTGAACTGGTCGTCAACGGCCTGTCACCGGTGGAAGGGGCGGACACCGAGTTCGCGCGGCTCGCGAACCGGTTGGTCGACGGTCTGCACGAGCGCGTCCGCCTGCTGGGCGAGCACCGCTGCCCGGCCGACCAGCGGATCGACGCGTTCCTGCAATCGCACTTCGCCGACCTGCACCTGCCCTGGCCCATGCGGCTGCCCGACCGGACGCTCGTGCTCGGCCGACACGGCGTGGCGCGCGAGCTGTCGATCCCGGCCGCAGGCGACAAGTTCGCCAACGACCTGCTGACCAGCTACCGCGTCCGCAACGGCGTGCTGCACAACCCGCGGAGCGACCGCCGCACGACCAGCGGCACGTTCCACGTCGCCGAGGGCGGCCTGCCGGTGCCGGGCGACAAGCGCGCGGTCCCGCGACGGGTCTTCGCGGAGCTGTTCCGCCACGCGGTCCATCCCCCGGATGAGTCGATGGTCCTTCCGTTCACGCAAGCCGAGAAGGAGCCGGTGCGGACGTTCGTCTCGCTGCTGCTGCGGCCGACCGTCTGCCCGGAGGTGCCGGGCGTCTGCGCAAAAAAGTCGATGGAGATCCGATTCTTCGCGCCCGGGAGCCTGGTGAGCAACCTCGACTTCGTCGAGTCGATCTTCGGCAATGCCGGCGACCCGTTCCTGCCGAAGAACGACGCGGCCCTCGACGTGGAACATTGGACCGGCCACACCGGCTGCGTGATCCTTGCCCCGCACCTGACGAAGCTGACGAAAAAGGAACTCGGCCTTCCGCACTTCGACGAAGCCACCGACCGCCAGCGCCGCGACCGCATGTGCTGGAAGCAGGCATCGGAACTGTACAACGACGGGCAGGCGTTCAAGGTCACCTGCCGCACCGACGCCGGCGTGATCGTCACGATCGTTGCCGACAACTACTTCGGTTACTGCAAGAAGGAAGTGAAGACGCAGATCAGCTACGCCGCCAACCTCTACGGCAACGTCGAGGAGGAGCACGCCGGCGGCGCGATCGCGTTCGCCACCTACAGCTACGGCGACGAGTACCACACCGACAGCCGGACCGACAACGGCAGCACGTTCGAGGACGTCGTCCGCGACTACGCCTCGTTCATGGACCTGCGGCCCGCAGGGTACGGCGCCGACAAGACGTTCCCCGGCCTGATCTACATCCCCAGCGACGCCCGCGCCAGCACGCTCCGCCAGGAGATCTGGTGGACGCGGGACGGCGTCGAGCACGCGATCCCGCTCGAGCAGGGCAAGATCTACATGACGCCGTCCGGGTTCAAATTGCGGATGGAAAAGCACCCGGGCGCGCCAAGCTGGCGGATCGTCGGCACGGCGGGCGAGGGTTCGTTCTGCCATAAGCCCTGCACCGTCAGCGGCGGGGGCAAGAGCGAGATCAGCAAGAGCCTGCGCGACTACATGCTCTACGGCCCGCTGTTCGTCGCCGACGTGCAGCGCGACCTCGACATCGTCGAGGAGATTTTCCAGAAGGATTACGGCACTCGCTGGCGCGACGACGTGGCGGAGAAGCCGGACTATTCCAAGCGCGACAGCCGCCCGGTCCTCAGCCGCGACCGGTCGCTGGGGAGCGTGATCAAGCTGCTGACGCCCTCCAGCGATTTCACGCCGGAATACAACGCATGGCTCGCGTCGATCCCGAACCACATTTACCCGATCGTCTTCATCATCAAGCGGTTCTATAAGCCCGAGTGGGGCGGCGAGTGGCGCAAGCGGTTCGGCGTCGACATCGTCAACGGCGTGCCGGGCAACGAGCTGAAATTCGGGGACCGGAAGATCGTCGCCACGTACCTGCGCGTCGGACTGATGGAAGGCGGCGCCTGGCGGACGTACAAGTCGCGGCAGGACTTCGCCGCCGCCGCGAAGATTCAGACCGAGGACGACATCTCCGCGTCCGTGGTCGTGCCGGCCGCGCAGCTCAAGGGGTTGACGCGTGGCCCGGTGCCGGCCGCCGCGTACAAGTTCGCCACCAACTGCGAATACCGCCTGTTCCAGCGGCCCGACGACGCGATCCACCGCGGGCTGGACAAGCAGACCGAATCCGACATGTCGCGGCCGGACAACTTCCTCTCGAATTACGAGCCGCTGACGGCCCAGCAGGCCCGGGCGATGGTGGCGAAGGTCACGCAGTTCGATCAATATACGCCGCCCATGCAGTCCATGCTCCGCGGCGCGGCGGAAAACGGAGACGGATACGTGGTGGCCTCGTCGCACCCGCGTCTGGTGGACGGCATGCCGAGCAAGAACCCCCGCTATCTGCAGATCCGCCCCGACCTGCTCGACTCGTTCGGCGTCTACGTCGCCCAGCAGGGCGCGCGGCTCGCCCGCCGGTTGGATGCGAATGACCCTGTCTACTGGCCCGTCGATGCGGTGCTGATCGGCCGCCGCAACAACCCGCCTGACCCGGAGGCAGGCCTTCGCGGGCTGGCGGTCTACAACCCGATCCACTACCAGGAGCTCCCCGAGCTCTTCATGGATTTCATCTGCTCACTGACCGGCAAGAGCCCCTCCACCACGGGCGCGGGCAGCGAGGGCGCGCTGACCAAGAGCCCCTTCAACGCGCTGCGCCCCACGATCGATTTGAACAACGCGCTGGTCAGCTTCATCCTGACCGGCCTGGGCGGGTTCTCCACGGCGGCGGGGTTCGTCGGGCCCGACGTCCGCGTCGATCACGACATCAGCCTGCTGGTGCCGGAGATCTGGTGCCGCCTCGCGCCCGCCGAGCGCGACCCGGCGTTCCTGATCCGCGAAGGCTACCTCGAACCGCTGAAGGACTTCGAGCACAACGGGCGGCCGGTTCACGCCAGCCGGCTCGGGTACCGCATCACCGGCCGGTTTGTGCGCGCGTTCTTCGGCCGGGTGTTCGACAACCCGTCGAAGGTCTTCACCGAGGAGATCCTCAAGCCCGAGACGCAGGACCGCGAGGCGTTCGTCGACGGGATCTGGAACATCACCGAGGCGCAGCAGCGAGTCGCCCGCGAATACCTGGAGGACGGGTCGATCAAGGACGCCTGCCCGCCGGTGCGGGCGCTGCTGACGATCATGGCGACCGGATTGTTTGAAGGTAAGGACGTCCATCACCCCGACATCCGCCGGATGTTCACGCGCGAGTACCTGCTGGCCAGCGATTGGTATCGCGCCCGCCTGCTGGCCAAGCAGCAGCGCGACACTGCCCTCTGGCGGCGGCACGTTGCGAACCTCGACGCGTTCCTCAAGGACGATTCCCGCCGCGCCGACGCCGCCCGGCTGGGCATCGCCCGCCGGCGCCAGTACGCCGTCTCGGAGCTGGCCCGCGTCAGCTCCCTGGCCTGCCTCGACGCCCTCAACGGAACGCTCGGGGCGGACCCGGTGTCCATGGAGGAATGAATCGGCGCGGACCTTCAGGAGTTGGACCGGCAGGTGGCCCGCTGCGTCTCTATTGTTATTATTTTCCGGAGCCCCACTATGCCGGCATCGCAACCCATCGATCTCTCCCGTCTGGCGGTTCACACGCAGACGACCAAACCTTGGTCGCTTCAGCAGTGCGTTGAAGGTTACCGTCGCGTGGGTATTCGGGGGATCAGCGTGTGGCGGCACACGCTGGAGCTGATGGGGGCCAAAACTGCCGGGAGAATGCTCCACGACGCGGGGATGCGCGTGCCGGCATTGGTTCGCGGCGGGTTCTTCGTCGCCAATGACGCGAAGGGGCGGCAGGCGGCGGTCGACGTGAATCGGAGCTGCGTGGATGAAGCCGCGGCGATCGGGGCGGAGATGGTCGTGCTGGTCGTGGGGGCGGTACCGGGCATCGCGCTGGATGAGGCGCGCAAGCAGGTCGCCGAAGGCATCGCGGCGGTCCTCGATCACGCGGCCGCGGCGAAGGTGAAGCTGGCGATCGAGCCGATGCACCCGATGTACGCCGCCGACCGGAGCTGCATCAGCCGCATGGCCGAGGCCCGGCACATCTGCGAGGAATTGAAGCATCCGATGCTCGGCATCGCGGTGGACGTCTACCACGTCTGGTGGGATCCCGACCTGCAACGCGAGATCGCCCTGGCCGGCGAACAGGGGACGCTGTTCGGCTTCCACGTCTGCGACTGGCGTGTCGAAACCCGCCACTTCCTCAACGATCGCGGACTGATGGGCGACGGATGCATCCCCATCCGCGCGATCCGCGGATGGGTCGAAGCGGCGGGGTTCCGCGGGTTCAACGAGGTGGAGGTCTTCTCCGACGCGTACTGGGCGATGGACCAGACCGAGTACGTAGATCTGATCCGTCGTCGATACTTGGAATTCGTGTAACTTGGAATCAGAACCAGTTCTTCCCGCCCACGATATATTCGTTGTAGAACTGCTCGTCGGTCTTGGTCAGGTACATGATGCCTTCGATCAGGCCGATGATGCTGCCGATCCCGCAGGTGGCGAAACTCACGATGATCTGAATGATCCCCGTGCTGGTCTTGCCCATGATGAACTTGTGGATCGCCAAGCCACCCAGCACGATGGCGAGAATCCCGCAGAGCACCCGCTTGCTCTCGGCGGGGTTGAACGGGGCCGGGCTCGTCGGCAGAGGGGTTCCGGGCACTTGCGACATGGTCCGCCTCCTTCCTTCTGGGTTGGCGACAATGATGAGTTCCTGCGACTCCGGCGCGCAACAATACCGCAGCGCAATGATTTCGGCAAAGTTGTGGCCGGTTTCGCGACGGCTACTGCTGCCGGTATGCGATCGCCCGCGTCGTTGCGGTGAGCCATTTCCCGTCCGTTTTCACCAGCACGCTGACGAGGTGCAGTTTCTCGGGCTCGCCATCGGGGGTCTTCATCTCCGCGCCGGAATCGACGATTGCCACGTCGGGTTTGATGAGCCGGACCTTCTCCACCGTGGTCGTCAGCGTCGAGTCCTTCAAGTGCCCGTTGAACGCGTCGGTCAGTGACTGTTCGATCCCGTCGCGGCCGGCGAGGTCGTTGCCGTCGGGGGTGACGATGTTTCCATCGATTGTGTAATAGGCCGCGATGGCCTTGGCGTCGTGCGTTGCCCAAGTCGCGTCGAACTCCTTAACCCGCTGCTTGATCGCGGCCTCGAGGCTGTTCGAAGCCGTGCTGTTCGGCGCGGAGGACGAGTCGTCGGCCAAGACGGGGACGCACAGGCAGGCAAACACGATGCAGGTCAGCAAGGTCCGCATGGGCACTCCTTCCGTTGTGTCAGTTGTGGTGACGCGGGAATCACAGTAACACGCGGTTGCGACGAGCGTCAATCGCCGGGGCTCGGGTTCATTGGGCAGGAATGCCTGCCGGCTACGCGGGGTTGTCAGGTTTTGCGTCGCCCCGAACGAGCTTCAACGTCTGCGCCGGCCAAAGTATTATGTACGTGGACGTGCGCCCGGGCATTGGCCCAGCAAGCAGTCCGTTCGAATCTTTTGGAAGAAACGAGGTCCGGCCGATGCCGATGATTTCCGCCGCCGATGGCGAGAAGCGTGAATACGACGTGATTATCGTGGGCTCCGGCGCCGGCGGGGGGCAGTCGGCGTTCACGCTCACGCTCGCGGGGCTCAAATGCCTGATGCTCGAGGCGGGCCGCAGCTACGACCCGTACACCGAGACGCCGATGTTCAACACGAACGACCAGGCGCCGCTGCAGGGCAACTCGACCCCTGACAAACCCTTCGGGTTCTTCGACGCGACGGTGGGCGGGGGATGGCAGGTGCCGGGCGAGCCGTACACCAACGTGCCAACAAACGAGCACGAGAAGTTCCGCTGGTGGCGGCCACGAATGGTCGGCGGGCGGACCAACCACTGGGGCCGAATTTCGCTTCGAAATGGGCCGTACGACTTCAAGCCCCGATCGCGGGATGGGCTCGGCTTCGATTGGCCGATCTCGTACGAGGACGTGGAGCCGTACTACACGAAAGTGGAGCGGCTGATCGGCGTTTACGGCACCAACGAGGGGCTGGAAAACACGCCCAACTCGCCCGACGGCGTGCTGCTGCCCGCCCCCAAGGGACGTGCGGCCGAACTCCTCTCCCAGAAGTACGGCAAAAAGCTCGGGATCCCGATCATCTCGATCCATCGCGCGGTGCTTACCAAGCCGCTCGACTACGAGAACATCCCGCCGAAGCTGTTCCCGGACAATGCGTGGGCGCAGAAGATCGTCGCCCAGAAGATGCGGGAGCGCGTCGCCTGCTTCTGGGCGACCCCGTGCGGCCGCGGGTGCCAGGTGGGGGCGAATTACCAATCGACGACGGTTCACCTGCCGCCAGCCATGGCGACGGGGAACCTCGATCTCATTTCCGATGCCCACGTGCGCCAGGTGATCGTCGGCAACGACGGGAAGGCCAAGGGCGTCGTCTTCATAGATAAAAAGACCGGCAAGGAGAGCCGGGTGAAGGCCAAGGCGGTGGTCCTGGCCGCAGGCTCGTGTGAGACGGTGCGGATCCTGCTGAATTCGAACGTGGCGAATTCGTCCGGGCTGGTCGGCAAGTACATCATGGACACGGTCGGCACGAGCATGACGGGGCGCGTGCCGATGCTCGAGAACCTGCCGCCGCACAACGAGGACGGCGCCGGCGGCGACCACCTGTACGCCCCATGGTGGCTCTACCAGGAACAGAAGGCGGGCAAGATGGATTTCGCCCGCGGCTATCACATCGAGACCGGCGGCACCCGCGAGATGCCCGGCGGCGGGAACCCGGTGCCCGACGACCTTTCGAAGGGGAGCTACGGCACGAAGTTCAAGGAAGACGCCCGCCGGTACTATGGCACAACCGTCTACTACGCCAGCCGCGGGGAGATGATCCCCAACGAGAATTGCTTTGCCGACCTTGACCCGACGGTGAAGGACAAGTTCGGCATCCCCGTGCTCCGCTTCCACTGGAAGTGGAGCGAACATGAGATCAACCAGGCCAAGCACGCCGAGCGGACGTTCCGCGCGTTGATCGAGTCGATGGGCGGCACCCCACACGAGCCTCGGAACGCCAAGCCGGGCCACAGCCTGGACAATCCCGGGTACATTATCCACGAAGTCGGCGGCGCGATCATCGGCGACGACCCGAAGAAGTCGGTCGTCAACGGCTTCAACCAGACCTGGGACGTGAAGAACCTGTACCTCAACGACGGCGCGCCGTTCGCCTCGAACGCGGACAAGAACCCGACGCTGAGCATCATGGCCCTCGCCTGGCGGGCCTGCGACCACCTGATCGACGAGGCGAAGAAAGGAAACCTGTGAGCGATCAAGCACCCGTTCCCTCGGAAGGCAAGACCGGGGCTTCCGCCCAGGGCTCTGAAGCGAAGCGACCGGCGATCTCGCGGCGCGATGCGCTGCAATGGGTCATGGCGGCCGTGGCCGCGGCATCCGCGCCCCAGCATCTGTTCGCGCAGGCGACCAAGCCGCAGGA
>DASXMX010000354.1:0-12212 GCA_036495445.1 Tepidisphaeraceae bacterium
ATCGAGGATGTGCAGCACCGCGCGCAGCGGGATGTCCACCCAGTCGGGCCGGGAGTTCAGTTCGTATCGCACCTCGTACAGCGCTTTTTCCAGCACCCAAGACCGCAAAATCAACTCGGTGTCGCGCAATTCGACCGGCAGCAGGTCGGGGCGGATCTCCCGCATCCGGACGACGTACTCGCGGACGAACTCGCGGCCGAGCCACGCGCCCCAGACCGACGCCCCGCGCAGCTCCCGGTCGCGGAACGCGGGGCTGCCGTCCGGCGGGAGCAGTTCCCAGTGCTTCCGCAGCGCGGCCCAACCGGCGTAGTCGAAGCTGCGGACCATGCCCGCGATGTCGCGCATCGGCGACCGTTTCAGCCGCCGCTCGCCCACGGACCGCAACGGCTCGCCCTCGAAATCAATGATGACGAAGTCCTTGCCGGTCCAGAGGACTTGGCCCAGGTGGTAGTCACCGTGCACGCGGATGCGGGGCGCTCGGATCGGGCGGCTGGTCAGGGCGTGGAATCGCCGCAGCACGTCCGCCTCGCGGCCCGACAGCGCCTGCGCCAGCTCACGCGCGTCACCGGTGAGCGCATCGGCGCGGAGGGCGAGCGTCGCGAAGGTCGCGCGCGTCGTGTTCCGCATCGATTGGAGCAGCGAGCGTTGATAGACGAGCGTGTACGGCTCGGCCGCGAAGGCGGGGTCGCCCCGGTCGTCGGCCAGGGCGGCGTGCATGTCGGCCGTACGGCGGGCCAGCAGGCGGGCGAGCTCGAGCGGCTCGGCGACCAGCGCCGCGACGTCGGCCGGCGGGCCGTCATCGCTCCCGGCGCAGCCCGGGTCGCCCGGCAGGCACAGTCCCACGACCTGCTCCGGCGCCAGCGCGTCCAGCCCCTCGTAGTACCGCTGGGCAAAATCCAGGAACGCCGCCCACGCGTCACCCTGGTTCGGGACGTATCCCAGCACGACCGCCAGCGTCCGCGGGCTGCCCCGGCCGCATACCTCGATCGCCCCGTGCAGCCGGGCCGTGTTCGTGAATCCGACTTTCGTGAGGTGCTCGCCCACTTCCAGTTCCGGGTTCGTCCCCTCGCCGAGCCGGCGAAAGAGCTTGAGGACGAGCTGGTCGCCGAAGACGACGTTGTTGTTGCTCTGCTCGCGTTCGGGGAGCTTGGCGGGGAGGGTTGTCAGGTCCGGCTGCGGGGCGGAGGTGCCGTCGATCGTGCGGCCGGCCAGGCGCAGCCAGTTCGCGCCGCGGAACGTCCGGCCTTCCATCGCGGACCGCAGCAGCAGCCGGGCGAACTCCACGTCGGTGATGCCGTCCTGAACGACCCAGCGTTTCTGCGACCGATCGATGACCCGCATCAGCACGCCGGCTTCGCTCGATGGCGCGTCGGCGTCCTCTTCGAAAGCGACTAACGACACGGGCAGGGCGTACAGGTCCGGTTCGCCCTCGCTGAACTCCACGTTCAGCAGGAACACCACGCGGGCCGCGGCGGCGGGGGACGACGCCTGCGCCTGCGGTGGGGGCGGTTGCGTGATCTCCACCTCGATTCGCTCGGCCACGTTCGCATTGCGGATCGCCCGCGCCTTGCTCACGAACCATCGCCGGCTAGGCAGCAGGCGGGGGAGCTCGGCTTCGAGCGCACGCTCGAACGTCGGATCGGCCAGCAGTGACGGGCCCTCGGCCGGCACGCGCACCTGGGGCACCCGCGGCGTCTCCGTCGCACGCGGCGTCGCGGGCTCCAGCAGGAACCAGTAGAACCCGTGCGGCCCGACCGACAGCGGATACTTCGCGCCCGGTTGCACCGCGGGGAACCGCACGTTCCCGAACATCTCCACCGGCGTCGAGCCCACGTACTCCGACAGGTCGAGCTCGATCGGTTGCGAGAACCGTGAAAGGTTCACCACCACCAGCACCGTCTCGTACTCGTCGCGGCGGAGGAACGCCAGCAGCTTGGCGTTGGCGGGCGTGAGGAAGTGAATGTCGCCCCGGCCGAAGACCGGGTGGTGCTTCCGCAGCGCGATCAGCCGCTTCATCCACCACAGCAGCGACGACGGGTTGGCTTGCTGCGCCTCGACGTTGATCGTCTCGTAGTTGTATTCCGGGTCGATGATGACCGGGAGGAACAGCCGCTGGGGGTTGGCCCGGCTGAAGCCGGCGTTGCGATCGGCGCTCCACTGCATCGGCGTGCGGACGCCGTTGCGGTCGCCCAGGAAGATGTTGTCCCCCATGCCGATCTCGTCGCCGTAGTAAATGACCGGCGTGCCAGGCATGGAGAAGAGCAGGGCGTTCATCAGCTCGATCTTTCGGCGGCTGTTGTCCAGCAACGGCGCGAGCCGACGCCGGATGCCCATGTTGATCCGCGCGACCGGGTCGCTGGCGTACACCCGCCACATGTAGTCGCGCTCCTCGTCGGTCACCATCTCCAGCGTCAGCTCGTCATGGTTCCGCAGAAACATCGCCCACTGCGCGCCGGGCGGCAGCGGCGGGGTCTGCTCGAGGATGTCGATGATCGGGTACCGGTCCTCCATCCGAAGCGACATGAACAGCCGCGGCATCAGCGGGAAGTGGAAGTTCATGTGGCATTCGTCGCCGGCGCCGAAGTAGGTGATCGCGTCCTCCGGCCACTGGTTGGCCTCGGCCAGCAGCATGCGGCCGGGCCAGTAGTCGTCCACGTGCTTCCGCAGCTTCTTCAGGAACGCGTGCGTTTCCGGGAGATTTTCACAGCTCGTGCCCTCGCGCTCGTACAGGTAGGGGACGGCGTCGAGCCGCACGCCGTCGACGCCCGCGCTCATCCAGAAATCGCAGATCTTGAGCACGGCCTCGTGGACCGCCGGGTTGTCGAAGTTCAGGTCGGGCTGGTGGCTGAAGAACCGGTGCCAGTAGTACTGCCCGGCGACGCGGTCGAACGTCCAGTTGCTCGGCTCGAAGTCCTTGAAAATGACGCGGACGCCCGCGTACTTGTCGGGCGTGTCGCTCCAGACGTAAAAGTCGCGCGCGGGGCTTCCCTTGGGCGCGCGCCTTGCGCGCTGGAACCAGGCGTGCTGGTCGGAGGTGTGATTGATGACCAGCTCGGTGATGACGCGAATGCCCCGGCGATGCGCCTCGGCGATGAACCGCCGGGCGTCTTCGACCGTGCCGTACATCGGGTTGACGCTGGTATAGTCGGCGATGTCGTACCCGTCGTCCTTCAGCGGCGACGGGTAAAACGGCAGCAGCCACAGCGCGGTCACCCCCAGCTCTTCCAGGTAATCGAGCTTGGAAATCAGCCCGTTGAAGTCGCCGATGCCGTCCCCGTCGCTGTCGCTGAACGACCGCACGTGCATCTGGTAGATCACCGCGTTGCGGTACCACTCCAGATCCACCGGCGCCTCGGCCGGGCTGGCAGGCTTTGTGAGAGTTGATGTGATTGTCTTGTCCACGATCATCTGTAGGGCGGCATCAACTAAACGAAATACTCAAAATCCGCCTCGCTTCGACTGCGCCGCCGGATCACAAACACATGTGCGGGAAGGCTTCCCGGATCCAGCCCGACGACGGCCCGATTTCCCTGCCAGCGGTATCGCGCGTTGGTCAAGAGATCGTGCGCCTGGAACGGTTGATCCGCCGTAAGCCCGAGCGCCGACAGGTCCAGATCCAAGGTGGCCCATTGCGTGTGATACGGGTCGGTGTTGACGGCCACGAGGATGGCGTTGTCGCCCAGCGACTTGCTGTAGCAAACGATCGCGGGATTATCGACGCCGTGGAATTCTAGGCTCCGGTCGTGCTGCAGGGCGGGGTTCGTGCGACGAATGTGATTGAGCCGGCCGAGCAACTCGGCCAGCGAGTCGGGGCGGTGCAGGTCCCATTGGCGGATCTGATACTTCTCCGAGTCGAGATACTCCTCGCTCCCGTGCCGGACCGGCCGGCCTTCCATCAGCTCGAACGCGGGGCCGTAAATCCCGTAATTGGCGCACAGGGTCGCGGCCAGGATCGCCCGCACAATGTACGCCGCACGAGCGTCGGTCTGCAGATACTCGTTCAAAATGTCGGGCGTGTTGGGCCAGGCGTTGGGCCGGAAGAAATCGACCACCGGCGGCGTTGTCAGCTCCGTGAAATACTGCCGGATGCTCCACGGGTCGTTTCGCCAGGCGAAGTAGGTGTACGACTGCGTGAAGCCCAGCTTGGCCAGGCGATACATCACGCTGGGCCGGGTGAACGCCTCGGCCAGGAAGATCACGTTCGGGTCGCGCCGCCGCACCTGGTCGATCAGCCATTCCCAGAAGGCGAACGGCTTGGTGTGCGGGTTGTCGACGCGGAAGATCCGCACGCCGCGGTCGCGCCAGAAGAGCACCACGCGGAGCAACTCGTTCCAGAGCGACTCCCAATCCTTGCACTCGAAATCGAACGGGTAGATGTCCTGGTACTTTTTCGGCGGATTCTCGGCGTACTGGATCGTCCCGTCCGGCCGGTGGCGAAACCACTCGGGATGGTCCCGCACGTACGGATGGTCCGGCGAGCACTGAAACGCCAGATCCAGCGCGATCTCGATCCCGCGGGCATCGGCCGCGCGAACGAGGCGGTCGAAGTCTTCGAAGGTGCCGAGCTGCGGGTGGATCGCGTCGTGCCCGCCCTCCGGCCCGCCGATGGCCCACGGGCTGCCGACGTCGCCCGGCTCGGCTAAGGCTGAGTTGTTCCGCCCCTTGCGATATTGCCGGCCGATGGGGTGGATCGGCGGAAGGTACAGCACGTCGAACCCCATTGTTCGGATCGAATCGAGCCGGTCTTGCACGTCCCGCAGCGTCCCGTGCCGCGACGGGTCGGGCGACGCCGAGCGGGGGAACAACTCGTACCAGGTGCTGAACCGGGCCTTGGCCCGATCGACCCACATTCGGATTGGCGTGGGCCACTCGGTGACGAACCGGCGGGGCGCGTGCTGCCGCATGAGCGTCTGCAGCGAGCCGCCCAGCGCCGCTTCGACCGCTGCGCCCCGGTCATCCGAGCGAAGCACGTTCGCGAAGGCATCGAGCGACCGGGCGATCTCCCCGTCATTGGCCGCGGCGGCCTCCTCGACCAGTTGCGCGCCGATGATCAAATCAGTCGACACGTCCTGCTCGGCGGCCACGCGCTTCTGCAGGTCGTGCCGCCAGGTGCCGAACCGGTCGACCCAGGCCGCGATCGTGAACTCGTGCCAGCCGACGGCATGCACTGCGAATTCCCCGAACCACCGGTCGTTGATCCCCGGCGACATGTCCGATTCGTCCCACCCTCCGCTGAAACCGACGCGATGTTTCAGGGCGACGCTGATCCGGTCGTGCCCGTCGGTGAACGCATCCGCCTCCACCCGCACGATTTCGCCAGCGGATCGCTTGACGGGGAATCGCCCGCCATCCACCAGCGGGACGATGTTTTCGATGACCACCCGTGCCCGGCCGGTCACAGAACGATCCGGCCGGCTGGCGGGTTCCTGCTGGGGTCGAGCCGGGGCCGGCGCCGATGCCGCGGTTCCATGCATGGGCGGCAGTATAAAACTGCCTTGGGGAAGCCGCATCGCCCAAAGCGAGGCGGTTCAATGGGTAAATCACAGGGGAGAAGGTCGGAAAGGCCGAGGTCGCCTTCGCGCAAAGAAGAACCTCGATTCCGCATTGGAATCGAGGTTCTTTAGCGAGCGCGACGGGGCTCGAACCCGCAACCACCGGATCGACAGTCCGGTACTCTAACCAATTGAGCTACGCGCCCGTTGCTCTGCCGAGGAATTTATTCGGCCCGTCGTTAATGTCAAGAGGGGTACGAGCCGGTACCCGCGTGGTTCGAACGGCCTCAAGCATTGGTGCGGCAGGATCTTGGAAAAAAGTGTGACCGGGCTCGTCAGGTCATCCTCTCATCCTTTCACCTCGTTACCTCGCCACCTTGTCATCCTCGGCATGCGGCCTTAACGTCACCTGCCTCAGGTCCATCACCCGCAAGCCCGGGTTTGGTCAGCGGCTTGACGCTCGGGGCATGCCTCCCAGCCCGGAGCTCGACGACGCCGATGGTCCGCTCGACGAAGTTCTGAAACCCGCCGGTGTCCTGCGTGACTACGAAGTCCCAACTCACGACCCAACCTCGGGCAGGCGCGGTATCACGGTCCCGCATTCGGGACAGCGCACGTCGCTGGCGCGCAGGTCGTATCCGCACTGGCGGCAGCGTGCCTCGGCAGACGCCAGCCTCTCACGTCGCCGTCGACGAACTTCTATCGTGACCCACGCGCCCGGCAGCAGGGCGGTCACCCCTACCTGTACCGGCGGGCGAGACGATGCTTCCGAAGGGCATCGAAGGGGCTTCGGCGGCGCAAAAGCGGAGAAGCGCGCAATGGGTTTGCAGGTGCAGTCGCGGCAGGGGGTTAGAGACCAAAATCTAAAGTCTGCGCCTATAAGGGTAGCCCCGGTACGTTTTCGTCGGGAGGACTCGACGTTGGGGTGCGATAGGTCGGGAGGCAGCGGTGCGGGTTTCCTGGCAAGGCGGCGAAGCGACTCCAGGCTGATCACTCGGCGTTCTGCGGCAGATAGATGCCGAACGTCGTTCCCTTGCCGACTTCGGATTGCACGTCGATCCGGCCCTTGTGGTGTTCGATGATTTCCTTGCAGATCGCCAGGCCCAGGCCCGTGCCCTTGGCTTCGCCCTTGCGCGCGGTGCCTTTGGTGGTGAAGAACGGCTCGAAGATCTTGGACAGGAACTTCTCGGGGATGCCGGGGCCGGTGTCGATGACCTGGATGCGGATTTCGTCCTCGTCGGTCTGCTGCGCCTTGACGGTGATGGAGCCGCCCCGGCCGAGCATGGCCTGGCGGGCGTTGATCAGGAGGTTGAGCAGGACCTGTTCCAGCTGGACCGGGTCGCCGTGGACCAGCAGGCCGGGTTGGACTTGCACGCGGAGGGCGATGCCGTCTTTCTTGGGATCGCGGGCGAGGACGGCAAGCGTCTCATCCACGAGCTGCTGCACGCCCACCTGGCCGAACATCGACTCGCCCCGGGCGAGTCCCAGCATCGAGGTGCAGATTCGGCCCGCCTTGCTCGAGCTCTGGTACGACTTGCTCAGCGCCTTGCGGATCAACTCCATGTCCGGCTTGTCGCCCTCGGCGCTCTGCAGCGCGAACTGGCTGTAGCTGACGATCGGCGTGAGCAGGTTGTTGAACTCGTGCGCGATGACCGCGGCGATCGTCCCGATCGTCGCCAGCCGCTGCGATTCGGTGAGTTGTTCGCGAAGCGAGTCCAGTTGCCCCTGGAGCAGGGCAATGCGGTCCGCCAGCGAATCCTCGGAAACAGCGATCGGGGGCTCGAATTGATTCACCGTACCGGATCTATCGGCCGGAAATCGGGGGTGGCTTGATGGGCGCGGGTCGTTACCGGAGCAAAAGGTTATCGGCCCTTCGGGATGGACAACTTGACGGGATCGGCATGCAAAAAAGACATGGCGATCAAAGACAGCGGAAGCTTTTCGTGACTCTTCGTAGGGTCCGCTTTAGCGGCGTTGTCATCCTGAGCGGCAGCGAAGGATCTCCGGGGCGGGAGACTGAATTAGCGCAGAGATCCTTCGCTTCCGCTCAGGATGACAAGTTTGGGGACATCGCAAACATGACGGCGCTCGTAACTCTCCCTCACCCTAACCTTCCCCCCAGGCAGAGGAGACGCGAAGCCATCAGTGGACGATCTCGAGCAGTTGCTTCGCCACGTACCGCACCTGTTCCTCCTCCAACTCGGGATAGACCGGCAACGCCAGCACCTCGCGGCAGGCGCGTTCGGATTCGGGGAGGTCGCCATCCTTGTAGCCCAGGTGGCGGAAGCACTCCTGGAGGTGAAGGGGGATCGGGTAGTAGACGGCGGAGCCGACGCCGCGGGCGGCGAGTTCCTGTTTGACGCGGTCGCGGTCGGGGACGCGAACGCGAACGACGTATTGATTGTAGATGCTCCAGTTCCCCTGATCGATCTTGGGCGTGACCACCTTGCTGCCGGCGAGGAGCTTGTCGTAAAGCTTCGCGTTGCTGCGGCGGCCCGCGTGCCAGCCGTCGAGGTACTTGAGCTTCACGTCCAGCACCGCCGCCTGAATGGCGGCCAGGCGGAACATCCCGCCGATCAGCTTGTGGTGGTACTGGTGGCCGGAGCCGTGTACGCGCAAGAGGCGGCAGGTTTCGGCCAGCGTGTCGTCGTTGGTGCAGATCGCCCCGGCGTCGCCGAACGCGCCCAGGTTCTTGGTCGGATAGAAGCTGAGGCACCCGGCGAAGCCCTCCGAGCAGGCGGGCTTGCCGTTGCGCTTGGCGCCGATCGCCTGGGCGGCGTCCTCGATCACCGTCAGGCCGTGCCGGCAGGCGATCTCGTTGATCGCCTCCATCGCCGCGACCTGGCCAAAGAGGTGTACCGGCAGGATCGCCCGCGTTTTGGGCGTGATCTTCTTCTCGAGCTGGTTCGGGTCGAGGTTGAACGTCGCCGGGTCGATCTCGGCGAAGACGGGCACCGCGCCCAGCCGGGCGATCGAACCGGCCGTGGCGAAAAACGTGAACGACGGGCAGATCACCTCGTCGCCCGGCTTGATGCCCAGCGCCATCAGCGCGCAAAGCAGCGCGTCCGTCCCGCTGCTGACGCCGATCGCGTGCTTCGTCTGGCAATACTCGGCCAGATGCTTCTCAAACTTTTCCACATGCGGGCCGAGGATCAGCGCCTGGCTGTCGCAGACCTCGTCGATCGCCCGGCGGATCTCGTTGCGGATCGGGAGGTATTGCCCCTGCAGGTCCAGCAGTTTCACGTCCATGTTGGCCCAAAAGGTAAGGGCGGCGCGGGGGAAAGTAAAAAGCGCACGGGCGATCAGGCGATCTATGGGGAGGGCGAGGCTCCTGCCCAGCCGACGCTCATCCGCAAGACTCGGCTCGGCGGGAGCCTCGCCCTCCCAAGCGGTGGCGCGTCCCGCCCTGTTGGCTTTTCTTGCGTAATTTGACACGCTTACTCCCGCAAGTTCAGATAGCGAACTCAGCCCTTTCCCCGATCCCCATAAATTGCAATCAGGAATTTCTCCAAAACGCCTAGATCCCCCTCCCTGTTGCGAGCTCAAGAAGATTAGCGGACTTACGACGGAAATATGGGAAGATG
The DNA here is from genome assembly GCA_036495445.1 of Tepidisphaeraceae bacterium. GTDB lineage: Bacteria > Planctomycetota > Phycisphaerae > Tepidisphaerales > Tepidisphaeraceae > DASXMX01. The sequence continues at coordinate 9,077 of DASXMX010000354.1, forward strand.
GTTAAGCCTTATCGGCCTCGGCGGACGATAGGGGAAGTCAGACCATTTCCGGCGATCTGAGGCGGCGTATTTCGGGGGTGTGTGGCCGGGCCTGCTTGGCGCGGCAAAACAGGAGGTAGCTCATGGATTGGCGGATCCTTGTGGCTCGGAAGCGTTCGGAGAGTCGGCGGAAGCACGGGACACCATATATCGGGGCACGGCTCCGGGCCGCCGCGGAGGCGGCCGTGGAGTTCCTCGAGCGGCGGCAGTTGATGTCGACGACCTGGTACGTCGCCACGACCGGGTCGGACAACAACCCGGGCACGCTCGGCGCCCCGTTCCAAACCATCCAGCACGCGGCCACGCTCGCCCAGCCGGGCGACACGGTGCTGATCCGCGGCGGGATCTATCACGAGACGGTGACGCCGGCCAACTCGGGCACGGGCGGCAACGTCATCACCTACGCCGCCTACAACAACGAGTCGGTGACCGTCGATGGCGCCGACCCGATCGGTGGCTGGTCCGCGACGTCCAGCAGCGGCGTCTATAGCGCCACCATGGGGTGGGACCTGGGCGAGGGAAACAATCAGGTCTTCGTGGACGGCACAGCGCAGACCGAAGCCCGCTGGCCCAACATCGGCGCCGATCCGTCACGCCCCAATCTGGCGACCGCACAAAACGCAAGCCTCAGCGGCAACACGGTCACGATCTCCGACTCGAACCTCACCCAGCCGGCCGGCTTCTGGAACGGCGCGGTCATCCACTTCAACCCTGGCCAGCAGTGGGTCGCCTACGAGGCCACCGTCACCGCTTCGGGGCCGGGCTTCGTCAGCTTCACCTACACCGCGCCCAGCGCGGACGCCGTCGTCTCGGCGGGGACGACGTATTACCTCGTGGGCAAGTTCGGCGCGATCGATTCGCCGGGCGAGTGGTACTACAACCCGGCGACCCAGACCCTCAGTCTCGATCCGTCAACGGGCGACAATGCGGCGAACCACCTGGTCGAGGCCAAGCACCGCCAGTTCGGTTTCAACCTGGCCGGCCTGTCGCAGATCACGGTCCGCGGCATCAACTTCTTCGCCTGCACGATCAACACCGACGCCAATTCGGGAAGCGACACGTTCGATCACCTCAATATGCAGTACGTGTCGCAGTTCGTCGTCCAGTCCGACGGGTGGACCGAGCCGACCATCTGCGGGATGCTGATCAACGGGACCTCCGACGTGCTGTCGAACAGCACGATCTCGTTCAGCTCCGGCGACGGCGTCTACCTGAGCGGCAACTACTGTCGCGTCACGAACAACGTGATCCACGACGTGGGCCTCAACGGCACCGACAGCGCCGGCATCCGCAACTACGGGTACTTCAACTCGATCGACCACAACACGATCTACAACGCCGGCCGCAACGGGATCGCGGCGTTCGGCGGCTATACGCAGTTCACCTACAACACGATCTACAACTGCCTGCTCCAGACGACCGACGGCGGCGGGATCTACACCTGGCAAAGCGACGGCACCGGATGCCTGATCGGGTACAACCGCATTTCCAGCGTCCTCTCGGGCGGTTACGGGGGGACCGGCGTCTACCTCGACAACAGCTCGCACGATTGGACGATCGTCGGGAACATCACGTCCAATGTGAATTATGCAATCAAGATCAATAACGATTCGTTGAACAACAAGATCTACGACAATACGTTCGACGCCACGCAATACGGCATCGGCCTGGGCGGGTGGACGAACTTCAACTGGGCCGGCACCGTCTTCGCCAACGACATCTTCACCCAGCCGATGGAATCGGGTGAGACGGGGGTGACGTTCGGGAACAATCTCTATTACTGGATCAACCCGCAGTTCAACGCGGATTACACGCTCAAGCCCAACTCCCCGGCCATCGACGCCGGGCAGGTGATCCCGCCGTACACGAACGGGTATGTGGGCGCGGCGCCGGACATCGGCGCGCTGGAGTACGGGACGACGCCGTTCGTCAGCGGGGCGGCACTGGACTGGGTGCCGACCGCCCCGACGTTCAAGCTGCCCCCGGCCCCGGCCAGCCCGCCGCCGCCCCCGCCCCCGACGGTCCCGCCCGGGCCGCTGGCCATCAGCCGGATCCCCGCGACCAGCTACGTCGCCCATCAGGGGACTTACGCCGCCAGCGGGGTCATCTCGTACTTCAATGGCGGAGACTGGCTCGAATACGGCAACGTCAACTTTCAGAACGGCGTCGGGCGGTTCTGCATCGACCTGGGCCTGACCTCCCAATACGCGGGCCAGCAAATCCAGGTGCGGATCGACAGCGCGACCGGCCCCCTCATCGGCACGCTGACGACGCAGGCGACCGGCGGGTGGGGCAATTACCAGGTCCAATCGACGCCCGTCACCAACGTGACCGGCGTCCACAACCTGTTCGTCGTCGGCGCGCCCGGGACGGTGGCGCTGGGGAACTTCGACTGGATCACGTTCACCCCCGTCTCCACCGCCCAATTCGTTGGGGTGAACACGGTCAACCAGGGGAACTGGACCGGCACGTTCGGCTCGGCCGGCTATTGGACGATCGGCGGGACGCCCACGCTGCCGTCTTACGCGACGGAAACGACCGGCAGCGGAATTCAATACTGGCAGTGGGAAGCCCCCGGCACGACCGACCCGCGCGCCGCCCAACTGTCGCCCGGATCGTCGAGCCGAACCGCCGCGTGCTACTACACGTCCGGCAGCATGACCTTCGACCTGAACCTGACCGACGGCAACGCGCACCGCATCGCCCTCTACCTGCTTGACAGCGACTGGCGCGGGCGCTCGGAGACGGTGCAGATCACCGACGCCAACACCGGGGCGGCCCTCGCCTCCAATGTCGCCAGCAACTTCGGCGGCGGGCAATACTTCGTCTACAACCTATCCGGCCACGTCCAGATCACGATCACCAACAACCCCGGCAGCCTGAACGCCGTCATCAGCGGCATGTACTTCGGATAAACCGCGCGCGGCTGACGTTAGTCAGAAGACGCCCTGATTCTCCCTCTCCCGATCGTCGGGTGGGGGGACGACACGGGCATGAGGACGTGCTCGTGCTACCCAAGACCTCCGTTCGCCTCAGATATGAATCGGCCGCTTCTCCACGGCCAGGGCGGCTTCCTTCACCGCTTCGGAGAGGGTGG
>DASXMX010000355.1:0-11394 GCA_036495445.1 Tepidisphaeraceae bacterium
CCAATCCCCCTCTCACATCTGACAATCGACGCGTCCTCGATCTCCCGCGCGCCGAGGCGATGATGAAGAAGCCCGCCTGCCCCACGACCGGTTCCGCCGCCGACTTCCTGCCCGACCGGCTCGAGCTGCCCGTCCTGGCCAAGGCCGCCCAGAAGTGCCAGGGTTGTGGCATCTACTGCAACGCCACGCAAACCGTCTTCGGCGAAGGCCCCGCCGACGCCTCCTGCATGTTCGTCGGCGAACAGCCCGGCGACCAGGAAGACCGCGCCGGCAAGCCCTTCGTCGGCCCCGCCGGCACGCTGCTGGGCGACGTGATGCAGCAGGTCGGCATTCCCCGCGAAGAGGTCTACGTCACCAATGCCGTCAAGCACTTCAAGTGGGAGCCCCGCGGCCAGCGCCGCCTCCACACCAAGCCCACCGGCCGCGAGGTCGCCGCCTGCCGCCCGTGGCTGGAGGCCGAGATCGGGGCGATCCAACCGCAGATGATCGTCTGCCTCGGCGCCACCGCCGCCCAATCCCTCCTCGGCTCCGCCTTCCGCCTCACCCACCACCGCGGCGAGATCCAGAAGGACACCCCTTGGGTTTCGTGGCTCCTGGCCACTGTTCACCCCTCCAGCCTCCTCCGCATCCCCGACCACGACGCCCGCGAACAAGCCCGCGCCCAGTTCGCCGACGACCTGCGCCTGGTTGCCCGGCAGCTCAAAACCGCCGCCCGATGATTCCCTGTCCGCCTGAACATGGAAGCTCGCCCATGTCTCAAATGTCCTAAAATGTGACAAATCCATGGATGCGCCCAAGCCCGGCACCTCCGACCCGGCCTACTTCCCGCACCGCCAGAAACGCCGCAACCGCGCCCGCAAGGAGACCCTCGAATTCGCCAGGCGGGACGAGCGGCTCAACCGACGCCAAAACAACCCCCACCGTGCGGCCCACTGCGAGCACATGATCGACGGCTACCTTCGCGACCGCCGCGACGCGCTGCGCCACGAGACCCCCGCCCAGCGTGCCCGCCCCGCCGCTCCGCCGCCCCGCCGCTCCGCCCCCGTCCGCGCCGTCCCCTACGACGGTCCTGACGAAGACGATATCGACCAAGTTGACCTGAACGGCTGACGCTCTTGCCTGAGAATGCAACAAATGCATAATCCGCGTCAGTGGGGCAAGATCCTAAGGTTTCCGGTGAAGACATGGACGACGGTCGCATCCGCCTCGAGCACCTGTTCCTCGCCCACCTCTGGTCCGAGCCGGCGCCCAGCAAGGTCATCGAACGCACCTACCGCAAGCTGATCGAAGTCGCCGAAGAGACCGGCGTCGAGGCCGAACTCTGCGACGTCTGAGTCACCGCCAATCAGGTGGTCGCCTCCGATCGATGCGCTTCCGCCCTATTCGCCGGCACCTCATGAACGCTCAGGGTTTCAGAGTCGCTCTCAAATCGCTCGATTCGTTGGCGCGGGCAGAATACCGTCAGTCGCTCGCCGAAATAATCAGCGATGACGACGGCCCCGTCGCGGCGTTGCGAATCGGACGTTTGGTTGGCGTGATGCTGGCGTGTGCGGGTACTGCGGGCGGAACCCAAAGACCGTCGCGCCGGGCGGACTGTGCGCGGAATGCATGCGGTCGGCCGCCGAGCGAGTCAAAGGCGGAACACGTGACCGTCACGTCTGACGGAGCGACCGGCATGCCGGGGGCCAGTTCTTTCCGCCTGCTCTGACGAGGCTCGTCCGTGGCCCGCGGCGTGACGGTTGCCCCGCGGAACAGGCCGCGGCGCAGCGGGCGAATGCGGGGATGCTCGTGATCCGGGCATTCTCCTCAGTCTCATCCACTTCGCGGGAACCGGCCCAGATCGGCGTGGTCGCCGTGGTCACGGATCGCATCCCACCGGCAACCCTTCAACCGCATACTCGTGGCGTTGTTCGAGGGGCTGATAGCCACCTCTCCGGTTAGGCGACTCCCTGGTCGCAGGCGGCCGAGGCGGAGCAGGAACGGTTGCAAGACATTGCAGAAAAAGGAAATAGCAGCGACAGGACTCGAACCTGTGACCCGGGGCTTATGAATCCCCTGCTCTGCCAACTGAGCTACGCTGCCAACTTGGGCATCCAAGATAGCAATTGTACGGCCGTTGACAAGGTGAGGTTTGCCGCGAACGCGGCATGGAGACGCGGGGACGCGGGGACGCGGGGACGCGGGGACGGGGGGACGCGGCGACGGGGGGACGGGGGGATGCCGCGAGGTAAGTCAGGATGCATGACCCTGCTGCTCTCATTTCTCCGCGTCTCCGCGTCTCCGCGTCTCCGCGTCGCCTTTCCCGGGCCGCGTCAGGCTTCCGGCTGCAGCAGACGGCGGGACTTTTGGGTGTGGTTGTGGAGCAGTTCTCTGAGGACGTCGGGGCCGGTGCGGAGGAAGGCCTCGGCCAGGGCGGGGTCGAACTGAGTGCCGGCGCAGCGGCGGATCTCGCTAAGGGCGACCTCCAGCGGCAGCGCCTTGCGGTAGGTGCGGTTGGTCGTCATGGCGTCGAAGCTGTCGGCCAGGCCGATGATCCGGCCCATCAGCGGGATCGCGCTGCCCGCCAGGCCGGCGGGGTAGCCCTTGCCGTCGAAGCGCTCGTGGTGGTGGAGCACGCCGGGGATCAAGGCCTTGACCTGTTTGACGTCGGCCAGGATGCGCGCCCCCATCTGCGGGTGCTGCTTCATGACCTCGAACTCTTCGGGCGTGAGGCGGCCCGGCTTTTGGAGGACGGACTCGGGCACGCCGATCTTGCCGACGTCGTGGAGCAGGCCGGCCATGTAGATCTGCTCGACCTGGGCGTCGGGCAGGCCGAGCTGGGCGGCCAGATGGCGGCTGAGCAGCGCGACGCGCTCGCTGTGGCCGCAGGTGTAGGCATCCTTGGCGTCGACGGCGCTGGTGAGGCTGTGGAGCAGGCCCATCATGAGGCCGTGGACGTCGCCGAAGAGCTGGGCGTTTTCGAGGTAGATCGCCGACTGGTTGGCGATCGAGTTGAACAGCTTGCTGTCGACCGAGTCGAACTCGCCGACGTGCTTGTCGAGCAGGAACATGCACCCGAGCATCTGCTCCTGCCGCTGCAGCGGGACGGCCAGCAACTGCCGCGCGTGGGTCGCGAGCCAGGCGAAGTGGTCGTCGTGGCGGAGGTCGTTGATCAGCAACTGGCCCTTGCGCTGGCGGAGGGTCAGCAGCAGTTCGTTGGTCAGCCGGCGGAGGACGGGGTCGGGGAGGGCGAGCGAGCCGTAGAGGACCGGGTCGAGCCGGGCGCCGGAGTCGGCGTGGAGCGCGACGCCCATCGCGGCGACGTTCATCACCTCCAGCACGTCGGTGCATGTCTGGCGGAAGAAGTCGGCCTCGCGGCGGTTCACCCGCATGCCGCTGCTGATCTGGTAGATGAGGCTCAGTTCCTCGTACGTGTTGGCCAGTTGCTCGGCGAGGTTGTTCAGCTCCTGCTCGAAGTCGCCGAGCCGGATCTGGTCGCGGAGCATGGCACTGAGGAGCGACACCTGCCGGGCGGCGGCCTCGCGCGTGTAGCCGGGCAGCGACGACGCCTGATGGGCGAGCCACTGGGCGTCGATCGCCAGCCGCGTGCAGGCGCGGAGGACGTTTTCGTCGAGGGCGAATCCCTCGGCCCGGGCGAGGATCGCGACGACCGCGACGACCTGCCGCCGTTCGACCAGCGGGCACGCGGCGACGATCACGCCGGGCAGCGAGTCGAACAGCGCAACCGGTGCATCGCGCGAGATCCGGCGGAGCTTCTCCGCGAAGACCGCGTCGTGGCGGACGAGCGCAGTCGCGTAGCGTGCGAAGAACGCGCCGGCGACGGGGTCGGCGTAGGCGACGGCGCCGTCGCCGCCCGTCACGAGCAGGCAAATGCCGGACGGGCGGAGCTGGCCGGCCAGTCGCTCGATCAACGCGCCTGAAATGGGCAGTTCGTCGGCGGCACCGGGAACGAATTTGTCGGCCTGCAGCGTCATCGTCGTCGTGGTGGTCTTGTTCGTGCTTCGTACAACGCGCCACGCGCTCCCCCCCGGAGCGCGGGCGATCAAGGCTTAGGCGGCGATCCCGAGCACCTCGTTGACGGTGGCCAAGAGGTTGCGCGGGCTGAACGGCTTGCTGAGCATCCGGCGGATGCCGCTTTGCTCGGTGTCCTTGGGCTCGAGCTGATACCCGCGGGCGGTAAGCATGATCGCGGGGATGTCGCTCGTCGCCTCGCTCTGCCGCAGGCGCTGGCACAGCTCCAGGCCGGACAGGTGCGGCATGTGGTAGTCGGTGATCACCAGGTCCGGGCGCTCCTGCCCGGCCAGGTCGAGCGCCTCCTGCCCGTCGGAGGCGGTGATGACGCGAAAGCCGGCGTTGCGCAGCTTGAGCGACACCACGTTCAGGATATGCGACTCGTCGTCGACGACCAGGATGGTTTTTTCGCTCATTGCAGTTGCCGGTTGTTGGTCGCTTGTTGTTCGTTGTCAGCATTAACAGCAGAGCAGCGAATCACTCGTGACGAGGTCGAGTTCGGCGGCGAAGGTGCTGCCTTTGCCGACCTGGCTTTCGGCCCAGACGCGGCCGCCATGCACGGTTTCGACAATGTGCCGGACGAGCGAGAGGCCCAGTCCCGTGCCGGGCGCGATGCGGTTGTTCGCCTCGGCCCTGTAGAACTTATCGAACACGAAGGGCAGGTCCTTTGGCGGGATTCCGACGCCGGTATCGATTATCCGGATCAGGACCTTCCTGCGGTCCTCGTCGGCCGCAACGTCGACCGACACGGCGCCGCCTTCGGGCGTGTACTTGACCGCGTTGGACAGCAGATTGACCGCCGCCTGGTAGAGCATGTCGCGGTCGGCAAGCGTCTCACACGATTCGTCCGGCAGGTGGACGCCGAGCGCGATGCGTTTCTGCCGCGCGTGCGGCGCGATCGTGTCGACTGCTTCGCGCACGACGTCCGCGGGATCGACCGGCTCGCGGCGGACGCGGACGAGGCCGGCCTCGATCCGCGAGATGTTCAGCACGTTGTCGATCAATCGGCCGAGGCGATTGGCCTCGTTCTGGATTACTTCGTAGAACTCCCGTTGGGTGGAGTCGTCCGGGGCCTCGCCGTCGATCAGCATTTCGACGTAGGCCTTGATGCTGGCCAGCGGCGTGCGGAGTTCGTGGCTCACCATCGAGGTGAACTCGTTTTTCATCCGGGCCAGTTCGCCGTCGGCAGCCTGCCGCTCGGCGCGGGCGAGTTCCAGTGCGATTTCGAGCTCGCGGGTCTTGAGGGCGAACGCGCGTTGTTGGCGGCGGGCAGCCGCGACGCACGCAAAGGCAGACGCCAAGCCGCACGCGGCGACGAGCCAGGGAAAGGCGGGCGAGTGGCCGACGAACGATGCGAGTCCGCAGCCGGCGCCAGTGAACGCGCCTCCAGTTGCGAGCAGGATGGATCGGTTGATCGGACGCACGTGCGTTTCTCTCAACCCCGTCCCTCCCTTCCCCCGGAATACCGGGGGAGGGAAAGCAAACCGCCCCATGGGCTCCCGTGCCCGTTAGTCCTTGTCGATCTGCGCCATGAGCTGGCGGGCCATGTCGTCGCCGGGCTGGAGCTTCATGGCGCGGGAGTAGCACGCCATCGCCTTGTCATGACGGCCCATCCGTTCGTAGGCGTAGCCGACCATGCAGAGGCTGACGGTGTCGCGCGGCTCGAGCGTGTTGGCCCGTTCGAACGCGGCCAGGGCTTCGGGATACTTGGCTTCCTTCAGGCGGACGTAGCCGGACAGGAGGTACGTCTCGGCGACGGAGTCGTCGATGCCGACCGAACGGTGCAGGGCATACTCGGCCCGCTTGTAGTCGCCCGACTCCAGCGCGGCACGGCCGAGGTCCTTCCAGTAGCGGCCGGAGAGCGGATTGAGCTCCGTCGCGGTCTCGAAGCTGTGGCGGGCGCCGTGCGGATCGCTGAGGTTCATCTGGCATTCGCCGCGGAGCGCGAACAGGTCGGCCCGTTTGGCGTAGGCGTCCTTCTCCAGCAGGCGGTTGAGGGCCTCGCAGCATTCGCGGTACTGCTTGTTGTAGTAGCAGGCGAACGCCAGCCGCTCGCGGACGGCATCGTTATCCTCGGAAAGAATGCTGGCCTGGCGGAACATGTCGATCGCCTCGGGATAGCGGCCCGCCTGCACGAGCAACTGTCCAACCGCGTCGCGGATCGTGCCGCTGTTCTCGAAGTAGGCGACCTTTGCCTGCAGCAGTTGCAGCGCCTCGGGCGAGCGGTTGAGGGCGACGAGCATCTCGCTCTGTGCGAGCACGTAGGCCAGTTCGGCCGGGGCACGCTGGCCCGCCTGCTTGTAGAACTCGATGGCGGTCAGTGGCTTCTGCCATCGCTGGTAGACCACGCCGCTGAGGTAATACGCCTCGGGATCGTTCGGGCCGAACTTGCGAGACAGTTCGAGTTCCTGCTCGGCCAGTTCCAGATGCCCCTGCTCGATGTCCACCTTGGCGGCCAGAGTATGCAGCGGGGCGGAATCGGGGGCGATCTTCAGGGCCTGCCCGAGTGTCTCCTTGCACCCCTCGAAATCGTGGCCCTTGTACTGGTCCTGGGCGAGGCCGTAGAGGACCGAGGCGCGAGCCTGGGCCCAGTTCTTCTGGGCGACTTCCTTGTCCTGCGGCTTTTTGTTCTGGCAACTGGCGGCGGCCAGGCACAGGGCAAGGACGATGATCGGGCGGAATCGGAATCGCATGCGGACGCTCCCACAAAAAGGAGAAAGGGCAGCCCCCTCCGTGGCTGCCCTTTCCCGGATACACCTGTAAATCGCAGCCGGCTACTGCTTCTGATCGGCCGGCGCGGGGGTCGACTCAACCGGATCTGTCGGATCTTCCGTCGTGGCCGTCGCATTCGTCGCCGGCTGCGTAGCCGGGGCGACGTCGGCCGGCATCACGTCGGCGACCGCAGGCTGGGTCGCCGCGGGAGCGGGGCCGGCCGCGACAGGCTGGGCGGACGCGGTCGGGGCGGCGGCCTTGGCCTTGGTGTCGTCGACCTTATTGGCCGTCGACGCGTCGATCGGGATTTCCGATACGGGGGCCGGTTCGGTCGTCGGGTTGGCCCGCTCGGCCAGGACCTGCCGCTTGACGAACGACCGGATCGAGCTGTCATCGGTCGCGGTCAGCTCCTTGCCGGTGATCTGCGCCCGCAGTTCCATCGCCTCGCCGAACATCGGGTTCAGGTTGATCGCGCAGTTCAGGTGCCACAGGGCGAGCTGGCGGTTGGGGTGAGGCTTGTTCATTTCCTGGACCGCCATCTCATACCACGACTCGGCCAGCCGCTCGCGGCCCCAGGGCATCAGCCCGCGGCGGGCGCCGACTTCGAGGCGGTCGGCGTACTTCTGCTCCTCCTCGGAGGCCTGCGCGTACTGGTCCATGTCCTTCACAACGTGCGGCGTGAGGAGGATGATGATCTCCTCGCGCTGCGTGGCATCGGTCTGCTGGCGGAAGAGCGGGCCGACGCCCGGCAGGCTGCCGAGGAACGGAACCTGCGATCGGGTGCGGGTCGTCGAGTCGCGGAACAGGCCGCCGATCACGACGGTGCGCCCGTCTTTGACCATTAGGTTGCTGGTCACTTCGGTGGTGTTCTTGGACGGGTTGCCGTTGACGTCGATCGAACCGCTGGAGTCTTCCGGGTGGACCTCGAGGCGGATGTACCCGTTGTCCCCGATGTAGGGGCGGAAGATCAGCCGGGTACCGGTGTCGAGGAACTGGACGGTCGACGCGGTCAGGGTGTCGGTGGTGACGGAGGTTTTGTAGCCCAGTTCGTCACCCACGTGCACCTCGCCCTGCTGCTTGTTGAGGACGAGCACCTTGGGGTTGGCGAGGATGGTGGTGTCGGTCACGCCTTCGAGGGCCTGGACGAAAACGCCCACGTTGTTGGTGATGACGCCGAGGTTCAGGCCGTTGCCGCCGAACGCGACGTTAGCATACCCGTTGTGGACGACGCCGGCCGCATTTGGCTGGTCGACGATCGAACCGGTGAGGGTCGAGTTCACGGTCTGGCTGCCGGTCGCCCCACCGGTCGTGGACGTCGGCGCGGCGGCCGTGCTGATCGCGCTGAGCGTCGAGAAGTTCACGCCGCCCAGGACTGTGAAGTTGATGCCCAGGGCGTTGTTTTCGTTGAGTGCGGCGCGGAGCACGGTGGCTTCGACGAGCACCTGCTGCGGGCGGCGGTCGACCTCGCGGAGGACCTGGCGGGCCTTGGCAAGGTTGTCGGCGAAGTCGGTGACGACGATCAGGTCGTCGCCGGCGTGGTCGTCGCCGCCGGTGTTCGCTTGCGCGCCGGACGTAAGCCCGGCCTTGGCGGGCGTCGTCAGCGCGACCTGGGCATCGGCGCTGAGGACCGGCTTGAGCAGGTTCACGGCGTTGGCCGCGGGCGTGTAGTAGAGGCGGAAGACTTCCGTCTTCTTCACCCGCGACGCCTGCTCGAGGTCCTGGATCTCCTTGGTCGTGTAGACGTAGATGAAGTTGCCCTTCTCGCGATAGTCATACCCGTTGGCATGCAGGATGGCATCCAAGGCTTCCTTTACCGTGACGTCGTACAGGTTGGCGGTAATCGTGCCGTGGACTTCCTTGCTGGCGATGATGTTCCGCTGCGACTGCAGCGACAGCATGCGCAGGACCTCGACGAGGCTGGCGTCGTTGACGTGAATTTCAACGGTGCCGGCGTCGCTGACGTTCACCTGCGAGGCGGTGACGCTCTGGCCCTTGGCCGCGGGCTGGGTCGTCGGGGCGGCCGAGTCGGCCGACGGCTGGGTGGTCGGAGCGAACGGGTCGTCGTTCGACGGCTTGAGCTCCTGGGCGGCCGGGGCCGTGTCGGCATGCACCGGTGCCAGCGACCCGATCGGGTAAACCGCCGCCGTCGCGGCCATCATCAAAAGTCCGGCAGATTTGGTCCACTTGCGCATGATCCATTCCTCCATCGGTGCGCCCGCTGCGGCACGCCGCGCGGGTTCGCTATGGGGACGCCCGCCCGATGAATGGGCCCGGCAGTCCGTTGTATGGGCACCGTCGCTGAACACGGATCCGAGCCGGATGCCCTGCGCTCGTTCGATCCGCCGCGGCTCAACGACGAGCCCACGGACTTCGCGACTCCCTTCCCGCGTCCCCGCCACCGATCCGCCTGGCGGGCGGTTCGGCGGCTCCTTTCGTTCGCGCTGGCGAACTCGCGTTCGCGCCCACGCGGGCCGCGGTTCGCGATCCGATCCCGGATCGCTTGCAGCCACCGGATACTTCGACCGTCCGGCCCCGCGACTTTTCCCACCCGGCCCGAATTCCGCCCCCTGCCACGTCCGCGTAACTGGACCGGTCGGACATTTGTGAAGATGTCCGGCCCGCGCGGGCGGCGCGGGCTGGCGCGCGCGGCCCAGGGTGAAACGCTGTGCACGGGAGTTTTCGGTGGAGCGAAATGTAACGGGTGGTTGGGCGGGAGCGGAGCGAGTGGAGTACAAACAGTCTAGCCGGCACGCATGCGTGCGTGCCGGCTATAGGGGGCAAGCGGGTCCGCGGACGATCCGGTCAGTGCGTGGTGATCTCCCCGCTGTACGGGGCGACATTCACGGTCATCTGGTAGGTCCCGGCCTTGAACACGACGGCGCCGGAGGCAAGAGGCACGTTACCGCCGGAGGCGGACCAGGAGAATGGCATGCCGAGCGGGTCAAAGGAGATCGTGGTGTTCCCGTCGAAGCTCACCGAGTTGAGGGTCACCTTTGCCATCGTGCCCGTGCCGACTTTAATGACGTAGGGCGTGCCGTTCACCGGGTGGGTGATGATGGCACCCGGCGCGCTACTGGCATCCGTCATGACCTGCCAGCTGTTGGTCTGCGTATTGAACTGAACATAGTGCCGCGTCTGATAGGCGATCGCGCGATTCTGCGCGTAGAGCAGATCGGCCATCAGCTCGCGAGACGCCGAGGCGACCCGCTGGTCGTCGCGCGAGCTCATCTGCGGCAGGATCACCGCCGACGCGATCCCGATCACGACCACCACGGTCAGGATTTCGATCAGCGTGAAGCCGCCCCGGCGGGAAGAGGACGGGGAGACGCGAGAGGAGCACGCGGGGACGCGGGGACGCGGGGACGCGGGGAAAAGACGAAAAATGCTGTTCATGGCGGTTCTCCTCTCGCCGCGTCTCCGCGTCGCCGCGTCGCCGCGTCATTTCCCCACCCGTGTCTCCGCATCCCCTTTACTTATTCCGGTCCACCTTGGTGACTTCGACCTTCATGTCCCCGCTCTGGACGACCGTAAGCAGGCGATCCATCTTGCCGTTGAGCGTGCGGAGCTCGTCCAGGATGGCGAGCTGGCGTTCGCCCGGGTTGGGGATGTTCACGTCGGCGTGGGCCGTGCGGGCGGCGGGCTGGCCGGCCCATTGGCCGATCACGATCACGACCTGCATGACGAGAACGAACGCGAGCATCTTTGACGACTTCATGGGTGATCTCCTTGCCGTTAGTAATCCGTATAGGGCACACCGTCCGGGCCGACGCCCTGGGCGTTGGCGATGAACTGCTGCGTCTGCGGGCAGTACATCCACCCGTAAGGCCGCGTGTCGTCGGCGGCCGGGAACACCGGGCCGGGGACGATCAACACCCCGCTTCGCGCCGTCACCGGATTCGCCGGCACGGCGGGCAGGTATGGGCCGAACCGGTATGTATCAGATCGGCTCGGGCCGATCGCGCCTTGGGCATCGGTGTAGCCGGTCCTCTGACCGATAAACGTCGCGGCATCGGGCGTGCGACTCGCGTCCCCCGCCGCGACGCCCGGCGCTCGGCCGCCGTGCTCTTCGCTGTAGACTCGGATCTGCGTGCGGACGTACCGCAGCAGGTCGGCGATCGCGGCCGGGCGGGCCTGTTGGGGCGCGCCCGACGCCCGCCTGAGCTGCGGGGCCAGCACAGCCGCGAGCGTGACCAGCACCAGGGCACTGATCGCGAACCCGCTGGCGCGGAAGGCCCGCACCAGGCTGGGCACGATGCCGCCGTTGTTCGTCGACTGCTGGCGCATTTTCCCTCGGCCTCTGCCGTCCTGCCCTGCTGCGGCCGCGTTTCGGACGGCCGCGACGTCGTGTCCCCCCAACAAGCCGGCCGGCGGATGACGACCCCGCCGGCCGGTGGATTGCGATCGGTTCCGCTCGGGCTTACTGCCCTGGAAGGACCGTCGTCGCGTCCAGGCCGGTCGCGTAGAGGCGGCCGGTGCCCGGGGTGGCGGACTTGTCGAAGTCGTAGACGTAGGCGCAGCTGCCGCCGGCGGTGCTGCCGGGCAGGGCGACGTCGTCCAGGACCGTGCTGGCGTTGTTCAGCGGGTTGATCGCAACCGACTGCATGTACGGGCCGTACGGGCCGCTGGCGGCCCCGGCGACGAAGGCGGCGCCGTTCCCGTCGGTCTGGGTCG
>DASXMX010000356.1:0-19632 GCA_036495445.1 Tepidisphaeraceae bacterium
CGCCGCCGCATCTCGCGCCTGTTCCGGCGGCATGTAGGCGGGCGTGCCCATCGCGATGCTGGGCTGAGTTTCGGCGACCGATTTGCTTCCGTTGCCGCCGGCATCCCGTGCAGCGCGTGATCCGTGCGACTCCACCGTGCCGAGTCGCTTGACGAGTCCCAGGTCGGCGACCTTGACGATCCCCTCCTCGTTCAGCAGCAGATTGTCCGGCTTGATGTCGCGGTGGATCAGCCCGTGATCATGCGCGAATTTCAGCCCGCGCGCCGCCTGCAGCACGTACCCGACTGCGGCCTCGGGATCGACCTGGCCGGTTTCCTTCACGACCCCCGCAAGCGTTCGGCCGTCGACGTACTCCATCGCGAAGTAGTTCGTGCCGGCGCCGTCGCGGTGTTCGACGCCAATGTCGTGGATCTGCACCACGTTGTGGTGCGTGAGCTGGGCGGCGGCGAACGCCTCGCGGGTGAAGCGAGAGACGAATTGCGGGTTCATCGCCAGCCGCGGCGCGAGCACTTTCAATGCGACGTTCCGGTCGAGCGAGGTTTGCCGTGCCAGGTAGACCGCCCCCATTCCGCCCTGGCCGAGTTTCTGCAGAAGTTGATAACCGCCCAGCCGAGTGCCGAACGAGGTGATCAACGGCGTGGGGGTGGCCGCCTTTCCTTCGGAAATAATCGTTTGGACCTGATCGGAACTCAGGCCGGGCGTCATTCCCGTGGGAGGCGTCGGCGTGGTCTGTCGTGGCGGCACGCCGGAGACGGGCAGCGTGTCTCGCGGGGTCGGCCGCGGGACGGCGGCGGTCATGGTCATGCCCACCATCGATTCCCCAAGGCCGCCGCGAGTCTTGGCCGGTGCCGCCTTCGCGTGCGTCGAATGCCGGCGCATCTCGTCCGGCGGCATTACCAGCGCCTCGGGCTCCTCGCCCGGGTCGTCGGGAACGATCAACAGGAACCGATCGTGACACCCCGGGCAGGCGGGGTGAAATCGGCCCGGCTTCACTCCGGTCAACTCAATGTTCATACGACAATAGGGACACAGAATCGACCACATGCCATGCCTCCCTGGATTCGTCCAGGAGCCCGACGAGGTGCAGTGCTGCCGAGTTGATCTCCCACAAAGATCACCTTGGCAGATGAACGTGATTGTAACCGATTGCTTGGCAAACAGCACCAAAAGTGGCCTATGTCATTGGGATGACACGCGCGGTTGGCACGCGGGCAATCACAGGGCGGGCAAGGTTGAACCAGTGCCGGCAACGGTCGAGGATCACGCTGTCGGCCGTTGCGACGATCGGTTCGGCGGCGATCAGGATGGGGTCCGGGTTTTGGACCAATTCGGCCCGCCAAGGCCAGCCGTGGGATGAAGCGATCTCAAGCAGGATCGCCTTGAGCCGCCCGCTATTGCCGACGGGACTGTCGAGAAACCAGACGCACTCGGCGGGCGCGACGTCTTGGAGCGTTTGGCCAACGACCTGGATGGCGGGGCGGGTCTCCTCGACGTTGCGGTATGTCCCGTGAACGCCGGCGATGTCGCGGCAGGCGCCGTCGCGCGCCGCGAGCACCACGCCGCCGCCCAGCGCGACTTCGACGGTCGTGAGCACGTTAAATCCATCCAGCCAGAGGGGTTGGCCGGCAACATCCGGCGCCGTCACCTGGCGGGCGAGGCGCTGTTCGAGTGCCGCGTCGGCGCAGGCGCTTCGCGCGATGGCCATGCGCTGGCGGGCGTTCAGTTCGTACCGGTCGCCGACGATCTTCATGGCCGACGGTTCTGCGTAGCCGCGGGTCAGCAGCCAGGAGTAATCGAACACCGCCGAGCGCAGTCGCGGCCAGTTCGATTGCGCGAATAGCTCGCCATCTTCCGGGTGCGGCCCACGATGCGAGCGGCGGTCGGGCATCCGAGATCTCAAATCCGAGATTTCAAATCTCAAACCGCCACGGCGGCTTCGCCCGGCAGGGCGATCGAGCGGTAACCGTTGCGATAGGCGGTGAAACTCACCAGTGCCATCACCGGCACCACGAGGCCGCCCAGCAACGGCACGATTTGGAAGATCGCCAGGAAAAGGAACAGCAGCCTGATGCCCCATCGGAGCAGGAACCGCCGCCCGAACGGCAGGTACTGACTGAACGGCAGCACCAACTCCATCCGGTAATAGACCGCCCCGGCGATCAGCCCGATGATCGGCACGAGGCTGAACAGGAAGCAGATCCCCAGCACGACCGGCAGCCGCTGCGCGACGTGATCCAGGTAAGCCTCGGCGAACGCCGCGTCCGCCGGGACCGCCTGCCCGCACGTGCCGCAGGTCTGGTGTGCCTGGCGAGCCTTCAGGTGGGATGCACAGACCGGGCAGCGTTTTTTCTCCACGAGCCGATACGGGTGATCGGCCAGGTCGTCTGCGGGATAAGGTTTGGACTGGCCGAGAAACCCGACCTCCCGCGGCTGCTCGACCGGCTTGCGGCACGACGGGCACGCCATCGCGCAGGCGTAAACGAGTGCGCCGCATCGGCCGCACGGGATCTTCGCGTGCTCTTCCGCGATCCGCATCCGCCGGCGGACCAGCATCAGCACTCCGGTCGCGATGCCCACCATCAGCAGCATCAGGACCGGGAAGACGATCATCACCAGCGCGCCGAACGCGACCCACGACTCCTCGGCCCAACTGATCAGCCGGTCGAGGTGCGTGCCTTCGACGTGCTCGTGAAGCGGCTGGAGCGCATCGCGCCGAATTTGGCTGACGCGGAATGTCCCCACCGCCGCGATGAGCGGGAAGATGTAATCGAGGACGCTCGCCTGATGGACCGTCTGCGTCACGAACGACGCGTCCGTCGCGCTGATCACGCCGAGCGACGTCAGGGCCGCCAGTCCGGCTTTCAGGTAGGCGTCAAACTCGTTCAGGATGTGCCGGGCTTCGGGATTCTTCTGGCCCAGGATTTCCAACCCCGACAGCGCGCCCAGGACGATCAGGCTGATATTGCTGGTGAACCACGCCGGCTCGTTGTGGACATGGCCGAGCAGCCCCGCGTGGGCGATCAGCGGAATGTGCGGCCCGAACCGCAGCAGCAGGGCAGTGATGAACGCTGGCAGAAACACCCGCGCCGGGAACAGGCCGATCGAGCCGAGGGCTTGGAGGAAGGCCGTAGGATTCATCGCGATGCTCCTCGAACAGCCGCATGGCTGCCCGGGTCAACGAGACCACGTGAAACGTGAAAAGTGAAACGTGACAAAGAGGGCCGCCTCGTCACGTTTCACTCATCACGTTTCACGCAGCTTCGTGAGGCGGAGAATTCCAATTTGGCAAGCTGCGTTTGCTGCACCTACGGCTGCGTCGTCGCCGGCGTCACCTTGTCTTTGAACTCCTCCCGCACCTTCTGCACCATCGGCAGCGCGTGATACCGCACGTACGGGTTGCCCAGGTGGCAGGCGACGTAGTTCTGGTGGTAGTCCTCGGCCGGGTAGAACGCGTCGGGCTTCAGCGGCTCCAGCGTCGTGACGATCGGGTTGGGGAAGATCTTCGTCGCGTCGAGCTGCTTGATGTACGCCTCGGCGACGTGCTTCTGATCCTCGTCGAGGTAGAAGACCGCCGAGCGGTACTGCCGGCCGACGTCGTTCCCCTGGCGGTCCTTGGTCGTCGGGTCGTGCAGCGAGAAGAAGACCTGCAGCAACTGGCCGTAGGTGATCTTCGTCGGGTCGTACGTGATCCGCACGGCCTCGGCGTGGTCGGTCGTGTGGGAGCAGACGGCCTCGTAGTTGGCCGTCTCCTTGGTGCCGCCCGCGTAGCCGCTGGTGACGTCGGTGACGCCCTGGATCTGGCGGAAGATGCCATCCATGCACCAGAAGCACCCGCCGGCCACGATCGCCACGTGCGTCTCGCCCGGCTTGGGGTTCTTGTCGGCGTTCAATTCGATCTGCGGCGCGGGCAGCCGATCCGCCTTTTCCCCCGCACACGCCGCGCCCCCGAACATGCTGGTGAGTGCCATGACGAGTATCGCTCCATTCCAAATTGCGGTTCGCACCGGACCTCCATTCAGTGGGTTCCCGCCATTATCTTAGCATCGCACGGGTGGCATGGGCATGTACTCATGCCCGTGTATAGTGCTGTAGTCGTTGAGAAGGGGTTTTCATGTCTGAAATCTACATCAGCACCGACGTCGAGACGGACGGCCCAATTCCGGGCGTCAACTCGATGCTCAGCTTCGCGTCGGCCGCCTTTAGGGCGGACAAAACCATGGTCGGCACGTTCTCGGCGAACCTGCGTACGCTCGACGACGCCACGGGCGACCCGCGGACCATGGAATGGTGGAGGGGTCAGCCCGAGGCTTGGGCGGCGTGTCGCACCGACCTGCAGCAGCCCGACGACGCAATGCGGCGTTACGTCGATTGGATCAAAACCCTCGGCGGCAAGCCGGTCTTCGTGGCCTATCCCGCCGGCTTCGATTTCCTGTTCATCTACTGGTACCTGATCCGCTTCACCGGCGCCAGCCCGTTCTCCCACTCGGCACTGGACATCAAGACCTACGCAATGGCGATGCTGCGCACCGAATATCGCGAGTCGACCAAGCGCAACATGCCCCGGCGATGGTTCGACGACCTGCCTCACACCCACGTTGCCCTCGACGACGCCATCGGCCAGGGCCACCTGTTCTGCAACATGCTGGCCGAGAACCTGAAGTCGTAACGGCGGGTGCAATTGACGTTCGCGGCATTGCCTGGTCGAGCCGGTCGAACGGCAAACCGCCGACCTCCGCCCGGTCGCCGAGGTCAGCCAAGGCTTCCTCGTCGCCCCACCGGTCGAGCGGGGCTGGTGGTGGTACTGGTGGCGGGAACGGCCCTAATGGAAACCGGTATTGGACCGATTGCGCGTTCTCCCTCTTGTTCCCTCTCCCTCCGGGAGAGGGCTGGGGTGAGGGGAAGCTGGAGAGGACGTTCGACCAGCAGGCGAGGCGCTCGCAATTCCCCCTCACCCCTACCCTCTCCCGGAGGGAGAGGGGGCAAAGGCGGCGGCGCTTGAAATGGGCCAGCCCTTAATACGGCGGCAGGCCGCGCCGCAGCACGTGGGCCAGCACCACCGACAAAAAGAACGCGTTTCGGATCAAGACTTGCGGGCCGACCCGCGGCGGTGCTGCGGGCGTCCCGGATTCGACGGCGCTGTGCGCGCGTTCTGCGAGCTGTGCGATCCAGGTTTCCGAACGGGGCCACTCGAGCAATCCCCGACGCCACTCGGCGGGGATCCCGTCTGGGCCGGTGCCGCTGGCGACGATGCCGCCGGTAATGGCGGCGACGGTGTCAGTGTCCCCGCCGCACTCGACGGCGGCGCGGACGGCGCTGCGATAGTCGCGCGGATGACGCAGCCATGCGTGGATTGCGACTGGAACGGTTTCATAGATGTAGCCCGATACGCCGCGCCTCGCGCCAAGGGCCGCCGCAAACTCCACGGTGCATTCCCCCGATTCGACGCTTTGGACGGTCCGCGAAAGCCGCTCAACCAGTTCGGTCGCGTCCGGCTCGGGCAGCGCCGCGGTGACCCGATCGAGATAAGCGGCGCCTGTAAGCACTTCGTCCCGCGAACATTGGGCCGCGATCGCGACGGCCGTCGCGCCGTAAAACGCCTTCGGATCGGTATGTGTTAGACGCGTGGATGCCCCGACCATCTGCCTCAATCGTTCTGGATCGCGGAGTGCGGCGCCCAAGACCGGCGCGCGCATGGCCGGGCCGTTGCCGGCGGAGAAGACGCCACTGTGGCGGGGCGGGAAGCCGAGCCACAGCTTCAGCGTCGCCCGCAGCGTCGCGCCGCCCACGCCCGCGGGCAGGCCGAGCAGCCACCAACGCAGCCGCCGGGCGAGCGCCCGTCGAAAGGCTTCGACATCGCCTGCGGATGTACACAACGCCTGCGCGACCATGCAGGCGTGCTCGCCATCATCGGACATCATGCCCCGGCCGAAGACGAACCGGTGCCGATCCGGCGGGCCGAGCAAGCGCTGCCCGCGACGGCGCGAGAGGGCCTCATAAGGCAGACCGATTGCATCGCCGACGATCGTCCCCAGGAGTGCTCCGTGAACGGCGGCTGGGGTGCTCATTGTCGCAGCGCCTCGACCGTGATCCGGCAGGGGACCGACGTATGGGGCTCGAAACCGATCTGCCGGTAGAAATCGAGGGCGGTGATTCGGCTGTCGAGGTGGATCGTGCCGAAGCCGCGATCGGCCGCGTGGTCGGCCAGGTAACGCATCATCGCCCGGCCGTGGCCGCGACCCCGTTCACTTGAAGCGGTCACGAGATCGTCGATGAACAGGTGGGGGCCGCGGGACATCGTGCAGGCGTCGCGGACGCCGGCGAGCACGACCAGCCGCCCGTCGGCGACGCCGCCGAAGAGGCGGTAGCCCTCCGACTGCTGCCGGCGGACCTGCGCCAGGAACAATTCCGCCCGCAGGTGCGGGCGAAGCTCGTGCATCAGCGGGGAGGCGTCGGCGATCTCGCGATCCTTTATCAACTCTCGAACATCAAGCATGGATTGTCCCGGTTGCCTTGTGGCGGCAGGCTCACTTCGTCAACAACGCCGCGGACAGCAATTCAAACGTCTTGGGCGTCACGGCCTTGAGGGTGATATCCATGAACGTGAACACCTTTCCGTCGGGTCCGGTGATCTTCTTGCGGGCGACGATCGCGCTCGGGTCGGTCATGAAGTTCTCGTCCTCGATCTGCACGCCGTTCCTGGCCTGATAGTTTGCGTGGAAGTAGGTCCATCGCCACGCGGCGCCGAAATGGGTTCCGGTGCCCGTCACCGTGTTGGCATCGTCCTTCAACGTGAAGGAATTGCCGCTCACGGTCATGGTCATCGTGTGCTCTTCCGTCGTCTTGTCCGGCTTCACGACGATCGCCCGCTCGACGATCAGGTTGTGATCCGGATCGTGCGTCTTTTCCAGCAGCATCGCCTGCGATCCGAGCGGCTCGCCCGTGGCGGAGCTGAGCTTCGCCTCCCCGACGTAATACATCTTCTCGACTTCGCCACCCGAGCTGACCTGCGCGCAGACGACAACGAACAGTGTGACGGTCAATGCGAGAGGTTTCATGTGCCGCTCCGGTAGGATGTGAGAACCCCTTAGGCCCCATCCAAGATATATCCTGTGGGCGGCCGGCAGACAAAGGGATTTCGAAATGTGGTCGACTTGGTGCCGAGCGGGGCATGCCTCAGGCGACGCGGTCGGCCTGCCAGGCGCCGTCTTCGAGGTAGGCGCATTGGTTGCGGTGCCAGCCGCCTTCGCGGTCCTGACCGTACATGACGACCTCGAACGGGCAGACGCCCTCGACGTCTTCGAAGATGCGGCCGCCGGCGTACTCCTTGAGGTGCAGGCGGAGCGTGTAGTTGCCTAGGTAGAGCCGCAGCTTCGGGATCGTGAACGTGATGCGGTGCGTGCCCGCCTCGCGGCAAATCGGGCGCTCGGAGTCGTGCGCCCAGAAATAGATCTGCGGCTCGCCGAGGTTGTTGCAGGCGTGGAACGACAGGCGGGCGCCGTTGATCGGGTGAGGCGTGGTGATGTCCACCATCACCCGCATCGGCTGGCCGTTCCGCTGGACGTTGCCCGGCTCGCTGGTGTCGAGCTCCACCCGCGTGATCCGCGGCGCGTCGTCCGCGGGCCGGCCGGTGTAGATCAGTTCGTGGGCGGCGCCGTTGTCTTCCAGGTACTGCGTGATCACCTCGGCCGTCGGCCCGGCGGCCGCGATCCGGCCTTTCTTGAGCAGGATGCTCCGCGACGTCAGCGTCGAGATCGCCTGCATGTTGTGGCTGACGAAGATCACCGTGCGGCCGTGGCCCGAGGCGACTTCCTGCATCTTCCCCAGGCAGCGCTTCTGGAACTGGGCGTCGCCGACTGCGAGCACCTCGTCGATGATCAGGATCTCCGGCTCCAGGTGCGCCGCCACCGCGAACGCCAGGCGGACGTACATCCCCGACGAATACCGCTTCACCGGCGTATCGAGGAACTGTTCGATCTCTGAGAACGCGACGATCTGGTCAAACTTTCGCTGAATCTCGCCCCGCGACATGCCCAGGATCGAGCCGTTGAGGTAAATGTTCTCGCGGCCGGTGAGCTCGGGATGAAACCCGGTGCCGACTTCCAGGAGCGACGCGACGCGGCCGCGAAGCACGGCCCGGCCTTCGGTCGGTTCCGTGATGCGGCTCAGCACCTTCAGCAGCGTGCTCTTGCCCGCGCCGTTGCGGCCGATCAGCCCGAGCACCTCGCCCCGGTTCACCTCGAAGCTCACATCCCGCAGCGCCCAGAACGCCTCTTCCGATCCGGCCGCCGGCGCCGCTTGCTCTCGCCATCGCCGAAACGGCGCGCGGGCCAGACCAGTGAGCGTCTCGCGGAACGTCGCGTGCTCGTCCATCGGCCGGCCGATGTAGTAGGCCTTGCTCAGGTTCTCGATGCTGATGATGGGCTTACTCATGCGATGTCCGCAAACCTGCGTTCGGTCTTGCGGAAGTAGAACATTCCCAGCAGCAGCAGGCCAACCGTGATCACGATGGAGCTGGCCAGGTACAGCGGGCTCCAGCCCGTGATCGAGTCGGGCGCGCCGCCGAGGATCAGCTTGCGCCAGGCGGCGATGATGCCGTACATGGGGTTGAGCGCCAGCAGCATGCGGGTCTTGGGGCCGAGCTGGCCGAAGATGCTCGGCGGGAAGGCCACGAAGCTGGCAAACAGCCAGACCTGGCTGATGAACGGGATCAGGAAGCGGAAATCGCGGTATGTGATCGTCAGCGCCGAGAACAGGTACGCCGTCCCCAGCGCGCAGGCGATGGTCAGGACCAGCAGCAGCGGGAGCAGGATCATCGCGGGCGACGGCGTCACGTGGAACCAGGCCATCAGGCCGATCACGAAGATCAGCGAGACCCCCAGATCCAGCAGTGCGCCGCCGACGACGGACGTTGGGACGTAGAGCCGAGGGAAATAGATTTTGGTCAATAGGTGCGTCTGGGCCAACAGCGACATCCCGCCACTGTTCAGCCCGGTAGCGAACAGTTGCCACGGGAGCAGGGCGGCGAAGACGAAGACGGCGTACTTCGATCCCCACTGCGGGCCCAGCCGCTCGTTGAATCCGGCGGCCGAGCCGAACACGATCGTGAACAGGATCATGTTAAACAGCGGCTGCAGGACGACCCACGCGACGCCGAGGACCGTTTGCTTGTAGCGGACCTTGATGTCCGCCAGATCAGGAAATAAAGGAGCTCGCGCGTGCGGAACAGCTCGCGCCAGTTGACGCCGATCCACCCCTTGCTGGGGGCGAGGATCGTCTCGGCGGCGGATTGCTCGGCCGGGGGCGCAACGGGGGCCGCCTGCCCGACGCGCGAGGCGTCGGGTGCGGGAAGGTCGGCGGTGGCAGTTAGAGGGTGCTGCATCAGACAAGGTGAACATCGGCCTGAGGTACGGCGCGGATCAATTGTTTTCCGGACGGTCCCTCCGCGCCACATCTTATTGGCCATCGGCCGAATCGGGCAACGGCATGCCGAAGCAGGGCTTCTGAGAAACCGTCCCGGTCACCCACCGATAAACCGCAATAAGCTGCTGCGCCTTGGCGTCCCAGGTGAACTGCCGGTGGGCCCGTTCATAGGCGGGGGCCGACTTGGCGTCAATCTTCTCAGGGTGATCGGCTAGATCGGTCAGAAGCGAACGCAGATTGCGGATGATCTCCTGTCGACTGCCGATCGGCACGAGCCACCCGGTGCGGTCGGTCACGAGTTCGGCGGGCCCGCCGTACCCGACGACGACCGGGACGACGCCGACCGCCATCGCCTCGAGGGCCACGGCTCCGCCGAATTCGCGGATGCTGGGGAACGTGAACAGGTCGGCCTCAATGAGACGGTCTTGGAGTTTGGCATGCGGGACCCAGCCGGCGAGCGTGACGCCGGACTGGATCTGCTCGCGGGTGACGATCGCCTCGAGATCGGGCCGCTGCGGGCCGTCGCCAATGATGTCGATCGTGAGCTTGCCCTCGCGAACCAGCGGGGCGGCGGCTTCCAGGAGCATGTCGGCGCCCTTGTAGGGCACCAGACGTCCGATAAACGCGCAGCGGATCGGCAACCGGGCGGCGCGGGACCGCCGCTTGGCGAACCGGGCCGGGTCGATCGCGTTCTCGGGAATATAGACGCACTTGCGGCGGTAGCTGGCCGGCATCTGGTCCCACGTGTCGCGGGAGCCGATCACGATGGCCGACGCGTTCTGGCGGGTCGAGTGGTAGCCGGGCATGAGCTTGTACCCATCCCGCACGTAGGAGAGCCACTCCTTTTCCTTCCGGCGGGCCGCGTCGAACGCCCGGGGCCACGGGACGCCGCCGTTCAGCGGCCCCAGCACGAACGGCACGCCCGCCTCGCGGCATTTGCCCGCGAGCGCGCTCGGCATCGTCGGGCTGAGAGGCGTGATGCGGTGGACGACGTCGAATTCGCCTTGGCGGATGCGATGCCCGAACTGTTGCCAGACTAAATGTTCGAAATACGGATAGGAGAGGGCGGCCAGGCCGGTGACGACCGTCCATCCCTTGTTCGCCCCGCCCCGGAGCCGCTCGGCCAACCGGTAGATGCGGGCTTCGATCGCCTCGGAATTGATCGCGGTGAAATCGACGCCCTCGCGCAGCCCGGCTCGGGTGATCGCGTCGCGGTTGCGGACTTGCGTCACCAGATGCGCGTCCACCTTGCCGGCGATCGCCCGGCTGTGTGACCATCCTTCCAGCGGGACGCTTACCCATTCCGGATTGCATGCCTCGGCGATCAGCAATACCCGCACAGTACCTCCGCAACAAACGGCTCGCGATCAGATGCCAGACCAAGATCGTGTTTTCCGGAGATACATAGTTCTGCGGCGATCTGAAGGGCATTGCTCTGCCGGACCAAAACTAAATTCTCAATGAACCAGAATTATTTCGTTGCCGCTCCGAATTCACGCGAGTATTGTCCTGTCCCATAAACGGGGGTTCAACGACCGGCGGCGAATTTGTGTCACGCTTCCGTCATCCAACCTGCGGACAACGGCGGCGCGTTCCTGTCCCGTCTCTAAAAGCCTTGTGGCGATCGACGATCCCCGGCGCGCGCGCCACGGATTCGGGGCGCCCTGCACGCTTCACGGAGGAGTCCATGCCTCGGTCCCGCAAGTCCGGCTCCGTTCCCGCAAAGACACGGCGCCGTCGCGCGGCGGTCGGACGCGTCCCGTTCGAGCCACTGGAGGACCGGTGGCTCATGTCGGCGGGGGCCGCCATCACGGCGATGGATCCTAGCACCGGGCAATTTGTCAGCCAACCGAACATCCCGAACAACACGATCAACCTGCAAGCCGGCCAGACGTTGACGGTCGATGCCCAGACGATGCTGCCGGCGGATGATCCGTTGACCACCCGGTTGCAGTGGAACTTTGGCGACTTGGGCGCCTACAGCATCTTGCCCGGCTACAACGCGGCACACGTGTACGACGTGCCGGGCACGTACCAGGCGACGCTGACGACCACCCTCGCCGACGCGCCCTCGTCGCCGCTGACGGCCACATTGACGGTCCAGGTCAGCCCGGACGCGCGGCAGCAGGTCTACGTCTCACCCAACGGATCCGGCCCGGTGGCCGACGGCAGCAGTCCTTCGAATACTCTTGACTTTGCGACGCTGATGCAAGCGGGGCTGTCGAGCAACACCGACTACCTGTTCGAGGACAATCAGACGTACGAGTGCAACCAGTGGATCTGGGTGGCGGGGCTCAGCAACGTCACATTAAGCACGTTCTCGACCGGTCCCGGTCAGACGGCGGCGCCGGTCTTCAACGGCTACGGCGAAGGCGGGACCTACCTGTTCCAAGCCGCCGGAGTCGCGTTCGGCAATCTGACGATCAACGGAATCGATTTCGACAACATCGCGCCGCCGCCCAGTTCCCCGACGGCACCCCCGCCCCCGGCGGCCGCGCCCTACGTTGTGATGCGGACCTCCGACAACGTCGCCGGCGACTACGGGCTCACGATTGAGAATTGCGCGTTCGACAACGTTGATACCGCCACGACCCTAAGTCAGAGCGCCAAGGGTGTGTTGGTACAGGGGAACTGGTGTAACGTCGTTCCCGACTATTTCGTCTGGGATTCGGGCACCGACGTCGCGGTGCTCGGCAACACGGCCTTGGGTTCTCAGAATCAGAACCTGGTGCGCGGCGACGAAGGATACGACCAGGGTTTCAACCGATGGCTCGTCTATGGCAACGACCTCTACAACCAGGAGCCCGATAGCAAGGACGATCTCGACTTCCGGATGGGCCAGTATGCATACGCGGCGGACAACGCGTTCCACACGTACGCTGCTTCGGGCGTGAACTCCGGACTTGGCTTCTCGTTGGGATTGGACATCAACGGGAACCCCGAAACGATCGGCTGCACGTACGGGGTGGTGGAGGGGAACTTCTTCGACGTTGGCACAAAAGTCGAGATCCACGGCGGCGCCCACAACATTTCCGTTCGCGATAATGCGATCGACATCGGCCAGACCCCGAACATGCTCGGTGCCATCGAAATCGGCCGATTCGCCAGCGAGACGACCCCGGACACGAACGTGCAGGTGCTGAACAACACCTTGTACAGCGCGGCCGGCCCGGCCGCCGCGTTGGTCCAGGTGGACGGTCCGGTCAACCCCACGGCCGACAGCGGCGACGTCGAGAGCGCTCCCGAGATCACGATGGAGAACAACCTCACCGTCGCGCCGGGCCTCGCGTCGGGTTCGGGGCAGCAGGACGTTCTGGTGATGGCGGCCGATACCAGCAGTTTTCTCACCGTGTCGAATAACCTTTGGCAACGCGGGAACTACGACAGCAGCGGGAACAGCAACGAATTCATGGTGAACGGCGTCGGATTGACCCTCGACCAGTGGGACGTCTTGACGGGCGCCAACGATCGGGAGCAAGGTTCCGGCTCCGGCAACCCGCAGGTGGTATTGGACGGCACCTCGTTCACCACTCCCGGCGGCGCATCGTTCCCCACGCACTTCATGCCCGATGCAGCCAACACGTCCGAGGTCAACATCGGGGCGGACCTGGCGGGCGCGGGCGCCACGGGAGATCTCTATGGGGTGCCGCGCCCTTCCGCAAATCTGACGGTCGGGGCGGTTCAAACCCCGCCGCCGGTCCCGCGAAACATCAAATTGGTCTCGTTTGGGGGAAACGTGAGCCTCACCTGGTGGCCGGTCACCTCCGACAACACGCTGGCTAAGAACGTCCAAGGTTACAACGTGTACCGGGCGTCCAGCCCTTCCGGGCCGTGGACCCGCCTGACGTCAAGCCCCGTTGCGCAACCGAGTTACTCGGATCCGAACCCAGGTATCGGCACCTGGTATTACGCGGTCACGGCGGTCGACTGGGGCGGGAACGAATCGGCCCGGTCGGTCCCGGCCTCTGTCCCCATCGGCGGTTCGTCGGCGTCGCTGGTGAAGACCGATCCCACGACCTCCGGCACGTGGACGGCTGCGTACGGCTCGGACGGATACGACGTGATCGACGGGACCAGCTCGTTGCCGAGCTACGCATCAATCAAGGTGACGGCGCCGGATCTTGCCGCATATGAGTATTCCTGGCTCAACAATTCGCCCGCCGCGCTGCAAACCGCTTCCGGTTCCACGAGCCGCGTGGCGGCATGCGACTACAGCGACAGCGGCGCCATGACGGTCAACGTGAACATCAACGACGGCAAGATCCACCAAGTTGCGCTGTACCTGCTGGACGCGGACAACGAGGGGCGGGTCGAAACCGTGCAAGCGTTCGACGCCAACACGGGCGCGGCGCTGGCGTCGGCGCCGGTGACGACGGTCAGCCATTTTGCCAACGGGCAGTACCTCGTCTACAACCTGTCCGGGAACGTAAACCTGGTCGTCACGAACGGCAGCGGGAGCTTGAATTGCGTTGTCAGCGGGATCTTCTTCGGCCCAGGGCTCGGCAGTTCCGCGTCGCTTCTGAAGACGGATACGACGACCGCCGGCAGTTGGACCGGCGTCTACGGTGCGGACGGGTACGACGTGATCGCCGGGAATAGTTCATTGCCGAGCTACGCTTCGATGACCGTGACGGCGCCGGACCTGGGGTCGTACGAGTGGTATTGGCTGGACAACACGACGCAGGCCCTGCAAACGGCGCCGGGCGCATCGACTCGGGCGGCCGGCGTCGACTATAGCAACAGCGGCACGATGACCGTTCACGTCAACATCGGCGACGGGAAGGCACATCGGTTCGCGCTATATCTGCTCGACGGCGACAATGTTGGGCGGACCGAAACCGTGCAGGTGTTCGACGCGACCCATGGCGCGGCGCTGACGCCGGCGACCACGGTCAGCAACTTCAGCAGCGGCGAGTATCTGGTCTACAACTTGTCCGGAAACGTCAACCTCGTGATCACCAAGGGGAGCGGGAGTGCCAACGCCGTCTTGAGCGGCGCGTTCTTTGGGTGAGCCCGTCAATCGCCTGCAGGACGGCGGATTAACCCGCGGGCGGCAGGTTGTTGGCGGAAGAGACGTCGAAGCGGTTGGGCTGCGGCCGCGAATCCCGGCGCGGTGCGGACTCCAAAGTGTCGAAGATGTCCAGCAGGGCGTCGACCTTGGCATTCCAGTCAAAACGGGATTCCGCCCGGCGGCGGCCGGCCTGGCCCATCTGCTGGCGCAGCGCGGGCGACTCGGCGAGGCGAACCATCGCGTCGGCCATGCCGGTGATGAACCCGTCTTCCGACGCCGGATCGACCAGGATGCCGCAGGCCGCGTCGACGTAGTCGGCCGGGCCGCCCCAGTTGGTGGCGATGACCGGCAGCCCGGTCGCCATCGCCTCCAGCACGACGGCGCCGCCGCATTCGTAAAGGCTCGGCAGGATGAACGCGTCAGCCTCCTGCAGCATCCGTGCGGCCTCGGGCTGCGGCCGCCAGCCCGCGAACTCGACGCGCGACCCGAGCCCGAGGTCGGCGGTGAGCCGCTCGAGGTCCGCACGCGTGTTGCCGTCGCCGATGATCGTGAGCGTCGCGTCCGCCCGCTGGGCAACGTGGGCGAACGCCTTGATCAGCAAGTCGACTGCCTTCCATCCCACCAGCCGCCCGAGGTAAATGAACCGCGTCGGCTCGCCCGCGCCGCGGTAGTGCTCCTTGGGGTGCCAGATGTCCAGTTCGACGCCGTTCTCGACCAAGTCAGTGACGCGGCCGCGGAAGCCCTTGGGCAGCCCGCGGCGGGTGCGCTCGTTGGAGACCAGCAGAACGGCCGCATCCCGCTTGCCCGGCACCAGCGTGTGCAGGAGGTTCGACACCGGCCGCATGATCCGCGTGAACGCGGCTGCCACGACCGTTTCACGGGCGCGGAACGCGGGCGGGAATTCCATGTTCCCGTCGAGCGGGCCCATGACCACCGGCACGCCAAGGTTATGGAGGAACGAGATCTCCTTGGGCGAGATCGGCGTCGGCTGGTGGACGACCTCGATGCCGTGCTGGGCGATCAACTCCCGGGCCAATCGCTTCGACTGGACCTGGGTGACGATGCGGCTGACCATGTCCACGGTGAAGTTCGCGATGCGGGGCGGCAGGAGCCGCGAGAGCCGGGCGCACATCCGGTGCAGGGCCGAGTCTTCGACGAAGACGACGCGTGACAGGTCGTCGCCGAGGATCGGGGCGAGGTTCGCCCGGTTGCGGGCGTGGGTGATCATCCGCACATCGACCCCCTTGCGCCGCATCAGCTTGAAGTAGCGGAGCGGATGCAGGGCCTCGCCGCCGAATTGCGACGAGGCGTTGTCGGCGATGATGAGAACGCGTCGGTCCGCGTTGGGCATAGAGGGCCACTATAGCGGGTTAGAGCGTCCGCGTAATGCGGTCGGCCCGCCCGTTGTTTCCCTCTCCCGGCGTACCGGGAGAGGGAGGATTTCCGCCGCCCGTTCGTCGTTGCCGAAACGCGGTCCCGCGGCAACACCATCGCCCGAGCCGGCGGGGACTCGGGCGACGGGCTCGCGTTTCGTTCAGGTCGGCATTGGGCCAGCGTGGCTGCACCAATTCGCGCGATCACAGCGAGCGAAACCGATCGGACGGGTTTAGGTCAGCGGCGGCGGCAGGATGGCGCCGGCCATCTGGCCGTCGATCGGCACCTGCAGGTTCAACCCGCTGGGCATCGATACGGCGCGGAACTGGTCGTCCTGCACGTTGGGCAGGCTGTTCCACTGCTGGGCGGTGAGGTAGTTGTACCAGCCCAGCACGCCGTCGGTCGCGGAGATGTAGTTCACCCCCCCGGGGTTGTTCGCCAACTGGCCGGACGGCGGCGCCCACACGTTGTGGGAGAAGAGCGCGACGGCGTTGGCGCTGTTGGCGTAGATCCCGACGCTGCCCGAGTTGTACACCCCGACCTGTCCGCCCGCGGAGGCGAACAGGTTGTTTTTGATCGTCAGCACACCGGCCGGGGAGTCGCCGGTGATGCCGATGAAGGTCCCGCCCGACCCGGTGAGCTCGCCTGTGTTGTTCTGAATCGTGACGTCCTGCATCTGCCGTCCCATGTCGTCGGTCGGCAGCAACTGGATCTGCGGGTAGTACCCGCCGAGATTGGTCAGGTTGTTGCTGACCATCGTATGCCAGACGCTGCCGTGCAGTTCGATGGCGGCATTGTTCATCACGTTCCCGTCGAACTTGATCCAACTGACGTTCGCCGAGGTGGACATGTCGTCGGTCGGCCCGAACGAGGCGGTCGCCCCGGCGAGCGTGTTGCCTTCGATGTCGATGTGATCGCCCTGGCGGATGTTGATCGTCGTCTTCTCCATCTCGCCCGGGTCGGCGGGGTTGTTGTTGCCGGTGAAGTTGTTGCCGTCGATCAGCCAGTCCTCGGTCGTCGGGAAGTTCGACCGCATGATGTGCTGGCGGGTCGAGTTGACGACCGTGTTGCCGAGCACGACGCCCTGCGTGCCGTTCATCCAGACGAAGTACCCGCGGAGGCCGGTGATCAGCGGGGCCGAGTTGTTCTCGACCAGCAGCCCGTTGGGGCCCTGATAGCAGTCCATCGCGGTTTCGAGGTTGAGGAACGTGTCGTTCCGAACCGTGATGTTCTGGCCCGCCGGGTAAATCGCGGTGGCGTCGATGTCGGGCGCCCAGTTCGGCTGGGCGGTGTAGATCGAGTCGAACGTGAGGTTCTCGATGACGATCTGGCTGGCAGTCGGCGTCAGGATGAAGACGCCGTGGCTCCAGCCGGTCGTGTGCATGAGGACCGGGTTGGCGCCCGAGCCGTACGCGCCGAACACCTCGTTGGTGCCGTTGACGTTGATCCAGCCCGGGACCATGAACGTCTCGCCGCGGGCGAACAGGACGGTGACGTTGTTGTCCCCCAGGCCGTCCAGCACTTGCTGGAGGCGAGTGGGCGATGCGATCGCCTGGCTGGGCGAGAGGCCCGAGTTGGCGTCGTTGCCGTTGGTGTCGACGTAGATCGTCTTGCGGTTGGCGGCTGTGACCGTGACCTGCTTCGTGGCGGTGTTGCTGACGCCCAGGTCGTTGGTGATGGTCAGCGTAATCGTGTAGGTGCCCGGGTTGTCGTAAATGTGGCCGGCGTTCCAGCCCGTCAGCGTGTTGTACTTGCTGGACGGGTCTCCGAAGTTCCAGGTGTAGGTGGCGGTGTTGGAGTTCCCGTCGCCCAGCGGTGAGTTGAGGCCGTTGACGAAGATCGAGTGCTCGGCCTGCCCATTGCCGCCCTGGAGGTTGATGACCGGGGTCGGCGCGTTGGCGGCGGTCGTCACGGCGGGGGGTGGCGGGGGCGGGGGCGACGCCGGGACGGGGGGCGGCGGCACCGGGGCCGGCGGCACGCTCTGGGGCTGCGTCGGCGTCGTGGTCACGGTCCCACTGGCGCTGAAGGCGGCATCCACCCAGTAGCTGCCCGACTGGTAAGTGGACGCGGGGAACGTCGAGTTCGCACCGTAGCTGAAGACCCCGTCGCCGCCGTTGGCGCCGTCGGCCAACTGGTGGAGCGATCCGTTATTCACACCGGCGGTCAAGCCGCCCGACGTGAACGAGAAGTAGTTTGCCGTCGTGTGGTACGAGATGACGTAGGTTGAGCCGGCGGTCACCGCGACGGGGTTGGAGAAGTCGACTTCCTGCCAACCGCTGCCGGACTCGTTGGTGAACGTCGCCTGGGCGAGGAGCTGGCCGCTGCTGCTCCAGACGTCGCCGACGTGCGTGCCGGTGTCGCCCGAGCTCTTATAGAACCGGACGCCGGTGAGATACCCGGCGACGTCGCTGCGGAACTTGGCGCCGACCTCAACGCCGCCCGTTCCGTTGTTGTTGACGCCGTCATTGATGTTCTGCTGCGACCCGGCCGGCGCCGCGCTGGCGGCGTAAACCGTCGAGGCGGTGCTGCTGCCGGAAGATCCCGTGGTCGTGGACGCGCCGGTGCTGAAGACAGCGTCCACCCAGTAGCTGCCCGACTGGTAGCTGAGGCTGGGGAACGTCGAGTTCGCACCATAGTTGAAGACGCCGTCGCCACCGTTCACACCGTCGCCCAGCAGGTGCGCCGACCCGTTGCTCTGGGTCGAGCTCAGCCCGCCGGAGGTGAAGGAGAAATAGCTGGCGTTGGTGTGATAGGAGACGACGTATGTCGAGCCGGCGGTCACCGCGACCGGGTTGGAGAAGTCGACTTCCTGCCAACCACTGCCGGACTCGTTGGTGAACGTCGCCTGGGCGAGGAGCTGTCCGCTGCTACTCCAGACGTCGCCGACATGCGTGCCGGTGTCGCCCGAACTTTTATAGAAGCGGACGCCGGTGATGTACCCGCTGGTGTCGCTTTGGAACTTGGCGCCGACCTCGAGGCCCGATTGCGAGGTGCCGGGATAGACGCCGTCGAAGACGTTCTGCGCGCCGGCCGCGGGGGCACTGGTGGGGGACAAGACGCTCGTCCCGGACGCGGACAGGAGCTGGCGGCTTTCCAGGGGTTCGACGGCCTGGCCCATCCCCACCTGCGGCGCGGCGGCCGTGGCGCAATCGGCCAGCAGGTCCCGCACGCGGGCGGACAGGGAGGACAATTGATCGTATACGTCGCGGGCGTGGCGGCGAATGGGATTCTGCGAAGCAACAACAGGGGCGCAGAGCCCACGCGGGGACTTAAGAGCCATTCTCAACTCCTGAATGTCAGTGGTACGGCCTCAATTCGCGGCGGCGCTCACGGTGTACAGCCCTTGAACCCGTGGCCACAAATTGTTGGCCCCCAAATAAAGGGGCGTGGAAAATCCATCAACCCGAATTCCAGCGAAAAATCACTTTTTTTCCCGGACTTGCGCTCAATGCCCGTTTTCGGCCTCAAAAGCGCGGTCGGGTCTGCGACCATCACCTTAAACGCACTTGTTGCGCGGTGAGTGGCCGCCTTCGTGGGGGTTCTTACGCGACGACGATGCGCGAGTTCGGCGTTCGCCTGGCGAAAATGCGAAGAAGTGGAGGAAACCAAGATCCTGCAATAGGTTCCCTATTCTAACATTGCGATATCTTGTCGCACCTGCGACCGGATCGGGTGAAAAGCAGGGCAAGCTTGGCAACCTCGGTAGGCAAGTTGTATTCGCCCGCCACGGCGTCCGCCCCGGCGCGGCCCATTTGCACTAGCTCGTCGCGCGAGGCGGAAAGGGCCCGTTTCATCCCCGCGGCCAGGGCATCGACCGATCCGGCGGG
>DASXMX010000357.1:0-21338 GCA_036495445.1 Tepidisphaeraceae bacterium
ATGAGAAGCACGTCCGGTGCGCGATTCGGTACGTCGAACAGAATCCGGCGCGGGAGGGGAAACGCGAGCAGGTGTGGTCGTTCGTGACGCCCTATCCGTTCGGATCGTGAAGCGCCCCCTCCCATCGTTCATTGCGTCCGAAGGACTCCATCACACGCTTAGCCGCCCTGCTTGCCGGGCGCGACAGGGGCCGCGCCTGGCGCGATCACGGTTTGTATTGAACTGGGGTAGTTGCCCTGCTGATCGAGTCCGTGAATCCGGTTGCACATGCCGCGTCGCGCCCGGCAAGCTGGGCGGCTAAGCGCGTCTGAGGAAGCGCTGCGCGGCGGTGAATTCGTGCAAAGATCGAACGGGAGACCGGCGCGACCTCGGAGCACGGGAGCACGATGGGACATTCCATGGGACATTGATCTTAACCATCTTAAAGACAAAGGCATACGAGAAATGTCCCATCAAGGCACCAACCGGGCATTTTGGACTTAAACCTAAATACAGAAAGAAGATAAGATATATTATATAATATTGCTTGCCGATCTCAAAAAATGGGACATAATGGGACATTTTGGGACATTGACGGTGCCCCATGTTTCGACGGTCAGTCGCGGGCGATTCAGAGCGAGCAGGCGATGATCGGTTCGGCTTCTTCGCCGCCGGTATGGAGCCAGCGGCGGCCGTCGAGTTCGATCAGTTCCATGGCGCGGGGCGGGCCCCAGGTGCCGGGGGCGTATTCCTGGGGGGGTTGCTTCGATTCGGCCCAGGCCTGCTCGATGGGGTCGATGACGGCCCAGGCGGCTTCGGCCTCGTCGCCGCGGATGAAGAGGGTTTGGTCGCCGAGCATGGCGTCGAGGATCAGCCGCTCGTAGGCCTCGGGGGGCTCGACGTGGAAGGTGGTATGGTAGAAGAAGTCGAGGGCGACGGGTTGGATGTTCATCTGCCCGCCGGGCACCTTGCCGTTGAGGCGCCAGGAGATCCCCTCGTCGGGCTGGACGCGGATCACCAGGTCATTGGGGAAGACCGGCGACTCGCACTGCTTCTGGAAGAGCGTCAGCGGCGGGGAGCGGAAGCGGACGACGATCTCGCTGAGCTTCTCGGGCAGGAACTTGCCGGTGCGGAGGTAGAACGGCATGCCGCTCCACCGCCAGTTGTCGATGAAGAGCTTGAGGGCGGCGAACGTCTCGGTGCGGGAGTCGGGCGGGACGTCCTTCTCCTTGCGATACCCGGCGGTCTTCTGCCCGTCGCCTTCGCCCGCGCCGTATTGCCCGCGGACGGTGAACTGCTCGACGTGATCGAGCCCGAGGCGGCGGACGGATTTGTAGACCTTCACTTTCTCGTCGCGGATGCTGACCGCGTCGAGGGCGGCGGGCGGCTCCATCGCGACCAGGGCCATGAGCTGGAACAGATGGTTCTGCACCATGTCGCGCAGCGCGCCGCTCTTGTCGTAATACCCGCCCCGGGTGCCGACGCCGAGCGTCTCGCTCACGGTGATCTGCACGTGGTCGATGTACTTGTAGTTCCAGATCGGCTCGAAGATCGCGTTGGCAAAACGGAGCACCATCAGGTTCTGCACCGTCTCTTTGCCCAGGTAATGGTCGATGCGGAAGACCTGCTCCTCGGCGAAATACTTGTGGAGCAGCGCGTTGAGCGAGCGGGCGCTGGCCAGGTCGCGGCCGAAGGGCTTCTCGATGATGATCCGCTCCCAAGCCTTGCCGCTGGTGTCCTTGCTCTTGCCCAGCGCCTCGATTACGGGTGCGAAGGTGTTGGGGGGCGTGGAGAGATAGAAGAGGCGGTTGCCGGCGGTGCCGAACCGCTGGTCGTATTTGGCCAGCGCCTCGTTGAGCCGGGCGTGGTCGGCCTCGGCGCCGTAGTCGCCCCGGATGTAGTACGTGGCGTTCTCGATCCGGCCCCAGACCGACTCGTCGACGGGTTTGGTGCGGGCGAACTTCTGCACCGCCTCGCGGCACTCCTGGCGATAGGCCTCGTCGGTCATCTCCGAGCGCGAGTAGCCGACGAGGACGAAATGCTCCGAAAGCATCTTCTGGCGGGCCAGCTCGTAGATCGCGGGGATGAGCTTGCGCTTGGCCAGATCGCCGCTGGCGCCGAAGATCACGAGGGCACACGGGGGAGCGGAGGGCATTGGGGTCACCTTGTCCTTCCAAACGCGGTCAAGCGTACCGACCATTAATCGGAGGCCGGTTCAAAAGCAACGGGCCGACCGAACCCAGCGTCACGGAAACGGATACAAGCGGAGCGCGGGAAGGGCAGCTTGCATCAGCGTGAAGTCACTGTCGAACGTCCAGAGCTCGAGTCCTCGTTGAATCGCGACGGTCGCAATGAGCGCATCCGGAAACGGCACGGGCGTACCTCGCAGGCGAAGCTTGTAAAGATTGACCGCGAGATCCGCCCATGCCACATCGTCCACCGTGACCTGGACGAACCCGTCCAAGGCGGCGGTCAGCCGACGGAAATCTTGATCGTCGCGCGCACCGTGGAGGATCTCCGCACGGGTCACGACGGACACCGCGATGCGCTGCGAATCGAACACCGCCTTGATCTTCGCGTCGTGCGTTCGCAGATAGCGAACCAGGACGCTGGTGTCGAGGAGGATCACAGCTTACTGATCTCCCGGAGTTGCTGGATTGCATCGAAATCGAGATCGATGCTTCCGGCAATCACTTCCAGCGCGGAAAGGTCTTGCGGCCGATCTTTCGGCGCGGGTTTATCTTCCAACACGATGATTTCAACGTCCTTTCCGATCATCTCTCGAAGCTCCGGGAGGTGAAGCGTCTCCGAGTCCACCCGCGTGCGAATGCGAACCGCGTTCATCAGCGCGTCCTCACGTCAGAACCCCCTCCGGCCATTGTAGCGTCTATGCTACTTCTTTACTTCTCCACTCGCCTCGATCTTGGTTTGCTCGGCCTTCTGGGTCGCGTGGCCGCCGAACTGGTGGCGGAGGGCGGCGGTGTAGCGGGCGGCGAAGTTTTCCGGGTCCCGGGAGGCGTAGCGGGCGAACAGGGCCGCGGCCATGACCGGGACGGGCACGGCCTGCTCCATGGCGGCCTGGATCGTCCACTGCCCTTCACCGCTGTCGACGACGTAGGGCGCGATCGAATGGAGGTCGGACTCGTGCTTAAAGATGTTTTGCGAGAGCTCCAGCAGCCATGAGCGGATGACGCTGCCGTGGTTCCAGACCGAGGCGATGTCGTTCAGGTTGAGCGGGAACGGCGCCTTGTGCAGGACGTCGAAGCCCTCTGCGTAGGCCTCCATCAGGCCGTACTCGATTCCATTATGGACCATCTTGACGAAGTGTCCCGAGCCCGGCGGGCCGGTGTGGATCCATCCGCCGGGCGGGGCGAGCGTGTCGAAGATCGGGCGGCAGATGTCGATGTGGGGCTTCTCGCCCCCGATCATCATGCAGTAGCCCTCCTGCCGTCCCCAGACGCCGCCGCTGGTGCCGACGTCAACGAAGCCGATGCCGTGCTTGGCGAGGCCTTCGCTGCGGCGGATCGAGTCTTTGTAATGGCTGTTGCCGCCATCGAGGATCAGGTCGTCGGGTTGCATCAGCTTGGCGAGTTCGCTGATGACCGATTCGGTCGGCGCGCCGGCCGGGACCATCACCCAAACCACGCGTGGCGGCTTGAGCTTCGAGACCATCTTCTCCAGCGAGTCGACGATCGTGACGCCGTCGACGCCGGCCAGTTCGGGGTTCGGATCTTTTGCGAACCCCACGACGCGATGGCCGCCTTTGACCGTTCCGTCCGGCGAGCCCTGGACGAGCCGGAGGGTCATGTTGCCGCCCATTTTCCCGAGCCCGACGAACCCGATCTCCATGGCTGCTCCTTCAAGAAAGATTCACCGCAACACCAAGACGATTCACCGCAGAGACGCCGAGAGCGCAGAGGCCGACACCCGAGAAATCATAGCGATGGAGTCCCCGGAGATTTCCACAAATCCAAGATGAAGATTCAGAGAAGTGATGCGCGTGCGGTGCCCCGTATTTCCTCTCTGCGTCCTCTGCGTCTCCGCGGTGAATCCCGTTCCCCAATGCCAAGAAGCCGCGGGGGCCGGGGAGCGGAGCGTCCCGGGTCACGGCTTCCGGGGTCGCGGTTGGTTTCCGCGGGGCAGTCCTACTTGTGGATCACGCCCCGGCCGACGGTGTGGGGGACCGATTCGCCGCTGGGCTCTTCGGACATGACCTGCTCGCCGCGGGCGGGTCCGGTCATGTTCATGCGGCTCGCTCCCGTGTCGAGGGCGCGGTTCAACTCGCGGGACCCGCCGCCCTGGCGTTGGCCCTGCTGCCCGCCGCCCATGCCGCCCATGCCGGCGGCCTGCGCGACGCTTTCGCCCTGCATGAGGCCACGGATGAACTCGTAGATCGCGTAGCCCAGCAGCCCGTAGATCGCCAGCTTCATCAGACGGAACATAGCTCCTCCGTTCTTGGACTTACCGTACCGTAACTTGGTCCTCCGTCGGGGTCAGCGTGCAAAATCGGGGCCGAACGTATATGGGGATTCGCGGGACTCGCAGCCCTGCGGGCGCGCCGCGGAACTTTTGGGGAGCTTGCATTTGCAGGGTTGGGCTGAACTCAATCGGGGAAACGACTAAGATGCGCCTATGCGTCATCCACGACTCGAGAAGCTGGCCGACGTGCTGGTGAACTACAGCGTGGGGGTGAAGAAGGGACAGACCGTCCGCATCAGCGGGGAGCCCGTCGCCCAGCCGTTGATCGTGGAACTGTATCGCAAGGTGCTGGCGACGGGCGGGCACCCGCTGGTGCGGATGTCGCCCGATGAGCTGGCCGAGATCTTCTACAAGAACGCCAGCGACGAGCAGCTTCGCTATTTCAGCCCGATCGCGCTCTATGAGGTCGAGAACGTCGACTGCACGATCGGCATCTGGGCGGAGGAGAACACCAAAGCGCTGACGAACTGCGACCCGAAGAAGATCGGCATCGCCCAGGCGGCCCGCAAGCCGTACATGGAGATCTTCCTGAACCGGGCGGCGGAAGGGAAGCTCCACTGGACCGGCACGCAATTTCCGACGCAGGCCTCGGCCCAGGACGCGGAGATGAGCCTGGCGGATTACGAGGACTTCGTCTTCAACGCCGGCTTGCTTAACCGGCCCGACCCGGTGGCGGCGTGGCAGCGGCTCAGCGAGCGGCAGCAGCGGTTGGTCGATTTTCTCAACGGGAAACGCGACTACCACGTCGTCGCCGCCAATGGGACTGACGTGCGGATGAGCGTCGCCGACCGGCGGTGGATCAACTGCGACGGGCACGAGAACTTCCCCGACGGGGAAGTCTTCACCGGCCCAGTGGTCGAAAGCGTGAACGGCGTGATCCACTTCAGCTTTCCCGCCGTCCACCACGGCCGCGAGGTGCAGGACGTGCGGCTGACGTTCAGGGACGGCAAGGTCGTCGGTGCGGCCGCGTCCAAGGGCGAGGACTTCCTGATCTCGATGCTCGACACCGACGAGGGCAGCCGGTTCCTTGGCGAGTGCGCGATCGGGACCAACTACCAGATCACCCAATACACGCGCAACACGCTCTTCGACGAAAAGATCGGCGGCACCGTCCACTTCGCCCTCGGCTCGGGCTACCCCGAGACCGGCAATACCAATCAGAGCGGGCTGCACTGGGATATGGTGGTGGACCTGCGCAAGGGCGGGTATGTGGAGATCGACGGGACGAAGGTCAACGTCGATGGCCGGTTCATGCGAGAGGGATTTCCGGGGCCGGAATGAACCCCCGTCCATTCGGAGAGAGCGAGGGTCCTGCCGAGCCGAGGCCCATTCGAAAAACGCGGCTCGGCGGGAGCCTCGCCCTCTCGGCCATTGTCCCACACGATCGTTATCGGCTGTTAATCCAGGGCGACAGACTGGCCTCGGCGGGCCAAGGTTGTTACAAGTCGGCGAAGAGGGAGCTTCACATGATGTACCGGCGGAGCACCGGGGGGCGCGGCCTCGTTCAGCGGACGAAAACCTTTCTGCTTGCCTGCGCGGCCTTCGGCCTGCTTTGCCTTGTCGATGGCACGCCCGCATCGGCGGCGACGGGCGAGCAGGTGGACAAGGCCGTTGACAAGGCCGCCGCCTGGCTGCTGGCCCACCAAGGCAAGGGCAACTGGGAGATCGTCCAGACCCCGAATCAGACAAGGAGCTTTAAAAACGACCAGGAGCTATTCGGCGGGCAATGGACCGGCCAGACGGCCGTCGTCGCCTACACGCTCCTGACCGCAGGGGTCAGCCCGAATGAAACCCACCTGGCCAGTGCCATCGATTTCCTATCCAAGACTGAAACACACGGCACGTACGCGTTGGGCGTGCGCTGCCTGCTCTGGAGCGCGCTGGACCTGAACCCGAAACTGAAAGCAGTCGCCCGACGGGACCTGCAATACCTTGTGGCGTCGATGCGCGCGAAGGGAGACGCCCGGGGGCTGTTCTTCTACATGCCCCCGACCGCGGCGGACGCGGACCAGTACGACCACAGCGCCAGCCAGTTCGCGGCGCTCGGCGCCTGGTCGTTGGAGCGCGAGGGGTTTGAGGTTCCGCAGGAGTTCTGGAAGCTGACCGACGCGGCATGGCGGGCGCACCAATACCCGACCGGCGCCTGGTCCTACACGTTCAACGGACCCGAGGACGCGGGCAAGCAGACCGCCTCAATGACGGCGGCCGGCGTCGCCACGCTCTTCATCACGCAGGAATCGCTCCGCCGAGGGACCGAGTGCCGCGGCAACCCAAAGGACGCGAATATTGCTCACGGGCTGGAGTGGCTCGGCACGAACTTCGACGCGGTGTATGACCCGACGCGGGAGGCATGGCAGAACCAGTTCTGGCTGCCGCCCGAAGCCAGGCCCAAGCTGGAAACGTACGGCCTGTTCGCGATCTCCCGCATCGGCGCCGCCAGCGGATTGCGACAGTTCGGCAATGTCGACTGGTTTCAGCGCGGCGCCGACTACCTGATGAAGGCGCAGGCGCCCGATGGCACGTGGAAGGGCAAGGTGTCGCCGATCGACGGGACCGCCCTGGGCGCCCTGTTCCTCTGCTACGGCCGCGCGCCGATCGTCGTCAACAAATTGCAGTATTCGCTTGAAACCGGCGGAAAGTCTGCGGAGGCCCGCTGGAACCAGCGGCCGCAGGACGTGTTCAACTTCGTGAGCTGGATGGGCCACCAGCTCGAATCGCGGTTCAACTGGCAGATCGTGAACCTCGACGGGCCGGCGGAAACGCTCCACGACGCGCCGATCCTCTATATCGCCGGCGACCAGCCGCTGAACCTCTCGCAGGCGGACAAGGACAAGCTGCGCCTGTTCGTCCAACAAGGCGGGATGATCGTCGGCAATGCCGACTGTGATAACGCGGCCTTCAGCAGTAGCTTCACGAAGCTGGGGACGGAGTTGTTCCCGTCGTACTCGTTCCGTGAACTGCCCCCCACGCACCCGCTGATGAGCGGCGAACAGTTCACCTCCACCAAGTGGGGCCGCAAGGCCCGGGCGATGGGGCTGAGCAACGGCGTCCGCGAACTGATGCTCCTCCCGCAGTTGGATGCGGGCCGGGCGTTCCAGGGCAACAACACCGGCACCCGCGGCGAGGCGTACCAGTTGATGGACGACATCGCCCTCTATGCGGTGGACAAGATCGGCTTCGGTTTCCGGCAGAAGAACCCGCTGCCGCAGCCCTCGGCCACCGCCCCCGCCGGCACCCCGGTGACGCTCGCCCGGCTGCAATATGAGGGGAACTGGGACCCGGAGCCGTATGGGTGGCAGCGGTTGTCGATCCTCCTGCACAACCAGGCGGGCATCGCGCTGACGGTCACGCCCGTCAAGCTCGGAGACGGGACGCTGAGCCAGTACAAGCTCGCGCACCTGACCGGCACCGCCGCCTTCAGCCTCAGCCCGACGCAGCGGCAGGAGCTGAAGCAGTTCATCGACGCGGGAGGGACGCTGATCGTGGATGCGGCAGGCGGGTCCGGCCCGTTCGCGGGCAGCGCCGAGCGCGAGCTCCAGGCAATCTTCGGCGACGCCGCCGCCAAATCGCTGAGCCACCCTCTGCCGGTCGACGCGCCGCTGTACAGCATCGCGGGAATGAAGATCGACAACGTCGCCTACCGCCCGTTCGCCCGCAAGAGCGTCGTCGGCAACCTGAAACAGCCGAGGATCCGCGCCATCCAGCAAGGCAGCCGCACCGCCTGCTTCTACAGCCCGGACGACTTGAGCGAGGGACTTGTGGGCCAGCCTGTGGACGGCGTGATCGGGTACACACCGGACGTAGCAACGTCGATCATGCGGAACATCGTGGCGTTCGCGTCCGCGCCGGGGCAGCAGGCGAAGTGAGGCGTAAAACGTAACGACGTAAAACGTAAGGGTCTGCTTACGTTTTATTGTGCCTTCTCATCCCGTTTCACGCCGAGCGGCGTGCGAAGGTCGTTCAATGTGATCCCACGCTTTCCTTCGAGTTTCGCCATCGCCTCGCGGTATTTGGGGTCGTCGTAGGCGAGAGTGGCGCGGCGCAGGGGTTCGATGAATCCGTCGTTGTTGAAGGGGCTGATCTGGGAGTGTTCCCACGGCTTCTCGCCCACGACGTACGGCAGCGTGTAGTCGATCGCCTTGCGGATCCCGCGGCCGTCGGACGTTTGGTAATTCCAGAGTTCCACGTCGACTCGCCGGGCCAAATCGGCCAGCTCGGTGAATGCGCGGAGGTCGAACACCGTGTAGCTCAGTGACGTGGCGCGGGCCTGTTCGAGGGGCAGGCTGCCGTCGGGCTGGATCTGTGACGCGATCCGCCGCGATTTCGCTTCCTCCGCGACTTTCCGCGCCTCGCTTTCGTCGCCGAGGAAGAGCAGGTAGGTGACCAACTGCACGTCGTACCAGGTGCCGTGATTGTTCCGGGCGGCGGCTTCGTCCCGGCCGTTGTGGCTGTCGCGCATCCACTTCACATAGTCGCGGAACCAGGCCTGCATCCCCTGCTGATCCTGCTCGGTCCACGCGCGGGAGCCGTGCAGGAGGCCGATGGCGTCGATGACCGGGAGGAACCGGGCCGACTCGATAATGCCGGTGCCCCGGCC
Source organism: Tepidisphaeraceae bacterium (assembly GCA_036495445.1). Taxonomy (GTDB): domain Bacteria; phylum Planctomycetota; class Phycisphaerae; order Tepidisphaerales; family Tepidisphaeraceae; genus DASXMX01. The sequence goes on from DASXMX010000357.1 coordinate 9,056, forward strand.
GTCGTTCACGCCGCGGACGAGTTGGGCGTGCTGCAAGTTCGGGTTCATCCGCGTCGCGGGATCGAGGAACCAGGCGCGGATCAGCAGCGCGGCCCGGTCGGCGCAGGCCTCGTCGCCGAGCAGGTAGTAGGCGAGAGCGAGCGTGTGGACGTGGCCCGACATGCTGCTGAAGTTGGCCGCGTCGTATTCGTGGATCTCGGGGTTTCGCCGGCCGTCGTGGCGGACGTAGGGAAGGCCGTCCTTGGTGTCCGGATTGGGCCAGAAGTAAGGGGCGAGGCTGATGTAGTCGCGCGGGTCGCCGGTGAGCGACGCGTGCTTCTTCCGGGTGACCGAGTACGGGCCTGCGGTGAGCGCCCGATCGGCCTCTTTCCGCAAGACGGCCAGTGCCGGTGCGAGAGCCGGGTCATTGCCACGCGCCCGTTCGCGGTTCGTGGCCATCGCCTGCGGGTCGGACTGGTAGACCCGCGGGAGTTGGGCACCTAACGAGGGCAGGCACAGCAGCGACATGAGCAGGAGTGGAATGGGCAACAATTTCATGGGACCTCAAATACGAATGATCGTCGTCGCTTCGGGCACCCCGAATCACTCGCGGCCCCCATTCCCCCCGTTGCGATATCCGAAAGATTTCTACTAAGTATCCCGGACCGTTCCACCGCGTTGACGCATTCGCGTTAGGATGTCGCGCCATGGAAGGACCCACCATTCGCCTCGCGACGCTCGCCGACCTGCCGGCGATCAATGAGATCTACAACCACTACGTCCTGAACTCGACCTGCACATACGACGAGGAGCCGACCTCGGCCGCCGAGCGGGAGGTCTGGTTCCTGGGCCACGGCCCGCAGCACCCGATCACCGTCGCCGAGCGGGACGGAGGCGCGATCGTCGGATGGGCGTCGATCTCCCCCTTCCGCACCCGCCCCGCCTACCGGCGGACCGTGGAGAACTCCGTCTACGTTCGCCACGACCGCCAGCGCCAGGGCATCGGCGCCGCCCTGCTGGCCGACTCCATCGAGCGAGCGAAGGCGCTGGGCCACCACACGATCATCGCCGCCATCGACCAGGAACAAGCCGCCAGCGTCAGCATCCACCAACGGCTCGGGTTCGAGCAGGTGGCGCTGCTGAAACAGGTCGGCTTCAAGTTCGGGCGATGGCTGGATGTGGTGTATTTGCAGAAGATGCTGTGAGAAAATAATAGGAAAACCGCGAAGGCGCGAAGACATTCAAAAACCTTCTTCTGGATTTCTTCGCGACTTCGCGACTTCGCGGTTCAATGGATTGATCGAGCGATGCTCCGTGTCCGCCATGCCTTTGTGATGAATCACACGACGGATTACTTCTGCTCGCCGGCCTTCTCGGCCGAGGCGTTGGCGACTTCGCCGGTGTGTTGCTGGTGTTCGAGCGCTTCGAGCGGGCGGACCCAGATGTTGCGGAACCGCACCGGGTTGTTGTGGAACTGGAGCTGGATCGGGCCCTTCTCCAGCTTCTGGCCCTCGCGGTAGTGGGCGACGGTCATGTGGTGGGTGGGGCCTTCGATCCGCTGGTGGTCCTGGACCAGCACGCCGTTCTGCAGCGTGGTGATGTAGGCCGGCTCGGTCATCTTCCCGCTCTCGTCGTAGCGCGGGTGGTGGAAGATGATGTCGTACGTCTGCCACTCGCCCGGCGGGCGGCAGACGTTCACCTGCGGCGGGTACTGGCCGTAGACCGCGCCGCACTGGCCGTCGGCGTAGGTGCGATTGTCATAGCTGTCGAGCACCTGGGTTTCGAACTTGCCCATCAGGAACACGCCGCTGTTCCCGCGGCCCTGGCTGGAGCCCTTGGGAGGCGTCGGCTCGGCCCATTCGACGTGGAGCTGCACGTCGCCGAACTGCTGCTTGGACTCCAGGGTCTTGGTGTTCTTCGGGTTCTTCAGGTCGGTCGAGAGCATGACGCCGTCCTGTAGCGTGAACGTCGGCTCGCCGCCGCCCACGGATTGCCACTGGGACAGGTCCTTGCCGTCGAAGAGGACGATCGCATCCGACGGGGGCTGGCCCGGCTGCTCCGGCGTGCTGAACGTGCCCGGCTTGACGACCGGCGGGACCGGCCGCTCCATGTCGTGCACCTTCCACTTCGACCACGGCTGCTGCGGGCCCGCCTGCTCCTGCGCCAGCAGCACGCCCGCCGCCCCCGCCAAGCCTACCGCCGCCACGCAGGCCACCTTGAACAGCCCGCGACGAATCTTCGGGGTCATACCAACTCCTCTCTCTACCCTGAGGGTCAATGGATCGCCATTGTACCGCGGATCGCGGCACGCCAATAAGCTACGCGCGGGGGGAACGAATGTTGGCCCGGTTGCGGTGTTGGAGCGCGTTCCGGGTGGTACGGGCAACGTCAAGCGAGGATTGCGTTCACCACCTTTGCCGGTTCCACCCCGATCAGCCGCGCGTCGAGCCCCTGGAACTTCACGCTGAACGCGTCGGGATGGATGCCGCAGAGGTGGAGCATCGTGGCGTGCAGGTCGTGCATGCTGACGACGTTTTCGACCGAGCGGTAGCCCAATTCGTCGGTGGCGCCGTAGGTGATGCCGCCCTTGATCCCGCCGCCGGCCAGCCACAGCGAGAACGCGAGGATGTGGTGATCGCGGCCGCTCCCCTGCCCCATCGGCGTGCGGCCAAACTCGCCGCCCCAGATCACCAGCGTGTCTTCCAGCATCCCCCGCTGCTTCAGGTCCATGATCAGCGCGGCGCTGGCCTGGTCGCACTCCCCCGCCGCGACCGGCATGTTCTTTTCGATCCCGCTGTGATGGTCCCAGGCGCGGTGATAGAGCTGGATGAACCGCACGCCCCGCTCGGCCAGCCGCCGGGCCAGCAGGCAGTTGCTGGCGAAGCTCCCGTCGCCCGGCTGCTTGATGCCGTACATCTCAAGCGTCCGGCGGGACTCGCTCTTGAAGTCGGTCAGCTCCGGCACGCTCGCCTGCATGCGGAAGGCCATCTCGTATTGCGCGACCCGGGTCGCGATCTCGGGGTCGTAGCGGTCTTCCTCGAGCATGCCGTCGAGGCGCTTGACCTCCTCGACGACCTGCCGCTGCGTGCTCTGGCAGACGCCATCGGGATTGCCGACGTAATGGACGGCATCCCCTTTCGACTGGAACTGGATGCCTTGGAACCGGCTCGGCAGGAACCCGCTGGCCCACTGCCGGGCAGAGACGGGCTGCGCGCCGCCGCCCTTCCCCTGCGAGACGAAGACGACGAAGCCGGGCAGGGTGTCGGTCTCGGCGCCCAGGCCATACAGGAGCCACGAGCCCATGCTCGGGTATCCCTTGCGGACCGACCCGCTGTTCATGAACGCCTGCGCGGGGTCGTGGTTAATCTGCTCGGTCATCATCGAGCGGACGATGCAGATCTCGTTGGCGATCTTCTGCGTGTGGGGGAAGAGGCTGGAGATCTCCTGCCCGCTCTGGCCGTACTTTGCAAATTCGATGAAGGGGCCGCGGGCGAGCAGTTGCGTGTTCTGCAATTGGGCGAGTTGTTGGCCCTTGGTGAACGATTCGGGGAACGGCTGGCCGTTGATTCGCTTCAGCTCGGTCTTGTAGTCGAAGCTCTCTAGGTGCGACGGCCCGCCGGCCATGCACAGGTGGATGATCCGCTTGGCCTTGATCGGCAGCGGCGGCGGGTTGAACAGCCCGGGCCACCGCCCCTGTGCCGGCACGCTGGCCACCGCGGACGCGGCCCGCGCCAGGTCCGGCCGCATCAGGCTCGCCAGCGCCAACCCGCCCAGCCCGAGCCCCGCCCGACCGAGAAACGCCCGGCGGTGAATCCGCCGGTGAAAATCGGGAGAGTCAATTGGAATCGTCACGTCATGCCCTCCGCAAGCCACTTGCCTGGCCCTCGGCCGTACCGTCGTTCAATCCTTCCATCGAGGCGAACTTCGACTTCCACCTGCGTGCCGAGTAAAGGCGTACCGTGCCGCATTCGGGGCACATGTAGGATTCGACGCCCTTGAGGTTGTAGCCGCACGCATGACAGAACCCCTGGTCTGCCCAACGCTGTGACTTGGACAACTTCCGCATCTTCCGAGGCGTTCGGCGGAACCATCGCAGCAGCAGGGCCACGCCTCCAATCACAGGCCAGACCCAATAGCAGCCTTGTTCAACCCAGGACATGGTTCAATACCTCGTGATCGTCTCATGCAGGTTGAGCACGACCCGGCAGACGGTCGTCCACGCGGCAAACTCCGAAACGTCCGTGTCGTCAGGAACGGGCGCGATGCCGATGTGGACGAGTTTCTCGGCGTCGGCCTTGTGATCCTTGTAGTAATCCCGCTGCTCGGCCAGGAAAACGCTCAGCGACGCGCGTTCCTTCTGCTTGGCCGGCCGGCACAGCGCCCGCCGGAACGCAAACTCGATCCGCGGGTCATCGGCGTTCGACGCGGCCATCGCCTTCTCCGCCAGCACACGGGCGGCTTCGACGAACTCGGGGTCGTTCAGCAGCGTCATCGCCTGTTGCGGCGTGTTTGACAGGTTCCGCGTGCAGACCGCGTCCTCCCGGCTGGGCGCATCGAAATTCGCCAGCATCGGGTGCAGGAACGTCCGCTGCCAGTGCATATACACGCCCCGGCGGTACTGCCGCTCATCCGGGCTCGCGACGTAGCTGCGGTCCGGGAACTGGATGTTCGCGTAATACCCGGCCGGCTGGTACGGGAAGCAACTCGGCCCGCCGATGTCGAGGTTGATCAGGCCCGCCGCGGCCAGCGCGTTATCGCGGACGAACTCCGCCTCCAGTCTCCGGGGCGATTGGGCCGACAGCAGGCGATTGGCCGGGTCGATCTCGCGCGCCTCGGGCGACAGGTTCGAATCCTGCCGGTAGGTCGAAGACATGACCATCAGCTTGACCATGTGCTTCACGTCCCACCCGGATTCGCGGAACTCGACGGCCAGCCAGTCGAGCAACTCCGGATGGCTCGGCATCTCCCCCTGCGCGCCCATATCCTCGACCGAGGCGCAGATCCCGGCCCCGAAGAACTGCTTCCATAACCGGTTCACGACCGCCCGGCTGGTGAGCGGGTTATCAGGCGAGACGATCCATCGGGCCAGGTCAAGCCGGGTGAGGCGATGGTCGTCGGACGGTTCGGGCTCGTGAGTCAGGAACCGCGGCGTCGCCGGCACGACGGGATCGCCCCCCTCGTCCTGCCAGTTCCCGCGCCGCAGCACCCGCATCGGCCGGGGCGGAACGGATTCGGTCACCAGCACGGGCGACTTGCCGTCGCGGCATTCGTACACGTCTTGCTCGATCTTCCGCGCCGACGCGAGGATCTCCGAGTCCACCCCCGAGCTCAGCAGGTACGTTCGCGTTGCCAGCGGATCCGTGGACGAACCAAGGTTCTTCCGTAGCGACGGGACGAAGTCGGGATCGATCGGACGCAGCGACGCGAGCGGTGAGATCGAGACGCAAACGTCGGTCACGGCGGCCTGGCCCAGCGAGACGACGAGCATCTCCCCTTCGGCCGCGTTCGCGGGCGACGCGAGCAGGTAGACGGCGGCTTGTGGGTCCTCTCGATCGCTCTCGTCCGGCCGCCACCCCCCCTGGACGCCGAGGATCGCGTAGCCGTTGGAGTAGCGTTCCTGCTTTCGGTCCGCGTCGGCGTAAAAGACGGGCAGCTTGCGCGTCGCCTTGCCCGACTTGATCGACGCCGAGAGCATGACCGTCCCCGCGGCCCGAGCCTTCTTGGCGCCGCCCTTCAGTTCCGTGTCCGCCCGCAACTCCACGCGGATCGCCGCGATGGAGCCGGCGGGAAGCGAAAACTCGGACCGGTTGCCGCTCCTGGCGGGCCGGGTCGTCGGCACAGTTTTGAGCGGAATCCAGCCGGACGGGTTCTCGTTCAGGAACGATTCCGTCTGGTCGCGCCACGCGTTGAACGCCTCCGCATCTCGCGCCGCGTCGTCCGCCGCGAGCGCATCCAGTTGCTTGACGAGCCGGTCCTGCCTCGCATGCAAGTAGGGGCTGTCGACCACGATCTCGGGCGGGAACGGGTGGTCGTTGCTGAACCCCTTCAAATCCGGGTTCGGCGTGTACTGGTAATCCATGTACACGCCCCACTGCTTCACGTCCGCCCAGAAGGCTTCCATCGAGTAGAAGTCCCTGGTCGTGAACGGGTCGAACTTGTGGTCGTGGCACTCGCAGCACCCCATCGTCGAGCCGAGCCAGGCGGCGCTTAGCGTCCGCACCCGGTCGGCGGCGTATTTCGCGAGATATTCCTTCGGCTGCGCGCCGCCCTCGCGCGTCATCATGTTGAGCCGGTTGAAGCAGGTCGCCACGAGCTGCTCGGTCGTCGGGTGCGGCAGCAGGTCACCGGCGAGTTGTTCGATCGTGAACTGGTCGAACGGCTTGTCGTGGTTGAACGCGTCGATCACGTAGTCGCGATACGGGAAGACGTTCTGGTTCTGGTCGCCATGGAAGCCGACGGTGTCGGCAAACCGCACCGCATCGAGCCACGGCACCGCCATCCGCTCGCCGAAGTGCGGAGAAGCGAGCAGCCGGTCCACCCTCTTCTCGTACGCGTTGGGGCTGTTGTCATCGAGAAACGCCTGCACCTCCTGCGGCGTAGGCGGGAGGCCAATCAGGTCGAGGCTCAACCGCCGCAGCAGCGTCCGCTTGTCCGCATCGGGCGATGGCTTGAGGTGAACTTCCTCCAGTTTCTGCAGGATGAACGCGTCGATCGGATTCTGCGCCCGCTTCGCATCGCGTACCTGCGGCACCGGCGGGCGCTTCGGGATCACGTACGCCCAGAACGGCTCGTACTCCGCCCCTTGGGCCACCCACCGCTTCAGCTTCTCCCTTTGAGCCGCAGTGAGCTTCTTGTGCGTCTTGGGCGGCGGCATGATGTCGTCGGGGTCGGTCGCGAATATCCGCTCGACCAGCGTGCTCTCGTGCACGTTGCCGGGGACGATTGCCTTCTTCTTGATCGCCGAGTCGCGCTCGTCGAGCCGGAATTTGCCGTCCCGGTGGTTCTTGTCGGGGCCGTGGCAGTAAAAGCAGTTATCCGAAAGGATCGGGCGAATGTCGCGGTTATAGGTGAGCTTGCTCGTGGGCTCCGCGGCGCGCGCGGCGCAGGCAGATCCGATGAAGGCAAACACACTCAGGATCGTGAGAGCGACTCGTCCCATTTTCTCAAACATTATGCGGTTAGCTTGGCCCGCCGTACACGCGTGAACCTCGCATTTCCTGCCAGCCCGCCCCTGCCGGGCCATTTTAGCCTACCCATTCCGCTGCGAAATGTTGCCGACAGAAGAAGCGGGCAAACGGACCCCGCGCGCAGATGGTCGTGCCCCGTCCCTGTAACACGCTAACCGTCGGCAGAGCGATGCACCCCAACAAAACGCGCCGCTGCGCGTAATGCCGGTGTCGAACGAAATCTCGTTCCAGACTCTCAGCCCTTTATCCTCCCGAACTCCATGAAGAAGTCCCGAAGCACTCGTCACCGTCTCGGCCGCCACATTGTCCAATTCGCCGCGCTCGCTGCCCTCGTTGGCTTGCCGTTTGGCGGGTCTGTCGGGCACGCCGCGAAAACGACGGAGAAGAAGATCGCGGACAAAAAGCCGGATCCGAAGGCCTGGCAGGTCGCCGACGGGTGGAAGCTCGAGATCCTGGCGGAGAAGCCAACGATTCATCACCCCTCGGTGCTTTACCCCGCGCCGGATGGCCGGATCTTCCTGGCCGAAGACCCGATGGATATGAAGGGCTCCAGCAAGGAACCGGCCGACCGCATTCTGGTCATCCATCCCGACGGAAAGATCACCGTCTTCGCCGATCACCTGTATGCCGTCTTCGGGATGCAGTACATCGACGGGAAGCTGTACGTCCACCACACGCCGAGGCTCAGCGTCTTCACCGACAAGGACAGCGTCGGCGTCGACGGTGTCGACCTGATCGAATCCGACAACCCCGCCCCCAACCTGGACGGCCACGGGTTCAACGACCACATCCCGTCCAACATCCGCCTGGCCATGGACGGGTATCTCTACATGACGACGGGCGACAAGGGGATCTACAACGCCGAAAGCACCGTCGATCACCGCAAGGGGACGATCCACGGAGGCGGAATCCTCCGCATCCGGCCCGACGGGACCGGGATGGAAGTCTACGCCACCGGCACCCGCAACCACCTCGACGTCGCGATCAACGCCGAGGACGAGATGTTCACCTACGACAACACCGACGACGGCCTGGGCTGGTGGTGCCGGTTCACCCACATGGTCGACGGCGGTTACTACGGCTACCCCTATGACTACCGCCCGCCGGAATCCGACCGACAGGCGCTCGCGGCGTGGGAGGCCGAAGGGAAACAGGCCGAGAAGGTGGGGCACAAGGTGCGCGAGCCGCAGGCGTATGAGCACCCATACGCGCCGTGGACGCTCTGGCGGATGGCCGAGTACGGCGGCGGGTCGCCGACCGGGTCGGTCGCGTACAACGAAGACGCGCTGCCGGCGGAGTTCGACGGGAACATCTTCGCCAGCGAATGGGGCAAGGGCGAGGTCGAGCGGTTCGTCGTCGCCCGCGAGGGCGGGACGTACAAGGTCGTCCGCCGCGACGTCCTCCTCAAGGGCGGCCCGGAGCCGTTGCGCCCGGTCGGCATCCAGGTACTCCCCGACGGCAGCGGCATCCTCGTGGCCGACTGGAACTACAACGGCTGGCGAAACGAGAACACCGACGCCGGCCGATTGCTGAAGCTGACCCGGACCGGAAAACTGAATGGGGCACCCAGGCCGGCGTGGTATATGCCGGCCGCGGAGGGCGAGCCGTTTCAGGCGACGACCGTCGAACTGGTCGCTGGCCTTTCGCATCCCGCCGAGAGCGTGCGCCTGGTCGCACAGCGGCGTCTCGCGGACCGCGGCACCGAAGTCGTCGCGCCCCTGGTCGCCCTGCTAAAGGACACCTCGGCCCCCAACTCCGCCAAGTGGCATGCGATCTGGACGCTCGACCGGATCGATGGCGGCAATGAAGGCCGTGCGGCGATCATCGCAGCCCTGAAGAACACGGCCAACGACCTCACCGTCCGCATGCAGGCGGCTCGCGAGCTGGGGACGCGCAAGGCGAAGGAAGCCGTGCCCGCGTTGATCTCCGCATTGGACGAGAACAATAAGGCCTTGCGGTTCCGGGCCGCCACGGCACTGGGCCGGATCGGGGACGTCTCGGCGGTGCAGCCGCTGCTCGACAAGCTCGATGACGCCGATTTGTTCACCCACTACGCGATCTTCAAGGCGCTGAACCGGATCGCCGCCGCAAACCCCAACGCATGGGAGCCGATCATCCAAGCCTTGGCCAGCCGGGACGCAAAGGTGCGGGAAGGCGCGGCATTGGCGATGCACGAAACGTATGACGAGTCGCTGGTCCGCGGCCTCGCCGGGTTCGCGACCAGCGCCGGCGAGCCGCCCGATGCCCGGGCCGCGGCCATCGCGGCGCTCGCCCCATTGCAGAAACAGTGGAAGCCCTGGAGCCCGACGCCGACCGACCTGAAATGGTGGGGCACGATGCCGGCCCGCAACCCGGCCCCGCCGAAGGACGTCGAATGGGCAGGGACGCCGATCGTCACCGATGCGATTCGCGCCGCACTCAACGATTCGGACCCGGCGGTGCGCCGGGCGGCGGTCCAGGGGCTGAAGGACGCGCCGGACCCGACCGTCAGCGGCTCGCTCGCGAAGCTGTTCGAGACCGACCAGGACGTACCGACGCGGGAATCGATCCTCGCGGCGCTCGCCGCAGCCAAATCGCCCGAGGCGAGCCGGCTGGTCGATCACGTGCTGTCCGACGCCAAGCGCAACGAGGCGCTCGTCCCCGCCGCGCTCGAGGCCGCGCAAACGGCCGGCGGCCCGGAGATGGCCGCGGCGGTGACGAAATTCGTCGGCACCGCGAACCAGCCCGAGCTCATGGTCTCCGGCCTGGAGACGCTGGCGAAGTTGCCGGATGACCAGTCAATCCCGGCGATCATCAAGCGGATGCAGGACGCGAACCCGGCGATCGCTTCCGCCGCGGCGAAGGCATTGGGCGCGATCCAGGATGACGCCGCAGCCAACGCCGCCGCCCCGCTGCTGAAGGCCCCGCAACTCGAGGTCAAGCGTGCGGCCGCCGAGGCGATGGAACAGATCAAGCGGAAGAGCTGCGTCTTACCGCTGCTGGCGGCGTGGCGCGATCCCGACGTGCAGAAGCAGGCGATCGCGGCCCTGGCCGCCCGGCCCGACATTCAGGCGCTCGACGCCTATCTGGAAGGCCTCGCCTCGCCGGACGGTTCGCTGCGGAACAAGTGCCGAAAGGCGATCGAGGCGGTTCACGAGCAGGCGCTGCCGCTGATCGAATCGCGGCTCGACACCAACCCGCCGCCGGCCAAGGCGGTGGCGGAACTGCAGACGATCTATCAGCGTTTCCTGCCGCCCGAGAAGCGCACCGGCAAGCTCTATACGTTCGACACGCACTCCCTGTCGCCCGAGGCGTTCTTCGCCTTCGCCCGGTCGCACCCCACCGGCAACGCCGCCAACGGCCGGCGGATCTTCAGCGATGCCAACGGCGTCGGGTGCATCAAGTGCCACAAGATGAACAGCGCCGGCGGCGACGTCGGCCCCGCCCTCGACGGCGTCGGCGGGAAGTACCCGCGCGAGTTCCTCATCGAGTCGATCCTCTACCCCTCCAAGCAGATCCTCGACGGGTATCAGCAAACCCTCATCAAGCGCAAGTCCACCGGCGACATCGTCAACGGCATCGTCCGCGCCGAAACCGACGCCGACGTGACGCTGGTCGATTCGTCGGGCCAGAAGATCACGATCAAGAAGGGCGACATCGCCCTGCGCAAGCTCAGCAACCTCTCGCTGATGCCCGAAGGGCTGCAAACGAGCCTCAAGCCCGAAGAATTCGTGGACGTGGTCGCGTACCTGGAGAGTCTGAAGGAAGCGGCGAAGAAGTAACTTTAAATGCAATGCAGCCTCTGCTCCTGAGGAGCGTTGGCAATGAACCGCGGCATGTCGCGGAGGCTGTCACCAACGGCGACGGGCTTCCCGTGACACGGCTTTCCAACCCGTGCGGATCCCGCCGCCCGTTACGGCAGCCAATCGTCTGCAGAACCCGTTCGAAGCGAAGCGCTCCCCTGCTGTGGTCCAACACCGTCGCGTTGCTCCGAGCGGGGACTCTCGACCCAACCGCGCCTGTCGTGGGTTGGCAGGTTCTCGGCAAGGGTTGAAAACCCGCGTCACGGGGCGACGGTGACAAATGCAGGTGAATCCCCTATCTATGGGGGCGCGTAACGGGTGCCATGTATCCAAGCGCACCCTTCACCCGCGTCTTGCGCCGGAAGACCTTGTTCCCGCAGGTCAGGTAGAGGTACTCGAGGTTCGGCCCCGCAAACGCGGCGTTCACCATGGCGCCCGGCTGGGGCTTGTCGAGGATGCCGAGCAGTTTTCCGTCCGCGTCGAAGATCTGCAGGCCGAGGGCGGTGGTCACGTAGGCGCGGCCGTCGGTGTCGACTGCGAGCCCGTCGCCGTTGGCGATAAAGGGCTTCTTCTCCGGGGCCTTCATCGTCATGTGCGGCGTCTTGTTGGAGAGCGTTCCGTCGGGGGCGACGGTGAACGTGTAGACGTTCAACCCGCCGTAGTCGCTGACGATCAGCGTATTCTGGTCCGGCGAAAACCCGATGCCGTTGGGCGCGGTGATGCCGATGTCGGCGGGCTTGGCCGCGCCCGTCTTGGCGTCGATCAGCGTCACCTGCTTCCTGCCGGTTTCGGTCATGAAGATCTGGCCGCGGTGGTTGATCGCGATGTCGTTGGTCTTAAGGCCTTGGGCGATGGTCGTCACCTGGCCGTTGGACAGGTCGATCGCGACGAGCTTCCCGCCGCCGCAGGCGTAGAGTCGGCCATCGGGGCCGATCTTGGTGCCGCTGACGCTCAGTTCGGCGATCTTGGTTCTCGTCTTCCCGTCCGGCGCGACCTTGTAGACCGCCGGCGGCTTGCCGCGCATATCGCAGAAATAGAAGTTTCCCTCCGCATCAGAGGACGCGCCATCGACGAAGCCGAGGTTGTCGGCGACGACCTGCCAGTCTTCGCCGGGGATGAGAACTTTCGAAAGTGCGTCGCGGCTCTGAGCCCGCACATTGAAGGTCCCGAACAGCAACAGGGCGGAGAAGACGACCAGCGCGATCGTTCGAGAGTTCATGTCGCCAGTGTATACCGGCCCGGCAGAAGACAAAACGGGAGGGCGAGGCTCCCGCCGAGCCGAGCCGCGTTTGTCGAACACGCCTCGGCTCGGCGGGAGCCTCGCCCTCCCAATGA
>DASXMX010000358.1:0-14336 GCA_036495445.1 Tepidisphaeraceae bacterium
ATGGCACAGAATCCCTCATCCCCGCGCGTGGTCGACTTCTCGCTGGACGTCTCCGAATCGTTCGAGCGCGCGGGATCGGAAGTTCATAGCGTCGCCGCGCCGGCCTCTCGGCCCGCGCCCGCGCTCGTCGAGCAGTTCGCCGCGATCGTCCGCGACCGCCCCTGCGCGACCAACGTCACGTCCGACTACGCCGACGCCCGCTATTACCTCGACCGCGCGATCGCGACCAGCGACGACGCCGCGGTGCTTGCGACGAAGGCCGACGCGCTGCCCGGCGTCAAGCAGTGCCTGACCGCGACGAATCTGGCCGAGCTCGCGGCCGGCACGCACCTGCTGCCGGCGAAGACCGTTGTCCAGGTCTTCGCCCTCTACACGCGGGCCGGGCGGAAGCTGTACGTCTTCAACCAGCCGCCGCCCGACGGTGCGATCGTGCTGATCAGCGCCCCCGCCGCCGGGGGCGGGAAATACACCGGCCAAATCCTCGGCGGCACCAGCGCCGCCGTCGCGGCGGGCACGCTGGCCATGCCCGAGGGGCTCACGCCCGGCGACGACGCGCTGATCCTCAACGAGGAGGAGACGGGACAGAGCGGGCACCGTATCGCGCCGGGCGCGTATGCGGTGGGGCGGGTGGCGGGGCGATCGGACGGCACGGTGATCGTCGTGATCCGCGGCGCGGCCGGTGCGACTGCGGGACCGACGGTGTTGGGCGACGGGACGGGCGGAGGCGTCGGCGCGCAAGGGACATCGTGGAGCAAGGCGGGCGACGGGACGCCGGTCGATGTGTGGCTGCAAACGCGGACCGTCTGGGATTCGTCCACCGGCACGCTCCTGGCCTACCTCCGCAAGCTCTCGTTCGACGCCCGCGGCGTGCTGTACGCGGTCTCGGGCGAGAACTCCGTCACCGTCGACGTCGCGACGGCGTGCGGGTGATCGGCCGCGCGAATCGCTCGGATTTGGGGGTGCACGGGTATGTACCCTGCACATGGGCATTGCTCGAAAGGCAATCACAGAGAGCACCGAGGACAAATTGTGATTTCGTCTCCGACTTCACTCGTCATGCCGCGCCCGCGTGCGCCGCGCCTGTCGTCCAGCCTGGTCACTCACCTCGTGAGCCTTTACCAGCGTGCGGGGAATCTCCTCCGCACCGCCTCGGCGCCGTTTCACCTGTCCGACTGTGGCGGACCCGCCCCCTGCACGTGCGGATGGCCCGACGGGTTGGCCGGCACGTACCAGGTGCAGGGTGCGGGCGGGCTGTCGGGTTGTCCGGGGTGCGATGCGAGCACGGATCCCGCGTGGGACGGGACGCTGTATCACATCGGGGCGGGGTGCGTCTGGTGGGCCGCGGACCCGACGTTCGATCCGCTGAGCCTCAACGGCGTCTCGCTCGACATCACCTACACCCAGGTGCTGCTGCGGACCGACGTTTCGCCCTGCCGCTGGGAGCTCTACATCGCCTGCGGCAGCGCGACCAACCCGACGAAGACGATGTGGGCCGGTTACAAAACGACCGGGTCCACGCCGGCGGGGACGTACGCGTTTGTCTCGTCGGATTGTGGGAATACGACGCCGACGTTGACGATCGCGTAGGTCGCGTCGGGTCCGCTTCAGGGGACGGAACGCGTGCGCCCGAAACGCGATGAGTGGAACGTGGCGCGCGGAGGTTCGTCGCGGTTCGGTCATTCGACTCAGGGCGCCACCCGATTTGGTCCGCTGAAGCGGACCCTACGGAATTGGGTCGTCGGCACTTCCGAAATGTTCATTCTCATTCCTACTTGCGACGCGTACGCCTCGATCGCGTCCATCAGCTTGACGCTTGTGCAGCGGTATTGGCCCGACCATCCGATCGCGCACGTGCTTCACCATGCGGTCGTGCCGCGCATCGGGTCTGGCGATCGGGTGGAACCGCACGATTGCGGCACGGACGCATCGAGCTGGGTTGGAAACATCGCCCGGTTCCTGGAGCGACGAACGGACGAGTTGTTCCTGTTCATGCTGGACGACTATGGCCTCTATGCCCCAGTCCAAAACGAAACAATCGCGACGGCCGTGCGTTTGATGGAAGCCGATCGACGCGTCGGGATATTTGCATTGTCGTGGTACCCGGCCCGGGAGCGGGTCGCGCGGGACGGATGGCCCGGCGTCGAAACGTTGGCCGGCGTGCCGATCCTGCTCCAGGCCGCGATCTGGCGGCGCGATGCGTTCCTGGATCTGGCCCGCTCGATGGATCCGCGGACCTCCCCGCACGGATTCGAACGGCTCGCGACGCAACGAGCCCGGGGGCGCGGGATAGAAGTGTGCGGAGCCCGGCTGGCAGCACCGAAGTGGGTCGGCGGGCATTTCCTGGACGGGTTGGACAAGCGCGATTGGCCGTTGCCTTATCACAACCTGATGCACGCGGGCCGGCTCGACCCGCGGCACGAGCCGTTCCTGCGGGCCGAGGGATTGGCGCCGCCGCCACAAGGGCTCGGCGATACGGTCGAGCGGATCGCTCGCGCGACCGGGATTGCGAAGATGGCGAAGCGGGTCAGTGACGCGACCGGCCGCGACTGTGGGTGCGATCGCCGGAGGCAGACGCTCAACCGGTGGGTGCCGTACAAGACCGAATAGCCGCGAAAAGGCTCATAAGCCGCAAAAAAGGAAGATTGGGAGATGAGTCCCTTGTCCCTGGTCCTTTGTCCTTTGCAAAGGACAAGGGACAAAGGACGGGGGACAAATCCCGCGACTTGGTTTAGAATCGGCTTGACTGTTGAGGGGGAGCGGAGACGTGGGTTGCGCGGTCGGCGGACGGGCGATCCATGGGAGAAGACCTGGCCTCCGCCGTCGGCGACGCCCCAGCGAGGCACACCTGATGATTCGTCATCGTTTTCGGAGTTGGGTCCGCACGCGAGTTTTGGCGATAGCGGCGGGGGCGGGCATCGGGGCGGCCGCGGCGAGCGTGCCGCCGGCCACCGCGGCGCCGCCGGCCGCTCAACCACCCGCCACCGCGCCGGCCAAGCCCGGCGGCGCGCCCCCGGCTGCTGCCAAGCCGCCCGCCAAGCCCCCGGCGGGGCCGGTCACCGCAGAGCAGGTCCAGACCGCCATCGAGCGGGCGCAGAAGTGGTTCCTGTCCAAGGAGAGCAGCGACGGCAACTGGGAAATGGTGCCGCGGCCCCAGCATCCCAAGGATGAGGACAACCAGGTCATCGACCTGAAGAGCCGGCAGTGGGGCGGCCTCAGCTCGCTGGCGACCTACGCGCTGCTGGCCAGCGGCGTGGACCGGCGCGAGCCGAAGATGCAGAAGGCGATCGACTTCCTGCTCCACGCCAACATCACCAGCACCTACGGCCTGGGGCTCAGCTCGCAGATCGCCGATTACCTCCCGGCGGATCAGACCAAAGAGTTCGTGAAGCGCAACGAGATGCTGCTGCTGGCCGGGATGTACCAGCCCTCCAAATCTGTCCTGCAGCAGCCGGCCAGTTGGCGCAAGGACATCGGGTTCTACAGCTATTGGGTCGGCACCGACGAGATGAGCACCAAGGCCACCGCCCCCAAGGAGCTCAACGCCCGGACGATCGGCTCGTCCCAGCCCAAGGGTCACTACGACCGCAGCAACAGCCAGTACGGCGTCCTGGGCATGTGGGCGCTGGCGCAGGCGGATTCGGAAGTGCCGACGCTCTATTGGCAAATCGAGGACGCCGCCTGGCGCAAGGCGCAGCTCCGCGACGGCGGATGGAACTACACCGACGGCGGGGAGAACACCGACGCGACCGCCTCGATGACGGCGGCCGGCATCGCCACGCTCTACATCACGCAGGACTACACCCTCAACGAGGACTGGGGCCAGTGCAAAGGGGGCGTGCGGAACGAGAACATCGAGCGCGGGCTGGCGTGGATGGACCGCCACATCGCCCAGGCGATGGGCGGCAGCCTCTATACGCTCTACGGCATCGAGCGGATCGGCACGGCCAGCGGCCGCAAGTACTTCGGCACCGCCGACTGGTACAAGATGGGGTCCGAGCGGCTGGTTCACACGCAGCAGCCCGACGGGTCGTGGAAGGGCGAGGGCCTGCTCGACCAGTTGGCCAGCACCGCCTTCGCGCTGGTCTTCCTCTCCCGCGGGCGTGCGCCGGTGCTGATGAACAAGCTCGAGTACGGCACCGTCAAGCCCGGCGACCCGACGCCCGAGCCGTGGGATGAGCGGCCGCGCGACGTCGCCAATCTCGCCCGTTGGGTCGGGCATCAGAATGAAACTTACCTTAACTGGCAGGTGGTCAACCTGAAGGTGAGCCCCGAGGAATTGCACGATGCGCCGATCCTCTACATCTCGGGGACCAAGCCGCTGGAGTTCACCAAGGAAGAAGAGGACAAACTCCGCGCCTTCGTCGAGCAGGGGGGCATGATCCTGGGCAACGACGATTGCGGCAAAGGGGCGTTCGCCCGCAGCTTCCAGGCATTGGGGCGGAAGCTGTTCCCCAACTACAAGTGGCAGCCGACGCCGCTGAACGATTTCTTCTATACCGAGCAGTTCAAGAAGTTCCGCGAGAAGCCGCGGGTGGTGGAGCTGTCGAACGGCGTGCGGAAGCTGATGGCCCTGATCCCCGAGGCCGACCCGGCCCGCGCCTGGCAGGCAAGTGCCAGCAGCACCCGCGAGGACCTGTTCGGCCTGGCCGATAACATCTTCCTCTACGCGGTCGACAAGAAGAACATGCTGACCAAGGGCCAGTCGTTCGTCGTCCGGCCCGACCCCAAGGTCCCGACGTTCAAATCGGTGAAAGTGGCCCGATTAGACGCGGGCGAGAACTGGAACCCGGAGCCGGGCGGCTGGCCGCGGATGGTCGGGGTGATGCGCAACGCCCACAAGGTGGACGTGCAGTTCGACGCGATCAAGCCCGAGGCGATCTCCAATGCCTATAAGGCGGCCAACCTGACCGGCACCGGCAAGCTGACGCTCACGCCCGCCGCCCGGATGGCAATCAAACGCTTCGTCGAAGGCGGCGGGACGCTGATCGTCGATGCCGCCGGCGGCGACGTGACCTTCGCCGACTCGGCCCAGAACGAGCTGACCGCCGCGTTCGGCGAGTCGAAGAAGCTCGAACTGCTCGCCCCAGAGCATCCCGTCTACCGCGAGCCGGGCGTCCCGATCGACCACGTCGGCTGGCGATCGTTCGCGCTGGACAAGATTTCTGACAAGCGCAGGGCCAAGCTCGAGGGCATCACGTTCGGCAAGCGGGTCGGCGTCTTCTTCAGCCGATACGACCTGAGCGCCGGGCTGGTGGGCCAACCGGTGGACGGGATCTACGGCTACGACCCGCAGACCGCGACGAACCTGATGGCCGCAATGCTGATCTACGCGGAAAATGGCGGCGCCGCGCCGCCGGCAACGTCTCACCCACAAGCGCCGGGGCACCCGGTCGCGGGCAAGGAGACGGAGGCGCGGGTGGGGAAGTAGAGATTCACGACGCACGAAGTTCCTTTGCCGCTTGTCGGCTTCGCGAACGAAGGGACGTGCATCTCTACTTCCCGACGAAGGACGTCCCTTCGTTCGCGAAGCCGCAAGCGGCTCACCCATGACCGATCACCTACCCGATCCCGACCGCGTCTCCCGCGCCCGCGCGTTCGCGATCGCCGCGCACGCGGACCAGCGATACGGAGAGCATCCGTACGCACATCACCTCGATGCCGTTGCGCATCTGCTCGAACCCTACGGCGCCGATGCCCAGGTGATTGGCTACCTCCACGACGTCGTCGAGGACACGCGCGTCCCGCTCGACCGCATCCGTGCCGAGTTCGGCGACATCGTTGCCGACTGCGTCGCCCTCGTGACCGACGCGCCCGGCCCGAACCGGGCCGCGCGCAAGGCCCTCACGAACGCCAAGCTCTCGAAGATCGACCCGACCGGCCCGACGCGCCTCGCCCTGATCGTCAAAGCCGCCGACCGCCTGGCGAATCTCCGGGAATCAGCCAAGGGCAGCGCCGGCTCGAAGTTCGACATGTACCGCCGCGAGCATCCCGCGTTCCGCGAAGCGGCGTTTCGGGCGGGGTTGTGTGATGGGTTGTGGGAGGAGATCGAACAGTTTTGGAACGGACCCTTCGGAGAATACTGAAAGGTGACATCGCGTGGAACGTTCAAGGCGGCACGGCGCTCGAGCGGGCGAGCCTCGAACGGCCGGACGTTCGAATTGTTCATTTACCGAGCCAATCCAACCGATCTCTTTCTCGGACCTAAAGGCAGATCAACTGAATTGACGCTTGGGCCTTTTTCAACGTAGAATGCAAGTGTATCGCGCGGGTGGAGTAGATATGAGCACCGCAAAAGCAGAAAAGGCTGTTCTCGAAGTGCTTAAGGCTAATGCAGGGAAAATGGACGCGCCCGCGCTCTCCGCGTCACTTCAGAAGAAATCGGTTTCAGCTGCCCGCCGCCGCGAGGCGCTGCTGCGCCTTGCCACTCAGCAAAAGGTGAAGGTGGCTTCTGGTCGCGTGGAACTCATCAAGTAACGGGCCGGGTATCGGTGGGGCGAATGGCGCGACGCTCAGAGAGGCCAAAGGCCGAGAACCCAACGAACACCGTTCAGTCGTCAGACGGACGCACCAGCGAGCCAAATCCGCGCGATGCGAGGTTCGTGGCAGAGGCTCCTCAAGCCGCTTCGGACTACCGCAATCCAGGCGAGCGTGACAGAGACCGAGTGCTCCATGCTGCGGCGTTCCGGCGCTTGGCCGGGATTACCCAAGTCGCGACATCGGAAGTTAGCATAAGCCTGCACAATCGTCTCACTCATGTCCTTGAGGTTGCGCAGATCGGGCGCCGCCTCGCGCAGCACCTTATGCGTAGGCGCGGGGGGCAGGCGATCGCCGACGAAGTCGGGGGAATTGATCCCGATATCGTTGAAATGGCATGTCTAGCGCACGATCTTGGCCATCCACCCTTTGGGCATCTTGCCGAAGAGGTGCTGGACGACATGGCGCGGCGCCATGATGTACCGGACGGGTTTGAGGGAAATGCGCAGTCGTTCCGCGTGGTAACGAAACTTGCGGTTCGGGGCTCGACGAGTCGGGGCCTGAACCTTACGCGTGCCGGCCTCAATGCTCTGTTGAAGTATCCTTGGATGCGTGCGACAACCGGCAAGAAAAGCCGGAAGTGGGGAGCGTACAGCACTGAGCAGAAGGAGTTCGAATGGGCTCGTACGCTTCATCCGGGAAGCGAACGAAAGTCGGCGGAAGCCGAGATCATGGATTGGGCGGACGACATCGCGTATTCAGTCCATGACATGGAGGACTTTTTCAAAGCGGGAAAGATTCCGCTGGATCGATTGGTTCGTGACCGCCGGGAACGCAAGGAATTCTGCCGGTCAGTGTTCAAGAATTGGCAGCAACGCGGCGAGCACGAAGGCGACAACCACAAGGACTACGAGCACGCATTCGACACCCTCCTTGGCCACGGCACCTTTGCGGTGGATCGTCCGTTCAATGGCACTCGCTCGCAATTGGAAAAGCTTCGCGACCTCGCGTCGGTGCTCATCACCAACTATGCGGATGCGATCCAATTGCGGCGGCCGAAGAATCCGTCGGATCCCTGTGTGATAATCGATGAGGGGGCACGGCTCGAAATCACAATGCTCAAGGAGTTGACGTGGCAGTACGTCATTCGTGATCCAAGCCTCGCAACGCAGCAGCACGGCCAGCGCCGCATTGTTCAAGAGCTCTTCGAGATGTTTCTTTGGGCGACAGCCGATCCGGCACGCTATGATCTGCTTCCCGTCTCGTCGCTTGAGCAATTCTCGGATCGTGAGGCGGCGTTGCGCCACGGCCATGAAGATCGGGTTCGGGTTGTTCTTGATCTCATTGCGGGGATGAGTGAACAACAAGCGGTGGAGTTGCATCACCGCCTTCAAGGAATTACGCCTGGGTCGTCGTTGCGCGCAATTCTTTTGTAACACCTCTCTCAACTGCTGTTTGGGTTCATGTGCCTCGGTACGGCAGATCGATGAACATTGCTGCGGCCGCTACCCCAGCGCCCGCTGCACCGCGGCTTTGGTTTTGGCGAGCGAGGCCTTGGCGACTTTGAGGGGGCTTTCCTTCCAGTAGCCGCGGTTGAAGAGTTCGACGGAGAGGTAGCCGCGGAAGTCGATGGTGCGGAGGGTGCGAAAGATGTCGTCGAGGGGGGCGACGCCGTCGCCCGGGTAGACGCGGTAGGCGTCGGTGATCTTCTCGCGGGGCGGGGTGGCGGGGTAGTCGTTGGTGTGGAGGACGGGGAGGCGGTGGCCGCTGAGCAGGTTCATGCTGTCGAAATCGGACCCGCCTCGGTAGACGTGGTAGATGTCGAGCAGGATGCAGGCTTTGGGGTGCTTCGCCTGGATCGCGACGTAGGCGACTTCGCCGAGTTGGCTCAGGGTTTTGCTCGCGCCCCAGAGTTCGAGCATGGGGACGATGCCCATCTGGTCACCCAGGTCGAGTAAGGCACGATACCGTTCCGCAATGATAGGCAACGCCGGGCCGGGCTTGTCATTGGCGCCGATCGGCGGGGCCGCGATGTGCGTCGCGCCGATCTGCACGGCCAGGTCCATGTCGCGCTTAGCCTGCTCCATCCCCTTGGCCCGCTCCTGCTCGTCGTCAACGATCCAATGCGCGAAGCCGATCACGTCCGGAATTTTCAATCCGGAATCTTCGATGCGCTTGCGCAAGTCCGGCATCGATCCGCCGGACTTCTGGTAGGCCTCGAGCTCGCGGACCCACGGCTCGATCGCCTGGAACCCGACCTTCGCGGCCAGTTCGACTTCGGCCACGATGCCGAGGTTTTGTCCGCTGATTGTGCTTGTGTTAAGGCAGTATTTGAATGGCTCGCCTGGCGCCGTCTCCGACGGGCGCGGCGCCGGCTCGTCGGCGGCGCGGGCCAGCGGCGCGGCGGCGGTGGCGGTGGCGGTGGCGGCGGCGGCGGCGGCGAGGGCCGCGGTCGCTTGGGTGATCATCTCCCGGCGCGAACGCCGATGGTGACGGTGGGGGGGCGGGCGATTCGTCATAGGTGTTTTTTGGAAATTCCTGCTTTTTCGTCCGTCAAGAATTTTTTTCTTGGCGCGCCTTCGCGCCGACTACTAGTGTACATCCGGGACGAGGGGAAAAGCACGTTCGCAGTCATATTTGGAAATTGGGGTCGTTGGTGGAACCGATGAACTGATGTACGGGAGGCGCATCCATGCTGCCCACGCCGGAATCTCGCCGTTCGCGGATCGATTGCTGCATTTCCGATCTCTCCGAGAACGGCATTAACGTAATAACCACGGACGACCGCCACCTCGGCGCGTTCGTCCGCGAGCATCTCGACTACTTTCAAATGATGCTCGGGTACGACAGCGACCCCAATGAAGTGCTCGAACTGATCAAGGCCAGCGATTATCGGCACTAGGGGGTTGTTTGTCCCTGGTCCTTTGTCCTTGGTCCTTTGCACAGGGACAAGGGACACATGACGAAGGACCGGCCCACTCGGCAACCCGTTCGACAGAACCGTGAGTCATTCATTGGCGCGTCGGTGTCTTTGCACGCAGGTCGTAGCAGAGCAGCCGGGTCGGCGTCCGGTGGATGGGATCCCGCGCGTTCTGGCAGACGTAGAGCAGTCCCTTGCTCAGCACGGGCGGCGTCCACGTCTCCGGGGCGGCGAAGAGCCAGGCCCGCTGCAGCGGCTTGAACCCGGCGGGGCTCAGGTCCGCCAAGAGCAGGTGGCCGTATTCGCCCAGGATGAGCCACTGCCCGTCGGCCGGCATCAGCCAGCAGCGGTAGCTGCCGGTTGGGATCTGGCGCGGGCCGTCGGGCGTGTCGACCGACTCGTTCCATTCCGGCTGAGTGCGCCAGACCTCCTTGCCGGTCTTGAGCTCGACGCAGACGAGGAACGCGTTGTCGGGGCCGTGGCCGTCGACTCCATACAGATACCCGTCCTTTTCGACCGCGCTCATGAAGTGCGTGCCGAAGTTGGGGTTCGCCCAGACGGTCCTCGGCTGAAACGCGTCGGTGATCTGTAGCAGCGTGCCGCCGGCGCCGTAACATTCGGCGATGAAGACGTCGCTGCCGATGACGACCGGTGACGACGCATTCACCGACTCGTGACGGTTGCCCCGCCAGGGAAACTCGAAATCCACTTTCCCGTTTGAGGGATCGATGCAGAGCAGGCCGCCGGTTGGCGGGTTGCTCTTGCCGCCCGTGAAGACCAGCACGCGACGCTTGCCATGGATCGTCGCGGGCACCGGCGTCGCGTAGCTCGGCCCCCATTGGCTGCCCGCGTTCCAGACCACCCGGCCCGTGTGAACGTCAAACGCGACGACGCACGGGCCGCCCTTTGCGCCGACGTTGACGATGAGCAAATCCCCCTCGACCAGCGGCGACGCGCCGACGCCGAAGAAGCCCTTCTGCAGCTTGTATTCCGCGACCAGGTCGTGCTGCCATCGCAGCTTTCCGGTGGCGAGGTCGAGGCAGTGAAGCTTTCCCTCGGCTCCGATCGCGAAGATCGCGTCGCCGCCGATCGCGGGGCTGGAGCGGGGGCCGTTGGTGTAGCCCCAGTCGTCGGTGTATTGGGTGGGATAGTCGAAGGACCAGTTCGATTTGCCGGTGAGCGCGTCGAGGCAGTCGAGTCGCTCGCGATCGCCCACGCGATGGAACAGAATCAATCGATCGCCCGCGACCGCGGGCGAGGCATAGCCTTCGCCCTTCTCCGCTTCCCAAACCAGCTTGGGCCCGCCCGGGGGAAACGTGTGGAGCAGATGGGTTTCGGTGCAGACCTCGTTATGCGTCGGCCCGAGCAGGCAGGGCCAGTCATTGGTCACTGCGCCAGGTGGGATCGGTTTGGGCGGGGCGTGGAACGTGGTATTGACTGGCGCGTCCGCCAGCGCGACGGGCAAGCGAACCATCGAAACCACCAGCAGCGAGAGGGCGATGATGCGCATGAACGGGAATGTACCGCAATCGATCGCCGGAGGCGCACTGTGATCAACAGGGGCTTTGTACAAAGACCCAAAGCCCGGATTTGTATTTCATCTGTGTGAATCTGTGCCCCATCTGTGTCTAAAACGTCTTTGCATTTTCCCTGTGCTCTCTGTGTCCTCCGTCGCCCGCAAGTCGGATTTTTGTCGGCAATGCAGGTCCGGAAGTATCGGGTCGGAGGATGCTGCGGTTCCCCGCATGCGTGTCGCGACCCGACGTGGCCGGCCGTGAACCTGTACTGACGCGAGGGGCCTTAACGGAAAAGCGTTTCAGTCGCCCGGGATCGGAGCCGATCCAAGGGGCGACGTGAAAACAAAGCGGCGAGAATATTTTTGTGAAAGTGCTGCACCGGGTATTGCGGTGCAGCATCGGACCTTTTTATAACGCCCGAGTTCGCCCCAGCGACATCAGGGTTGTGTGGAGGGTGCGCCGCATGGCGCCGCGCACCGGAGTCCCGTGCGGCGGTTTCGGGCTTGAGCCGCGCGGGTGGGTTCGTGCCGTAGCAGAATCCCCCCTGCCTATTTGATCGCATTTCAGGAGCAAAGAGATGCCCAAGCGGTTAGCTGTTGGGACCAGTCTTGGTCTGTTCACACGTATGACGAAAGCTGTCGGGCGAGGGCGTGCGTCGCGGGCCGCGGGGGCGTTGGGGGCGGCCTGCCTCGACGCGCTGGAAAACCGCACGCTGATGTCGACGACCTATTACGTCGCCCCCTGGGGGATCGACCAGGCCGCCGGCACGCTCGCGCAGCCGTTCCGCACCATTCAGGAGGCGGCCAACGTCGCCTACTCGGGCGATACCGTCTCGATCGAGGCGGGCACGTACCACGAGACCGTCAAGCCGCCGCACGCCGGCGTGACGTTCACCAACTACAACAACCAGACCGTCACGATCAGCGGCGCCGATCCGGTCACCGGCTTCTGGAACTATTCCGGGAACGTCTATGAGGCCAACCTCGCCACCAACCTGGGCGAGGGGAACGAAGAGGTCTTCGTCGACGGCCAACTGCTCAACGAGGCCCGCTTCCCCAACACCAGCGTCGACCCGTCCCATCCGACGAAGGCGACGATCGGCGCGTATTCCAACAGCACGATCTATGATTCATCGTTGACGCAGGCGAATGGCTACTGGGTGGGGGCCGACATCAACATCGTCCCGGGCGACGCGTGGACGACGTACACGGGCAGCGTCACCGCCTCCGGCCCGGGGTGGATCACCGTCTCGCTCCCCATCACCGGCGCGGCCGAGCAGCCCCAAGCCGGCAACAGCTACTACCTGTTCGGCAAATATCAGGCCCTCGACTCCGCCGGCGAGTGGTACGTCGACTCGTCCAATCACCTCTACCTGTGGGACCAGTACGGCGATAACCCGTCCAACCACGACGTCGAAGTGAAAGCCCGCGAGTACGGCTTTGACCTGAGCGGCGTCTCGAACACGACAATCCAGGGCGTGAACCTCTACGCCTGCACGATCCACACCGACGGCTCGTCGACCGGCACCACGATCAACGGGATCACCGCCACTTACATCACGCAATACGCGGTCGTCGCCAATGGCTGGTGGCCGATGAACGTCCCGCTGGGGATCGAGCTGTACGGCTCCAATTCCACGTTCGAGAACAGCACGATCGCCTACAGCGCGGGCGACGGCGTCTTCGTCGATGCGAACAACGTCACCGTCAACAACAACGTCATCCACGACGTCGACTACGCCGCCACCGACGCTGCCGGCATCCGCGTCATCGGCAGCAACGACACGATCAGCAACAACACGATCTACAACGCCGGCCGCGACGGCATCAACCTCCGAGGCGTGGCGGGCCTCAACATCCTCTCCAACACGATCCACGATGTGATGCTGCAGACGACCGACGGCGGCGGGATCTACACCTACAACGACAACGGCGCCGGCACCGTCATCGCCTACAACGCGATCTACAGCATCAACGTCCCCAACGGCGGCCTGGACGGCGTCGGCATCTATCTCGACGCCGATTCCAGCAACTTCATCATCCACGACAACACCACCGCCAACGTCCAGTCCGCCCTCAAGCTGAACAACACCAGCTACAACGAGGCGATCTACAACAACCATCTCGGCGCCAACCTTTACACGATCGAGAGCAACGCCTGGCCGGGCTACCCGTACAACTGGAGCGGCACGCAGTTCTACAACAACGTCTACTACAACCCGAACCTGATGATGGGGGCGAACGTGCAGCAGTGGGGCAACACGTACGCCACGGGCTCGCCTGCGATCCCCGCGCCGACGACGAACATCGTCCCGCCCGCGCCCCCGGCGCCGGCGTCGCCCCCGCCGCCCCCGCCCCCGACGGTCGTGACGCCCGCCGCCACCGCCTCGTTCGTCAAGTCCGACACGACGACCGAAGGCACGTGGACCGGCACGTACGGCGCCGACGGCTACTCCATCTTTAACGGCGCCTCCAGCCTCCCGTCCTACGCGCAGCTCACCACCTCCGGCGCTCAGAACTGGACCTGGCAGCAATCCACCAATGGAGACGCCCGCACCCTCCAGGCCGCTTCCGGCTCCGGCAACCGCCTGGCGGCTTGCGATTACTCGGGCTCCAGCTTCACGCTCGACCTGAACCTGACCGACGGCAAGACCCACCAGGTCGCCCTCTACGCCCTCAACTGGGATTCGTGGTCGTACCGAAATGAAACGATCACGGTGACGGACGCGAGCACCGGCGCCGTGCTCGACTCGCGCAACGCCGCCAACTTCGGCAACGGCCAGTGGCTGGTCTGGAACCTCTCGGGCCACGTGAAGATCACCGTGACCAACAACGCCGGCCTGAACGCCGTCGCCAGCGGCATCTTCTTCGGCCCGCAGGCGGGCGCCACGCTGGGCGCCACCGCCTCGTTCCTCAAGACCGACTCGACCACCCAGGGCACCTGGACCGGCACCTACGGCGCCGACGGCTACCTGGTCGCCAACGCCGCCAGCAACCTCCCGTCCTACGCCACGCTGACGCTGCCGTCCGGCCTGCCGAATTACACGTGGAACTCCTCGACCGGAGAAACCCGCGCCCTGCAGACCGGCTCCGGCTCCTCCAGCCGGATCGCGGCCTGCGACTACTCCAACTCCTCCAGCTTCACGCTCAACCTCAACATGAGCGACGGCAAGGCCCATCAAGTCGCCTTCTACGTCCTCGACTACGACGCCCGCGGCCGAGCCGAGACGATCACAATCACGAACGCCAGCACCGGCGCCGTGCTCGATACTGAAAGCGTCTCCAACTTCACCCAGGGCAAGTACCTGGTCTGGAGCCTGTCCGGCAACGTGAACGTAACATTCACCAACGCCGGGGGGCTGAATGAGGTGGTGAGCGGGGTTTTCTTCAGATGACAGGGTGACAAGGTGAGGGGGTGACAGGGTG
>DASXMX010000359.1:0-15439 GCA_036495445.1 Tepidisphaeraceae bacterium
CGAACGAAGGGACGTCCGGTGTATTCCCACCCGGACGTCCCTTCGTTCGCGAAGCCGACAAGCGGCGCATCATTTCCGGGCAAGCTTTCTCGCCCTACGCAGCCGCGCTCGCGGTCTTCTTCGTCGCTTCCATGATCCACTTCCGCAACCCGTTGACCTGTCCCTCCCAGGCCGAGCTGGCGCGGACCTTGAGGAAGGTATCGAACAGCCCGTCGATCGCCTGGCACAGGTCGCGGATCAGGGAGACGCGCTCCTCGAACACGATGCGCGACGTCTCGGCGTCTTCGACCTCGGGGAGCTTCACGCCGCCCAACGCCATCGCCTCGGGGTTGAGGTTGAGGGAGAACTGCTGCTTGAACGCGTCGACGACGAGGCCGGCGCGGCGCGGGAGCTTGCCGCTGCGCAGCGCGTCCTTCGCCTCGGGCATGCGGCTCGGGCCGTCGCCCTTAAGCGTGTCGCGGCCCGTTTGGCCGTAGGCGCAGTCGAGGTCGAGCGAGCGGTCGATGTAGAGTGTGACCTCGCCCGCCGGGTCGGTCGTGATGATGCCCGAGCGGGCGTCGGCCTCGTGCCAGAGCCACAGGAGGAACTCGTTGCCGAGAAAGTCCTTCGGCTCCGGGCCCTTTGCGACCCACGGGTATTCGGGGTATTCGCTTTCGCCGTTGGGGCCGTGGACGAATCGGGTCGGGCGGAAGTCTTCGTAGTCCCGCCGTTTGCCTTTGCCTTCGAGGATGCGAAGCGCGAGCGAGCCCGCCGTGATCGGTTGAAGTTCCAGGCCGAAGGAGCGTTCGAACAGTTCAGAGAGCTTCTCGAACGTCGCATTGCCGGCCGAACAGTAGAGCGTGGCGTTGGGCAGGTCCCAGAGGATCGGCGAGAGCTTGCTGCGGCGGTACTTCCCCGAGCGCAGCTCGTCCTCGATCTTCCTGGCCACCGTCTCCTTCGCGTCCTTCTTCTGGTTCTTGCTGATGAACCCGGACGGGTTCGTGGCGGCCAGCGCCTCTTCCTCCATGATCTGGTCGGCCTTTTTCAACTCGCCGGGGACTTTGTTGGTGTCGACGCGGAGCGCGAAGTGGAGCGCGTCGGCGAAGACGTTGTGGTCGAACGTGAAGCTGGCGTCGAGGATGTGGTGCCCGCCGGACCAGCCGTATTCGACTTCCTCGGGCGCGCCGATGTCACTGGGGCGCAGGGCGTGTTCGGAAAGCTTGTCCAGGAGCGTCTGATCCACGGCGGTCGGGCTCCTGCCGACGACAGCGAAACGACGGAACGAGACGGAACCGGAGGGAAATCCCATGATCGAGTCCTACGATGCGGGGTACTATTCGGGGCTGCGCCGCTTGCGGCTTCGCGAATCGGGTGCGTCCCTTCGTTCGCGAAGCCGCAAGCGGCGCTCCAAAACAGTTGCGACATGCGCCCGCTTAGCGCATGTTATGTCAGCCACGAATCGAGCACTTTAGGGTCTAACCCACAGGAGCCCATGCGCAGCCACTCGATATCGTCCCTCCCTCCACAACCTATGCACAATTCCAGAGCCCGGGGGCTTCGGTTTGGCGCGGCCTTGCTGTCATGCGGGCTGGGCCTGATTCTGAGCGGTTCGGCCCTTGCCCGGGACGGGGGCATCAGCACCGCAGAGAACGCGCCGTTTCCGCCCGCCACGCCCCAGGCGGTGGTGGACGTCACCAGCCGGGTGTTCCCGTCGGTCGTCCGGCTCGACGTGGCGCAGGAGATTTATTCCGAAGGGAAGCGCAACGTCCGCCGCGGGATCGGGTCGGGCGTGATCATCGACGACGACGGCCGCATTCTGACCAACTTCCACGTCGCCGGGCGGGCGGCGGAGATTTACGTCACGCTCTACAGCAAGGAGCGCGTCCACGCGAAGCTGGTCGGCGAGGACCACTGGACGGACCTGGCGGTCGTGCAGATGGACGCGCAGGAGCTGAAGGACAAGAAGGTGCAGTTCCGCCACGCCGAGCTGGGCGAGAGCCGGAACCTGATCCCGGGCCAGGACGTGATGGCGGTCGGCACGCCGTTCGGGCTGGCACGAACGATGACGCTGGGCGTCGTCTCGAACAACGAGCGGACGTTCTACCCCGAGCGGATGCACATCGACGAATACGAGACGGGCGACTTCGCGAACTGGATCCAGATGGACACGCCGATCAACCCGGGCAACAGCGGCGGCCCGCTGGTGGACATGACCGGCAAGGTCGTCGGGATCAACACGCGGGGCGGCGGGCAGAACCTCAACTTCGCCGTCCCGATCGACACCGCCAAGGAAGTGATCCGCAAGATCCTCGCCACCCCCACGGCCGACAAGACCGGCCGCGTCGATCGCAGCGACCTGGGCGTCGACATGAAGCCGATGCAGGACCTGGAGACGTTCTTCAACGTCGACATCGACAAGGGCGTGCTGGTCAACAGCGTGGACCGCAACTCCCCGGCGGAGAAGGCCGGCGTCAAGCCGCAGGACATTCTGCTCGAGGTCAACAGCCGCCCCACCAACGTCCGCTTCCCCGAGGAACTAGCTCCCACGCGGAAGATGATCGCCGACCTGCCGATCGGCACCGAGGTCACGCTCACCCTGCAGCGCGGCAAGGACGTCCTTCACCTGACCGCCAGGACCGAGAAGCTGCAGGGCGCGGTCGGCGAGGAGAAGGAGTTCAAGACCTGGGGCCTGTCGGTGCGCGACATGACCCGCGCCTGGGCCAACGAGGCGCAGATCGACGACCCGGCCGGCGTGATCGTCACGACGATGAGCCCCGGGTATCCGGCCTCCAAGGCCGAGTTGCAGCCGGGCGACGTGATCCACTCGGTCAACGGGACGCGCGTCGAGGACCTGGATGCGTTCAACAAGGCGTACAAGGAATCGACCGAGAAGAAGCAGAAGGCCGTCCTGCTCCAGATCCAGCGCGGCCGCGGCCGGCAGTCCGCGGTGCTCAAGATCAACTACGACGAGCAATGATGGTTCCCCGTGACACGGGTTTTCAACCCGTGCCGAGAACGTCGCTCGCGCGGGTTGAAAACCCGTGTTACATGAATCGTATATACACGAGTCACAACAACAAGGCGGAGTTTCAATGTCACGAACCTCTAAAGCGCTCCTCGCGCTCCTGTTTCTCTCCTCCGCCGCGTCGGCGACGGTGTCGCCGGACGTGGCGCAGACGCTCTACCAGCGCGTCACCCCGTCGCTGGTCGTCGTGCAGTATGTCTTCCAGAACCCGCTGGGGCGGATGGAACTGAGCGGGGCCGGCGTCGTCGTCAGCGACGACGGGCTGGTCATGGCGTCGATGACGCTGTTCCCGACGCAGTTCCCCGATGATGAGATGAAGGAGTTCAAGATCCTCGTCCCCCGCGAGGACGGCGAGCCGACCGAGTTGGACGCCGTCTTCCAGGGCCGCGACGAGCGGACGAACCTGGCGTTCCTCAAGACCAAGCAGCCGCAGCACTGGAAGCCGATCGGGTTCGAGGACGCAAACGTGAACATCGGCGAGCCGATCCTCTCGATCGGCATGCTGACCAAGTCGGCGAACTACAAGACGTTCTTCGTGGAAGGCGCGGTTTCCGCGGTGCTCCGCGGCGAGATCCCGCAGGTGCTGGTGACCGGCGGCGGGCTGGCCGCGATGGGCTCGCCCGTGTTCGACATCGACGGCAAGGCGATCGGCCTGGTCAGCCCCAACGGCGCCAGCCCCCTGCTCAATGACCCGCGCGGCAATAGCGAGTTGCAGATGGTGATGACCCCGCCGAGGTTCTACGTCCCGGCGCGGGACTTCCTGCTGGGCATCCACGACCCGCCCACGGCCGAGCACCCGATCAAGCTGCCGTGGATCGGCGTGTCGCAGATGAACGGCGTCACCAAGGACCTGGCCGACGTGCTGGGCCTGGGCGATCAGCCGGCCATCCAGGTGGGCGACGTGATCCCCGGCGCCCCGGCCGAAAAGGCCGGCATTAAGCCGGGCGACATCGTCGTGAAGTTCAACGGCAAGCCGCTTGAGCGAGGCGATCAGCCGGTCGAGCTGCCGATGATCCTCAGCCGCACCATCCGCCGGATGAAGCCCGGCGAGAAGGTCACCCTCTCGATCCTCCGCGAGAAGGACCAGGCGCCCAAGGACGTTGAGCTGACGCTCGGCGAGCAGCCCAAGGGGCAGAACCTGGCCAGGCGGTTCTTCGCCGACGACCTCGGCTTCGAGGCCCGCGAGCTGGTCTTCACCGACATCTACGGCCAGAAGCTCCCGCCCGACCAGAAGGGCGTGATCGTCTCGCTGCTTCGTCCCCAAGCCGCCGCCCAGACCGGCGGCCTTCACCGCGACGACGTCATCACCAAGATCGACAACGAGCCGGTCACCGACCTCGACCAGTTCAAGAAGACCTACGAGCAGATCCGAAAGGAAAAGCCCAAGCAAGCGATCGTGATGGAAGTCCGCCGCGGCGACCGCGAAAACACGGTGCGCATCGAGCCGCCGCAGTAGCCGCACCGATTCGCTTTCGTGTGACGATGACAATTCGGGTCGCGATGCGAGTGAAACGTGATGAGTGAAACGTGATACGGGAGCGGTTCTTCCCGTCACGTTCCACTTATCACGTTTCACCTCTTCCGCTCCATGGCTCTCGATCTTCCCAAGCTCCGCAAGCTCGTCGCGATGGACGAGAACGATCCGCTGAGCCGGTTCGCGCTCGGCAAGAAGCTGTTCGAGGTTGCGGAGGACGACGCGACGCTTGCGGAGGCCGCCGAGCACCTGCGGTTCGCCAGCCGCACGGCCCCGGATCACCTCGCCACGTATCACGTCCTGGCCCAGACGCTGATCCGCCTGGGCTTGAAGGACGAAGCCCGGCGGGTCCTCCAAACCGGCGTCGCCAAGTCCGCCGCCTTCGCCCACGGCATGGGCCGGGACTTGGGTCCCCTGATGCAGAAGATGCTCGCCCAGTTGCCCGCATGACGGCACGGATCACGCAGTGTCCCAGGCCCTTGCAAACTGCCCCCGGCCGCCTAGAATTGTGCCCCACCTGTTGAGGGTAGGTAGCTCAGTTGGTAGAGCAATGGACTGAAAATCCATGTGTCGCCGGTTCGATTCCGGCCCTACCCATTTGAATGAAAGAAACCCCGCTCGCTGCGGGGTTTCTCCCTTTCCGGGGACTATTCGCCACGCCTTTTCCGGCGGCTCCAGGCAATCGGTGGGGTTCTGCGCTTCGGCCGTGCAAATGGACGGATGCCGCCGAGGGTTTGGTCGAGTATCCTCCACCTATGGAACCGAAAACGGCAGTGTCCATCAATTGGATTCGGCTGGGGCAAACGGACCGCGACGCGCCGCCCGCCGACCCAGTATTCGAAGAGATGGCCGGCATGACCCGCTGTTTCCGCGATCTGCTACGGAAGGATCCGGCGGCGTTCGACTGCACCGTCCGGCTCAAAGGCTTCTTGCCGGTGCGGCTCACCTTTCGCGCGCTCTGCCAGACGGTCGCGCTGGTCCTCATCCATCCGCGTACGGCCGCAGGCCCCGCTCCGGACGTCACGTGCCTGCTGGTCAACGGGGTGGAGATGCCCGAGGACATCGCGACGGTGACGGCGCAGGTCGACTTCCCCGCCGGGATATGGCAATTGCTGGAGGGTGCGCCCAAGCCGGTCACGCTGGCCGCGTTCAACGTCAATTGCCGAATGCGCGATCCCGCGACGACCACTGTGATTCACGTCGTGGGGAACGTGTACTTCAAACTCTTCGGCACGAACGACATTGTCGACCAGGGCTGAACCCGACGTCATGAGTGTGCGGATGAGCCATGCCGAGTGGATGACCAGCATCGATTCGTATCCGGTGGAGCGGCACGGCTTAATCGACGCCGCCGTCCTCAAACACTCTCGATCGTCGGGACCTCACGCGCGCGGGTACTGGGTGATTGATCTGCTGCTCGGAAAGGAGGGATGCTCTCACTCCTGGGGCGTGACCTACCGTGACATAAAGCCAGCGCTCTACTTGCCGTGGCTGGTCGCGAGCAGTTCTTTGCCAGGAGCGGATTCGTCGGCCTCCGCGCGGGCGTGGCCAACCTTGGGGACCAATTGGGCGCAGACGCGGCGGACCTGGGCGACGTTCATGTAGCGGCCGGGGCAGTCGGTGGCCTTGGTTTCGCCATGGCCGAGGACGTGGTCGGCGGGGATGCGGTAGGTCTTCATCAGGTAGGCGACGAGCCGCTCGACCGACTTCATCTGCGCAGTGCTGGGATGGCTCACGTCGAAGTTGCCGACGAGGCAGATGCCGATGCCATGCTCGTTGTACTGGTTGCCCGGCGTCTTGTCGTGCGCGCCCCACTTCTGCTCGGTCCACCGCGGGCCGACCTCGATCTGCCCGTCGCGGGTGTCGGTGCCGTTGCCGATGACGAAATCATACCCGAGCTCGTCCCACCCCTTGGCGCGGTGCATCTTGTCGAAGGCGGCGGCGCCGCCGGTCGGGGTGGCGCTGTGGTGGATGACGACCCAGTACCATTGGCGCAGCGGCGCCTTGGGAACCCAGCTCGCCGGAACCGCCTCGGCCGGGGGTTCCACCGGCTTCAGCGGCGCGGGCTTCGGGGCCGGCGCGACCACGACCGGAGGCGCCGGCGCGGGAGCAGGGTGATGCTCGAATGTCGGCCCGCCGAAGTTCGGCTCCGGCAGATTGTCGACCATTGAAACCTGCTTCTGCTGCTGGCATCCGGCCGCGGCAAGCAGGGCTACGCTGAGGAAGAGATACCACTTCGCCATCCATGGCCCCATGATAAAAAAGCCACCGAGCCGGTTGACCCACCCTGCCCGGCCCAAACGTTCCCGAGTTGTCCGTTCACGGAACGCTTTGGTTTTATCGGACGCGGGGCCGGAAATCCAGTAATGTCAGACACCGCCCGCGCAAAAATCGCCCCGGTGCCGCCGTGATGAAGCGGCCACAACCGGGGCGGGTGCTCGATCGAACCGTTCTGAACCGCAGTCGCTATTCGTCGATCGGCCGTTCGCGTTGAGTCGATTTGCCAAACTCCTCCTGAACCTTGCCGACGGCCTTCTCCGTTTTGCCCTTGATCTGCTGGGCGGTGTCGCCGGTGACGGCGCCGGCGATGTCGTTGGCCTTGCCCTTGACCTGCTTCACCTTGCCGGCCACCACATCTTCGTCAGCCATGGGTCTCCTTTCGTATGACCGGTGAATTCCAGTGCAAAGGCTATGCCCGCGCTGGGCGGTTTCGAAATCCGACGCGACCGACGCGGCCGATTGCGAAACCGCAAGCGGCGATCCGGCATGATTCGAAAAACAGGGATTCCTTTGCATCCCGGCAACTTCGAAGGCAAGGAGTCGGCTCGTCAACGGAAAGGCTTACTTCTTCTTCGCGCTCGGCGCCCATTTCGCGCTGGCGAGGACGTCTTCCCCGGCCTGGTGAACCGGCTTGGCGGCCGCGTCGTCGGTGACCCAAGCGTTCACCGTCACCATGACCACTCGCGGGCCGACGTTGCGGTAGAGGTGAAGTTCGTCGGCGGTCTTTTCCCCCACCTGGTACTTCTCGTGGACCTTCAGCGCGAATCGCTTGTCCGGCTCGACCTTGGGGCCATAAACGATGTTTTGGTTGGCCTTCTTGTGGGCGTCGCGGAGCGAGCGAACCACGGCACCGCCCATCTGAGGCGTCATTTCCGCGTCGGCGGGCAGAACCTGGATCGCGATCGCCCCCTTCTCGTCCCGCGCACCGTACGCGGCGGCATCGTCCGCATTCACGTTCGTCGCCCGCGCCCAGGCATCGTCCGGCGGCGGGGTGAACGTCAGCCGGCCGCCGATCAAGGAAGCCTCCGACGAAGAATCCTTTGGTTTTTCGTCGGCCGACCAGGCGATTCCGCTGAGCGTCAATACGACGAGGATCGAAGCCAGGAGCGTGCGGGACATGGCGGATCTCCTCTCGGGGCGGATGTCGATCTCGCCCGCCTTGCGCGCTTCGGAGGAAGAGGGTGAACACAAGGTTCACCCCCTGCGGAAGGGCGAACACAAGGTTCGCCCCTACAGCCACCCGTGCGATTGCATCCACTTGGCACACAGGCCGGGCCATTGGCTCAGGATCGGGTCCTTGCCGCCGAGCCCGAAGCCGTGGGCGCCGTGGTCGAAGACGTGCAGTTCGACGGGGACATGGTGCTTCTGCATCGCCTCGGCGAACAAGAGGCTGTTCTGGAACGGCACGACCGTGTCCGTCGCCGTGTGCACGAGGAAGCACGGCGGCGTCTTGTCGGTCACCTGCTTTTCGTTCGACATCAACTCGACCAGTTCCTCTGACGGCGAGTCGCCCAGCAGATTCGTTCGCGACCCGTGATGCGTGAACGGGTCGGTCATCGTAATCACCGGGTAGATCAAAACGCCGAAATCGGGGCGGGAACTGGCGCGTTCGATCGGGTCGTCGGCGTCGGACTTGCCCTCGTCGAAATGGGTGACGGCGGTCGAGGCCAGGTGCCCGCCGGCAGAGAACCCCAGCACGCCGATGCAATTGGGATCAAGCTTCCACTCGGCCGCACGGGCACGAACGGTGCGGATGGCACGGTTCACGTCGCCCATCTCAAACGGGTGATGGTATTTAGGACCGAGGCGATATTTGAGCACGAACGCGGTGACGCCTAACGTGTTGAGCCATTCAGCGACCGGCTTGCCTTCGTGGGCGGCCAGCCCATGATATCCGCCCCCCGGGCAGACCACGACGGCGGCGCGGTTCGCCGTCGCGGGCTCGGGAAGAAAGAGCGTCAGCGTGGGGACGTCCGCATCGGCCGTCCCCTGCGCGCCGGGCGCATCGCCCGGCCAGAGGCGAATCACGGTGTTCGCACCCGACGCTGGCTCGTTCGCCGGCGTTTGCTGCGCGAGTCCGCTGATCGAAGCGACGATCAGCAGCAAAACGCCCAAGCCCACGACCGACCACAACCCGAGTCGCATGCGCTAGCCTCCCGCATCGTTACTTCGCGACGAGGTTCAGGTCGCTGGCCTTCTTCCCGTGGTCGTCGAACTCCTTCACGGTCGTGTTGGCCGGAACCAGGTAGAGCAGAACGACCTGCTTGGGCGCGCCCGCGCCGTCCGGCGCTGCGGCGCCGCTGATCGTCGCATTGTCCACGTAGCGGAGATAGAACCGCTCGCCCCCCTTCTCATAAGTCGCGAAGACGCCGAACGGCTGATACTTTTTGTTCGACGAGTCGACCAACTCATACTGGTCGGGCTCGTTATTGAACTGCCACGGATTGGCCGACGATGGCGCGACCGACACCTGCACCATCGCCTGCCCGTCGGGGACCGCGAACTGCGTCACCTTCAGCGGCTGGGTTTGTTCGGCCTCGGTGCTGTCGAGGGTGCCGGTCTTCAGCTTGCCGGCGGTGACGTTGGCGTTCCCGCCGGGCACGGCGGCAAAGGACCCGTCCGACCCGGCCGGGGCGCTGACGGTGACCGGGACCTTGTCCGAGACAGTTGCCTCGACCTTGCCGGCAGTTGCCGGGGCCGCCGGCGCCGCGGCGGGCGTGGATCCCGCGGCAGGCGCGGGGGCCGGGGTCGGCGCGGGCGCCGGCTCGGGGGCGGGCTGTGGCATCGACTCCCCAGGCTGCAACCCGGCCACGACCCGCGGCTTGCGCAGCGGGTTGAAATCCTCGCTCTTCTTCAACTTCACGCCGGGCTGCACCGGCTCGCCGCTCAGGTTCACCCGGGCCAACCGCTTGAACTCGATGAACGTGCCGGGCGGCGCCTTCTTCTCGAATTGGCTCTTCGGAACCTTATAGACCAAGTCGACGCCCTCGTCGTGGTCGCTGATCGGTTTGCTGAACATGAAATCGTCCACCTTGTTCAGGTAGAGGATCGACGCGTCCTGCAGGGAGCCGACGGGGTAGTAGTTGACGAAGTCGGCCTCGCCCGTGTCGTTGCCGGGGGCCGGCGCCACAAGCCGGGCCGAGCCTGTGCTGAATCGGACGATATGGTCGGACTGGTCGCTCGCCTGGATCTTGAAGGCGACCCGCACCACCAGGAACGTGTCCCTGGACTGGGGCGTGAGCGTGATCGGCTTGAGGCTCCCGCCGGTGCGCAGCTTCGTGAATTCCGAGTCCTTCTGGTTGGCATCGGGAATCAGGTCGGAGTAGATCCCGACCACATCCATCGCCTGGAGCCGCTTGTCCGGCAGGTTCATGGCGACGTGGTTCCCGCCCGGCTCGATGCCGACGCGCTGACCGAACAGCTCATCGAGGTAGTCGGGGTGGATCTCCTGCAGCGGCTTGCCGTTGCTGAACGCGCCGTTGCTGAGTCGCTTGACCGCGCCGACGACGACGCTGTCGACCGGGATGATCGGGACGCCGTGGCCCGTCCCTTCGTCGCCGAACTTGCCCGGCTCGTGGATCGACAACTCGGAGAAGACGATGCGGTCCAGCGAGCGCTGGGCGGGGACGACGACTTCGCGGTCCTGCTGCACGTCGTACCGGGAGAATCCGCCGATGGTGGTCGTGAAGGGCAATTCCTCGGCGGCAATGGCCATGATGCCGGTGGCGAAGGTCGCCGCGATCACGCCCATCACCACCGCGCCTCCCTTGTCGAGGGCGTTGGGCACGCGGACGTTGCCTTTGACGACATTGTCGAAGATCGATCGCAGGATCAGGTAGATGATCCCGAACAGCGCCAGCAGGATGACGGCGTGAATGTAGTCGGCCATCTTCCCCGCGAGGAATTTCTCGACGATCGTCTCATGCAGGGAGAAGGCGAGCACCGCCGAGATGATAGTCAGGATCGCCGACAGCGTGGCGCTGAAGAACCCCTGGATCATGTGGAAGAAGACGATCCCGGCGAAGAACAGGCCAATGATGATCAGGAAGAGCATGGTCAGGCACCCGGTTGGTGGGGACGACGAGCGAGAAGGCGGACGCGCGCGAGCGCGACAATCAGACAGCGCCGGGCGCCGGCCGGCGCGGCGCCTTGGGCGGCGCGCCCGGCGGGGACGTGCGCGGCCGGCCTGCCGTGGGCGGGGGCTCGGCCGGCGGCGGCGGCTCGGCCGCCGTCTCGCCCTTCAGCACCCGCTTCACTTCCTGCACGCTGGTCTCGCCCTGCTCGACCAGCGCCAGCGCCTCCTCCTGCAGGAACCGCGCCCGCTGCTTGCGGAAGACCGGCTCGACGGGCTTGCCGGTGACGACGGCGGCGCGGATGTCGTCGTCGACCTTCATGATCTCGAACACTCCGGTCCGGCCCCGGTACCGCAGGTCGCCGCAGAACTCGCACGGGATCGGGTTGCCCTTGGGGTCGCGGATCGGTTCCGTGCGGGCCTGGAACAACTGAGTGACCTTGTCCGAGTTCATGCCGAGCTTGCGGAGCGTGCCCGGGTCGGGAGCGTACGGCACTTTGCAGTTGTTGCATAGCCGCCGGAGGACGCGGCCGTTGATGACCATCGCCAGCGCCTCCATGGCGAGGTTGTCGTCGCCCACCAGCTTGCGCCACTGGTTGAGCGCCTCGAACGTGCTGGAAGCCCGCATGCCGATGTAGACGCGGCGGCCCGTCTTGGCGAAGTTGATCAGTTCGACGGCCGAGCGCGGGTCCTCGATCCGGTTGAGCAGGATTGCGTCCGGCTCCTGGCTGATCACCCAGTCGACGGTCTTGGATTCCTCGGCCGCCGGTGCGTTGGCGGCCAGCTTGTTCTGGGTGATGCCTTCCACGTCCTCCTCTGGGTCCCGCTCGACGGTCTGCAGGTGCTTCAGGAACGCGTCATGCCCGCGGAGGACGCCGTACAGGAGGCTGGTCAGCCCCATCCCCTTGGGCGTTGAGAGGAGTACGACGCCGTTATTGAGCTTGATGCTCTCCCGCACCGATTCCAATTGCTCGTCGGTGAACCCGAGGGTGTCGAGGGTGTAGTTGTGGCGGTTCTTGGGGTCCAGCATCATCCGCAGGTATTCGCCGGCGGTGTTGCCGGCGGACTGCACCTTCACCTCGCGCTTCCACTTGCCGATCTGGAGTTTCATCGCGCCGGCCTGGGGCTTTCGGCGCTCCTCGACGTCCATGCCGGCCAGCCGCTTGACGTAACCGATGGCCGACCCGCCGACGACGCGGTCGATCACCTGGCCCGTGTAGGAGACGCCGTCCACGATGTACTTGATGCTGGCGCCGCCCTCGGCGCGGGCGTCGATGTCGATCTGGTCGGCCCCCTTCTTGAGCGGATCGGTCAGCGCCAGTTGAGTCGCGTCATACGGCGCCTTGTCGGGCGAGTTGACATCGGGCACCGGCACCGGCCCGGCCTTTGACATGAGGACCACCTCGCCCGGCCCGGTGTCTTCCTTCTTCTTGCCCTTCTTGCCGGCGAGGTACTCGTTCCACTGCCTGCGCAGGTCGGAGAGGCCGACGATCTTCTTGCGGATGTTGAGGTAGACGGCGATTTCGACGCCGATGCCCAGCAGGAGGACCGGCACGCCGATCCAAAAACTGAACGTGCCCGGAATGAGGAAGAAAATCGCGAAGGCAACGATCAACCCGAACAGGTTGCCGATGTTGAGCGGGATCCGCGGCATGTGGGCGACCGGGGCATCCGCGTCCGCCCAGGCAAGCAATCGGGCCCACGCCAACAGGATCAGCACTGCGACGACGATCTTGAAGATACTTACGTATCCGCCGCCGGCTACCGGCGCGGCCGAGGCCGCCGCCAGCAAATGGTTGACACCCATCAGTTCTCCTAACGAAACCCTCGCTCTACCCTGACCCGGCCCATTTTACGAGAGCGTCACCGGTTTGGAAAACAATTCTTGATCGCCACTACTCAAGCGGGATTTTCGAATCGTCCGGCACGGGCGGGGACGATCGCGGCGCGACTTCCGGCGCGGCGGCAGGTGGGACCACTGCGGCGACCGTTTCCTGTCGTTCCTCGCGCGGCCTGGGTTGCTCGCCGCGCAGCGGGACGAGGATCGGCTTGTCCTCGCCACGGCGGATGACTTCGACGGTGCGCGCCACCTCGCCGGCCAGTTCCCGCACGCTCAAGCCGCCGACGCACAGCACCAGGATCAGGATCGCCAGGATCTGCACCAGCGCGGTGAAGACGTACATCACGCGGACCAGCGCGCCGATCGGATCCGTGGCCATGTGGGCGATCGCGTCGAAAAGGATCACCAGCAGCACCAGCCCCAGCGCCGAATAGAACTGCGGGCGGTGCTTGACCAAATGCGGGTAAACCAGGCAGACGAAGATAAAGCCCACGATCGCGGTGGTGACGCCTTGCATGCTGTTACCGGTACCACACCCCCCTGCTCGGCAGGAGCCTCGCCCTCCCGGTCCGATCAGTCCTCGAGCTTTCGCAGCGACAGCCCGAAGTTGCCGAGCTGCTGCTTGATCTCATTGAGGCTCGTCTGGCCGAAGTTCTTGCACCCCAGCAATTCGTCCTCGGTGCGGGCGGCCAGTTCGCCCAGGCTGTTGATGTTGAGCCGCTG
Source organism: Tepidisphaeraceae bacterium (assembly GCA_036495445.1). Taxonomy (GTDB): domain Bacteria; phylum Planctomycetota; class Phycisphaerae; order Tepidisphaerales; family Tepidisphaeraceae; genus DASXMX01. The sequence continues at coordinate 13,394 of DASXMX010000359.1, forward strand.
CAGCGCCTTGCGGGAGCGGACGGACAGTTCCAGGTCGCCGACCGACTTGGAGAGCAGTTCCGGCGCGACGTTGCCGACGTTGGCCGTCGGCCGCCGCAGCATCGCGCCGGCGGCGGCGGCGGCGGCCGCGCCGCCCTTGCCGTCCTCGGCCGCCTGCCCGAGCCGCAGCCCCTTCTGCGCCAGCAGCGACTTGATCTCGTTCAGGCTCGTCTCGCCGAAGTTCTTGTAGCTGAGCAGTTCCTGCTCGGTCGTCCGCAGCAGGTCCCCCAGCGAGCGGATGTTCATCTTCTTGAGGCAGTTGCGGCTGCGGACGGAGAGCTCGAAGTCGCTGATCGGGATCTCCAGCACCGCGCTGCGGCGGTCGCCGCGGTGCTCGTCGTCGTCGTAGTACATCGACCGGGCCGACTCCACGTCCTTCATGTAGAGCCGGGCGCGGGTGTGGTTCGGATCGGTCCGCAGCACCGCGTCGAGGCACCGGTGCGCCTCGTCGTAGTGGTTGTTGTCCTCGTACAGGATTGCCAGGTTCACCAGTGCGTTGAGGTGGACCGGGGGGCTGGTCGTCACCCGCTCGTAGAGCTCGATCGCCTTGGCATCCTCGCCCCGGCGGTCGTACAGCACCGCCAGCCGGAAGCAGGCCCGCTCGTGGTCCGGGTTCTCGTTGAGGGCCCGCTCGTAAAACTCGGCGGCCCGCTCGTGAGACCCCTGGGCCTCGGACTCGTGGCCCTTCTTGAAGAACTCCTCGGCGGCCCGCTCGTTGATCGTCGCGACAGAAGTTTCGCTCATATCGGGATTGCTTCCAAATGCAGACAGGCCCCGGCTCGCCCCAACTGTTGGGGTGGCTGGGCCGGGGTGGAAAAGTACAATATTGATAAGACGGGAGCGGGAAGGTGTCAACCTTCCCGTGGCACGCGGGATGCACACCACCCCAGTGAAAGGCACTTGCGCCTCGACGGGTGGCATGGGCATGTACTCATGTCCGTGTCTTCAAATTGCAGAAAAGCACGGGCATGAGTACATGCCCATGCCACCCCGGAAGGCGACGCTCACGCCGGCGGGTCACGAAGGCTCGCCCTGATGGGCAACCGGGCTCCACAACGATGACCACCTTGACCGACCCCCAGATCGCCCCGCCCGCCACCGATCAGATCCTGATCTTCGCCAATCCCATTGCCGGACGCGGGGTGGGGGCGCGGATCGCGGATGAACTGGAGGGGCAGTTCCACCGCGAGGGGTTCCGCGTTCACAAGTGGTTGAAGAAGCCCTCCGATCTCAGCGACGAGGATCTCGATGGCACCGCGCGGGCGGCGATCGTGATTGGTGGCGACGGGACGCTCCGCGGCGTGGCGGAACGCCTGCTGCAAGCCGGCCCCGTCCCCCCGCTGCTCCCTGTCCCGCTGGGCACGGCGAACCTGATGGGCCGGCATCTTGGGATCCACTGGAAGCTGGCGACGGTGGCCGAGCAGGTGAGCCGGATCGTGAACCAGGGAAAGGTGCGCCAACTCGACGCCGGGCGGGCGAACGACCGCTTGTTCCTCCTGATGACCGGCGTCGGGTTCGACGCCCAGGTGGTGATGCACCTCGATCGGCTGCGTCGTGGACCGATCCAATTGTGGCACTACGCGTTGCCGGCGATACTGTCGCTGCTCGAAACGCCGGGCGCGCCGTTGCGGGTGATCCTCGACGGACAGGAGATTTTCCCGGAGCAGAACGCGCTGGCGTTTGTCGGGAACCTCGCCGAGTACGGCACGGGTTTCCCGGTCGTGCCCTTCGCGCGCGCCGATGACGGCCTGCTCGACGTGTGCGTCCTCCCCTGCCACTCGCACGTGGATCTCGTTCGCCTCTTCCTCCTCGCGGCGGCGGGCGAGCACGTGCAGTCCGAGGGCGTCGTCTACCGCCGCGGCAAGCAGATCCGGATTGAGTCGCCCCGCCCCGTCCCCGTTCAGGTCGATGGCGACCCCGCCGGCTTCACCCCCGTCCAGATCGACTTGCTTCCCGTCCGGCTGCCTTTTATGGTGCCCACGTAGGGGCGAACCTTGTGTTCGCCCT
>DASXMX010000360.1:0-7766 GCA_036495445.1 Tepidisphaeraceae bacterium
CAGGAATGTTACTGCGCCCGAGCCGATCACGGCGCCCGGGGCGATCGACGATTCGCATCGCGCATGGGCGTCGTTCACCGTCGGCGAGAACTCCTCCGCCGCCCCGACGATCGCGCGCTCCCATTCGCCGGTCGCGATCCGCGCGGCTGCGACGCGGATCGCGTCCAGCCCGGCGGTGAGCGTGCCGATGATCGTCTGGCAGGGCCCCTTCAGCGACAGCATCAGGCTCAGATGCGCCGCCGCGGCGTTCGGCACGCCCTCGGCGAAGAGCATCGGGTTGGCCGCGACGACGCCCTCGCGGACGATCTGGCCGTAATACTGCTCGCAGTAGTTGGTCGACCCGTGCGTGGTGCCGAGCACCGCGGCGCAACTCTCGGCGAACGCCGGCACGTCGGTGATCCCGGCGTCTTGCAGGCACAGGACCGTGGCCGCCAGCGAGAGTTTCACGTATTGGCTCATCCGCCGTACGCGGCGGGCGTTGAGCAGCGACGCGAAGTCCGCGTCCGGGATCTCGCCGCCGAGTGGGTCGGCGCCGGCCGTGAGGCGGCGGAGGAATGCGTCGTTGCCGACCGCGCCAGGGAGCACAACCCCGATGCCGGTGATGAAGACGTCGCGAGTCGGGAGGGCGAGACTCCTGCCGAGCCGCCTTCGCGCGTTTTCATCGGGAACGGATGGGGAGGATGCGCCCGCCGGAAAAGCCGTCGGCGGGGCCGCTTGCGGTTTCGCAATCGGAGCGCCGTCGGTGCCGCGCGCGGATTGCGAAACCGCCAAGCGGTCTTCCTGCATTACCGAAACGGGCGGCGGCCCCGCGTGGCTGGACAGGGTCGAGTCACTCGCGAGGGGAGACTCGATCGAACGACCCGGCTCGGCGGGAGCCTCGCCCTTCCACTCTGACGGCGGCCCGAGGATCACGCATGTGTTCGCGCCGCCAAACCCGAGCGAGGTGTTGAGCGTGGCACGGATTCGCGCCGGCCTTGACGTGCCGGTCGCGAGATTCAACCCGGCGAATTCCACATCCCCGGCCGCGACGTTCGCGCAGGCGGGGACCGTCTGTTCCCGCATCGCGGTGACGGCGAGGATCAATTCGACGGCCCCGGCCCCGCCCAGCGTGTGGCCCAGCTGGCTCTTGAACGCGACGACCGGCACCCGCGAAAGCTCGGTGCCGAACACGCGGGAAAGGGCCGCGAACTCGGCGGCGTCGTTGTCCGGCGTGCCGGTCGCGTGGGCCGCGACGAGGTCGATCTCGGCGGGCATCAGGCCTGCCGACGCGAGCGCCTGCTCCATGGCCCGGGCCGCCCCGTCCCCAGCCGGATGGGGCTGGGTGAGGTGATGGGCGTCGGCCGATTCCCCGAAGCCCAGCACTGTCGCGATCGGCCGCGCGCGGCGGGCGTGCGCGTCGCTGGCGCGTTCCAGCACAACGATGCCGTACCCCTCGGCCAGTTTCATGCCCTGCCGGTTGCGGGTGAACGGTCGCGGCGGGCCGGAGGCGACCAGCCGCAGGCTATTGAACCCGCCCCAGACGTACTCGCTGATTGTGTCGTATCCGCCGGCGACGATCAGATCGAGTTCCCCTTTGCGCAGCAGCGTGACCGCGAGGGCGATCGCGCCGAGGCTCGACGAGCAAGCCGAGCAGGTCGTCATCGCGCCGCCGTGGAAGGGCAGGTCGCCGCAGGCGTTGCGGACGACCGCCCCGGCGAGGAAATCGCGGAGGGCCGCCGGGTCATTCCGCCGGAAGAACTCGCCCCCGGCGCGCATGCCGTGCAGCGTCGTCCCGAGCACGAGCGCGACGCGTTCCGGGGCGCAAGGCAACTGGGGTTCGATCCCCGCATCCTGCATCGCCTGCAGGACCGCGTAACGCAAATACCGCGATTCGCGCGGCAGCCGCGGCGCGAAGTCTCCGGGCAGGTCCGGCGCCTGTCCGCCCTCCGCGCCTGCGGGAAGTGGCGACTCCATCGCCCCCATCGGTCCCATCCCGCACCGGCCCGCCCGCACCGCCGCCCAAGTCTGTGCGCGCGACAACCCCAGCGGGGTGATCAACCCGGCGCCGCTGACGACGATGGGAACGGAACTGCCAGACATGAAGATCTGCCGTTTACTGCGGAAAAACGAAATCGGCCGCCAAGACGCCAAGACGCCAAGGACGCCAAAAAGAGATTAGAACGCCGATGCACCGGATCTCTATTCTTCCAATTCTTTGTGTTCTTCTCTTGGCGTCCTTGGCGTCTTGGCGGCGCTTTTTACTTCAGCGTTTCATTTCTCAGCGTCCTCGCACCAGGCGCGGTGGATCATGAGCCATTGCTCGGGGAAGCGGCGCAGGTACTTCTCGAGGGCGGCGCGGACGGCTTCGAGGCCGGATTCGAAACTCGCCTCGTCAGTGACCCAGATCGGCGGCTCGATGAAGAGGCGGATCCGGCCGTCTGGGTCGCGGACGGAGAACGTCGGCACGATCGGCGCGCCGGTCGCCAGCGCCAGCCGCAACGGCCCGGTCGGCAGGACCATGTGCCCGCCGAGCATCGGGACCCGGCGGCCCTTCTGGCCGGGCATGACGCGGTCGCCTTGGATGAGCACCACCTCGTCGGCGGCCAGCGCCTCGCGCAGCCGCATCCACGTGTTGAGCCCGTCGTCGACGCACTCTTCGATCACGCCGAGCTGCCGGCGGAGCGTCGAGCGGGTCCGCTCAAACAGGCCGAACGAATCGCGGCGGAAGAGCACGCGGACGTGCCGCTCGTGCTGCAACAGCGCCGCGATGCCCACCTCAAACGACCCCATATGGGCCGTCAGCACGATTGCGCCCTTGCGCGCCGCCCGGGCGGCCTTGTACGCCGGATCCCCCTCGACGCTGGCGATCCGCGCCAGCAACTGCTTCTGCGTCTGCCCGGTGCTGCGGCCCACGTCGAGGACGAAATCGAAGAAACTCGACACGACCGAACGGCCGAAGTCCCACCGCTGCTCGGCGGTCGAATCGGCGCCCAGCAGCCAACGCGCATTGGCCAGGATGTTGTCCTGCAAATAATGCGAGTGCGTCCACGCGCCCCAGCGGAAGAACGGCTTGCCCCACTGCACGAACCGGGGGAACCGCCGGGAGGCGAAGAACATCGCGTTGAGCCACCCCTCGGCCGCGGCCCAGCGGACCCACCGCTCGATCGGGGCGTGGCGCTGGCGGTCCGCGACGGGGCGGGGCAGGGCGGGCAGTGCCGTGTGGAGTCGGGGAGTGCTGCTGATGTCAACCAGTTTCACTTCGCTGGGCCTTGGGACTTTGACGGCCGCGGCGGCGCCTGCCCGTCCAGCCCCTCCAACGGGCGGGTCACGGCGGTGCCGGGCGGCACGGCGAGGGCCAAATCGCCCACCGCCGCGTTGAGTTGAACGTCGCGAAACGACAGCGCCGTCCGGTCGCCGTCGCTGTCCGTCATTTCGGCCTTAATAATATAAGCCCCCGCCACGTCCAGCAACACGCGCACCCGCTGCACGTGCTCGGCCAGGGCGGGATCGGTCGGCGTCAACTCCAGTGCGATGAATCGGCCGGCCGGGGCGGATTTGTCCAGCTCACTGTTGTCGATCTGACGGAACGCGAACCGCGCCTTGAGCACGTCCAGCCGCGGCAGCGGCGACGCCGCCAGGTCGGCCAGCCGCTTGTCCATCGGGTAGATCTCGAGCGTCTTCTGGTTGGGGTAGTAGACCTTTGCTTCCTTGCCGTCGATCAGCAGCACGCTCGGCTCGGGTTGCTTGGTGTCCCATCTCATTACCGAGCCGTTGATGCGGACCGTGCCGCTCGATTCCAGGGGTTTGCGCAACAAGGCAGTGAACTTCTGCTGGTCGAAGTTCGCCGAGAGGCTTTTGACCTTCGCGGCCCGGGCGTCGATCTCGGTCAGCTTCGCCCAGAGCGCCGGGTCGGCGGGCTGGGTGGCCGGGCCAGCGGCTTCACAGACACCAGAAAGGATTGTGAGAAAGAGCAGAAGGACGAGATGGCTGCGCGTGGCACGGGCGTCTCGCCCGTGCGTAGCACCCTGCATGGGCGAGACGCCCGTGCCACGTGAAAGGACCTCGCGTTTCCCATTCACAGCGCGCCTCCCGGCCCGGGCGGCCCGCCTTTACGCGGGCGGCTGAGGGTGAGCATTCCGCGGGCGACGGTCTCCTCACCCACTAGGGCGGAGACTTCGAACTGCTGCAGGATCCCGACCGAGCGCAGGTGCTTGGAGCGGAGGATGATCTGGGCCGGCGGCGCGACCGGCCGGTCGAACCGCACGTCGACGTGAACGAGCCTTCCCTCATCTGCCGAGGGCGGGCCGACCAAGCCCGAAAGCTGCGCCATCGCCTCGGCGATCAGCACCCCCGGCACCAACGGATTGCCCGGGAAATGCCCGGCGAAGAACGGCTCACTCCCGTTCACCTCCCACACCGCCTCACCCGAAATGCCCGGCTGGAGCTGGTTGATCCGCGTAATGAACCGGAACGGGTCACGGTGGGGAAGCCGGCTCAGGGGATCTTCCATCTTCGCACCTGTGTTGACGTGACGCTCGATGTAATCGGCCAGCGTCGAGAGGTTGCGGAAGACTTCCTTCCCGACCGCCTCGCTGGGGATCTTGAGCTTGAACTGCCTTTCGATGCTCGACAACAGCAGCAGGATGTCGAGCGAATCGAAGTCGGCGTCGGTGCCGCTGAACGGCATGTCGTCGGGGATCGCGATGTCCGGGCCGAGCTTCAGGTCCCGCCGGAGCAGGACCTTGAGCTGATCGAGAATTTCGGGCCGTGAAAGTGCCATGTTTCCAGAAGCCTCACGCAAATCGCTCGCCACGCCGGCGAGGGGCCGGCTGATTTTGTTCATCCGGCGCGGTTTGGCAAACGTGCCGGCGCCGAACCGGATATTGTCACCGCGAAGGCGCGAAGACGCGAAGGGAAAACCCGAACACACCAATCCGGGGGTGTGGCACTCCGTTGTGGTGCGGCTTCGTCGTGACACGGGTTTTCAACCCGTGCGAGGCGCGCTGCCAACTCGGTGGACCGATCGATTTCAATTATTCGAAGCGAAGCGCACTTCCGCCTTCACGGGGCTTCGCACGGGTTGAAAACCCGTGTCACAGGGCGGCCGATCGCCACAAACGCGAGTTACACCCCCAATCCGATGCCACTCTCGCTTCTCTGCATTCCTTCGCGTCTTCGCGTCTTCGCGTCTTCGCGGTTACTCTTTCCCCGCCATGACCGATCTCGGCAGTTCATGCGTGCGGGCGATGGCGGCGCACCTGGCGGAGGCGATCCATCGCAAGACGGTGTCCTTCGAGGACCCGTCCAAGCTCGACGCGGCGGCGTTCGAGGGGCTGCACGCGTTCCTGCGAACCGCCTATCCCAGGATTCACGACACGCTCCACCTCGACGAGGTTGGGCGATTCAGCCTGCTGTACACGTGGCGCGGCTCGGACCCGACGCTCGGGCCTGTGCTGCTGCTGGCGCATCAGGATGTCGTCCCGGCGGAGGACGAGGGGGGCTGGCGGTACCCGCCGTTTGCTGGAACCATCGCGGATGGCGCGGTCTGGGGCCGCGGGGCGATCGACGTGAAGGGGTCGCTGGTCGCGATCTGCGAGGCCGTCGAAGCCCTGATTGGCGAGGGCTTCCGCCCCCGGCGGACGATCCTGCTCGCGTTCGGCCACGATGAGGAAGTCGGCGGCGAGCAGGGGGCCGCGAAGATCAGCGACCTGCTCCAATCCCGCGGCGTCCACCCGCTGCTCATCTGCGACGAAGGCGGCGCGATCACGCACGACATCGTGCCCGGCGCCGCCAAGCCGGTGGCGCTGGTCGGCATCGCGGAGAAGGGATATCTCTCGCTGGAACTGAAGGTGCAGCAGCCCGGCGGGCACGCCTCGATGCCGCCGGCTCGCACGGCGATCGGCATCCTCTGTGCCGCGATCGACCGGCTCGAACGCCGTCCATTCCCCGCGCGGGTCGCTGGCGTGCCGCGCCTGATGCTCCGGCACCTCGCCCCGCACATGCCGCCCGCGGCGCGATTGGCGGTTCACAGCATGCCCGTGTTCGAACGGCTCGTTCGGCGGCAACTGCTCAAGCAGCCGAGCAGCGCCGCGATGCTGCGGACGACGACCGCCGCCACGATCTTCCGTGCCGGGGTGAAGGACAACCTGCTCCCGCAGGAGGCGACCGCCGTCATCAATTTGCGCATCCTGCCGGGCGAAACCACGCAATCGACGATCGACCGGGTGCGGAAGGTCGTCGCCGACGATCGAGTTCAACTCTCCACCGCCGGACGGTTGCGGACGGAACCGTCGCCTGTCGCCGACATCCGGTCCCCGGGATTTGAATTGATGCGCCAAACGATCGCCCAGATCGCCCCCGACGCCGCCATCGCCCCCTGTCTCGTCCTCGGCGGCACCGACTCGCGCCACTACACGCGCCTGACCCCTAACATCTTCCGCTTCGGCGCCATGCGGATCACCCAGGACGACCTCGCGACCATCCACGGGAACAACGAACGCCTGACGTTCGAGAATTGCGAGTTGCTGATGCGGTTTTACACCGCGCTGCTGAACAACGCGGACGGGCTTGCCCGGTAGGCACGCAGCCTTCGCGCGAGCGGTAACAGCGCCGCCAAGACACCAAGCACGCCAAGGAAATGCGAGAGAATTAGAAAGAAGTTGAGGGGGAGGACCGGTTCCGCGGCGCGCCGGAGGATTCTCGAACACCCCCATTCCTCTCTGTCTTCTTGGCGTCCTTGGCGTCTTGGCGGCGCTGTTTGTGTTTCGACCGTTAAAACACCGCTTCGATCCGTCCCGCCAGCAGTTCCGCGATCGGGCGGGTTGCCGGGATCTTGTCGAGCACGATCCGCAGGACGGCCGTCATTGGCGTCGCGAGGAACGCGCCGGGCAGGCCCCAGATCATCCCCCAGAAGACCAGCGAGATCAGCACGACGATCGGGTGCAGGTCCAGCGCGTTGCCCAAGACCCGCGGCTGGACCGCGTTGCCCAGGTAAATCTGAATCGCGGCAGGGATCGCCAACGCCAGGATCATGGCCGTCGGACCCATGTCTCGGCTCAGTAGGATGACCGGCAGCGGCAGCAGTGTCGCGATGATCGAACCGACGGTCGGGATGAAGTTCAGCAGGAACGCGAGGAAGCCGAACATCACCGCGAATTTGACGCCGCAGGCGGCCAGCACGATGCCGACCCCGATCCCGGAGACCGCCGACAGCATCACCATCTTCGTGATGTACTGCTGCACGCGGTTCTCGATCTCGGCCAGGAGGCCGACGTTTTTGCGATAGGGCGCGGATGCCCTCCGTCCCAGCAGGATAAAGAGCGTGAAGATGATCACCAGCAACGTGCCTGACGCGGCCCCCGTTACCTCGAAGAACCAGGACGGCGCCTTATCGATGAACGCGCTGGCGGGAAGCTGCACATTGAACGGGCGCAAGCCGAGCCGTTGAAGCGGCAGTTTCTCCGGCAACTCCTTCATGAAGTCGTCGAACTGCTGCGCGAACGCCGGCCAGCTCTTGCTCATCGCCATGCCGACGGGGATCCCGATCGCCCCAAGAACCACGAGTGCAAAGATCAGCGCCCCGGCCACCGCCAACGGCTGCGGAAAGCGGAGGTAAATCCGCTGGAGCTTGATCAGCGGCTTCAGGCAGGCCGCGAAAAAAAGCGCCAGCACGAAGGGGACGAGGACCGGCTTGAGGATCTGGAGCGAACTCTCCACCGCCCAGAACGCCAGGATCAGCAGGCAGACCGTCTGGACGTGCCGGTCCGACCGCGCCTGCTCGTCACGTC
>DASXMX010000361.1:0-4649 GCA_036495445.1 Tepidisphaeraceae bacterium
CGGAAAGGGCATGTCTGCTTCGTTCTCGCTCCTCGCCGTAGTATTCAAATACTGCTTCGTCGCGACGCCTCGCAGCCACGCCCGTTCCGGCCCATCGTGAGGCCACTGGGTTTTCAGACAGAGCCTAGTCTAGCCTCGTGCGACCCGAGTTCGATGGCGGTTTGGGCTTCCCATCTGTGTGCATCGGTATCCATCTGTGGCTAACACTCCGCCGTGCCCCCCTGTGCCCCCGCGGCTGAATCCCCACCAAAGCAAAGGCAAGAAGGAAGGGACAGGAATGTCCCTGCGACAGCTCAAGGCAGACAGGAATGATCTGCCCCACCAAAATGCAAAACCCCGTCCGCGGAAGCCCGCGCAATCGGCGGCCCAATCCCTCTGAGTTCCTCTCCGTGCTCTCTGTGGCCTCTGTGGTTAAATCCGCCTGCCCCTTGCACGCCGTTGCGGTCGATGATAGTATGTATCGCATAGTATTTGGCGAAAGGCATGGAGAACAAGGCCCAGTTTCTGCGGGGGTGCGCCAGGACGCTGGTGTTGCGGCTGCTGTCGGAGCGGCCGATGTACGGGTACGAGCTGGCGGCGGCGCTGGGGCGACGCAGCGAGGGGGTCTTTGCGCTGGGGCAGGGGACGCTGTATCCGCTGCTCTATTCGCTGGAGGGAAAGGGGCTGATCCGCGCGTCGCGGGAGACGTCGGCGGATGGGAGGCGAAGACGATATTACGCGCTCACGCCCGCCGGACGGGCAGGGCTGGAGGCGGACCTGGTCACCTGGCAAGACATCGCCCGCGGGATGCGGCTGGTGCTGGGGAGTGCTGAGTGCTGAGGACTGAGGACTGAGTGTTGAGGACTGAGTGCGGCAGGATTAGCACTGAGGACTGAGTGGAAGCGGATCCGGTGGACGCGTATCTCGATCGCGTGATGGCCGCGGCGCGGCTGGCGGGGGTCGATGCGCCCGTTGTCCGCGCGGAGCTGCGCGACCATTTGCGCGATCTGCTTGAGGATCATCCGTCAATTCAACCGTCGGAGGTTGCTGCCATGATTGAACGTGAATTTGGCGACCCGGAAGAAGTCGGAAAATCGATCGGCCGCTCGAAGGGCCGGGTGCGAACGATCCTCAAGGCCCGCGGCCGGCGGTGGGGCGTGCGGCTGGCGGTGGCGGGGGTCGTCCTGTTTTCGTTGCGGTGGGCGGTGGCCGAGGTGTTTTACATCCCCAGCACGTCGCTTGCGCCGATCCTGCCGCAGGGGAGCCGCTGCCTGGTGTACAAGCTGGCGACGCATTATCAGCCGGGCGACGTGGTCGTGTATCGCGACGGAACGCATCAATTCGTCGGCAGCGTCGTGACGGTTGATCCCGTGGCCGGCACGCTGCGCGTCCATCGCAACACCGGGCCGGAAGTTACGGTGCCGCTCGGCGACGTGACGGGGCGGGTGGTGCTGAATACGCGGTGAGGGCCAAAGAAGTGCTGAGTGCTGAGCGGGAGGTCCGTCCTTTTGCTGTTGTCCTTTGGCAGGAGATCATAAGGAAGGGGCAGGAATGTCCCTGCGGCACTGTAGGGCAGACAAGAATGATCTGCCCCACCAAAGGACCAGGAGGCATCCACGACCGGCGTGGCGTGGGCTGTGTAGCGGGTTCACCTCAACACATGCCCGACCGCCGAATATGTGACAGTATGGACATGGCGGGGACGAGCATCGGAATCGCGACGCGCAAGCGGCCGTTGGATCGTCGCTTGCGATGGGCGGTGGCGATCGCGCTGCTCGTGATGGGGGTACTTTGGGGCGGGTCCATTGCGTGGGGCGAGCAAGTCGAGAGCGGGCAGGCGGTTTTTAAGGAAGAGTGTGCGCGGTGTCACGGGCCGCGGGGCGAGGGGACGCGGAAGACGACGCGGGCGCTGGTGGGGGAGAAGTCGCCGTTTCAGTTGTTCGAGCAGGTCAAGCAGACGATGCCGGATGATGATCCGGGCTCGTGCACGGATGACGAATACCGCAAGGTCGCGGCGTACATTTATGACGCGTTTTACTCGGCGGACGCACAGGCCCGGCTGCATCCGCCGCGAGTGGTGTTGTCGCATCTGACGGTGGGGCAGTACCGCAGCTCGGTGGCGGATCTGATCGGGGCGTTCCGCCCGGCGGGCCAGATCGACGGCCGCCGCGGGTTGCACGGGGAGTATTTCAATTCCAGGCAGATTCACGGCGGCCAGCGACTCATCGATCGCATCGATCCGCAGGTCGACTTCGATTTCGGCACCGACGGGCCGCAGGCGGATCCGCAGGAGGTTGAGGCCGCGGACGCGCCGCAGTTCAACCCGGACCAGTTCAGCGTGGAATGGGCGGGCTCGGTCTTGGCCGACGAGACGGGGAGCTTCGACTTCGTCGTCCGCACCGAGCAGGCCGTGCGGCTGTGGGTGAATGACCCGAACAAGCCGCTGATCGACGCCATGGTGAAATCGGGGAACGACACCGAATACCGCGGCACGGTCTACCTGATCGCCGGCCGCTGGTATCCGATCCGGCTGCAGATTTCCAAGGGGCGGCAATTGAGCAAGCAGGAGCAGAAGAAGGGCGTCCACGTGACGGCGAAGGAATCGGTCTCGCTCCTGTGGAAGCGGCCGGGCCGGCAGGCGAATGAGCTGATCACGGATCGCTCGTTGTCGCCGGCGCAGGCGCCTGAGGTGGCGGTGATCCAGACGCCCTTCCCGCCGGACGACCGCAGCTACGGCTGGGAGCGCGGGACGGCGGTCTCCAAGGAATGGTTCACCGCGACGGCCGACGCGGCGCTGGACATCGCCGGCTACGTCGATGCTCATCTGGCGGAACTTGCGGGTGCAAGCGCTGCGGCAAGCGACCGCCCCGAGAAGCTCCGCGCGTTCTGCCGCGCGTTTGCCGAGCGGGCATTCCGCCGGCCGCTGACGGAGGCCGAGGCCAGGGAACTGGTGGATCGGCAGTTCGACGAGGCGCCGAGCCTGGACCTGGCCGTCAAGCGGGCGGTGATTCGCGTGATGATCGCGCCAGAGTTCCTTTATCCCGACGCCCTCGCGAAGCTCGCATCGACCGCCGTGCCGCATGCCGACCAGTACGCGGCGGCGGCACGGTTGGCGCTGGTGTTGTGGGATTCGCTGCCGGATCGGGCGCTGCTGAAGGCGGCCGCCGAGGGCAATTTGTCGAACCGGGTGCAGGTCGCCCGGCAGGCACAGCGGATGCTCGACGACCCGCGGGCGCGGCTGAAGATCCGCCAGGCCCTGCTGGCATGGCTGCGCGTCGATCAGCCGCCGGACCTCGTGAAAGACGCCAAGGCGTTCCCGGACTTCGATCCGGCCGTCGCGGGCGACCTGCGCACGTCGCTGGAGCTGTTCCTGGATGACGTCGTGTCGAGCGACGCGTCCGATTACCGCCAACTGCTGCTCTCGGACGCGGTGTTCCTGAACGGGCGGCTGGCCCGGTTCTATGGGGCCGACCTCCCCGAGGACGCCGGGTTCACGAAGGTGAAGCTCCCGCTGCACCGCGCCGGCGTGCTGACGCAGCCGTACATGCTGGCGACGTTCGCGTATCCGGCTGCGAGTTCGCCGATCCACCGCGGCGTGTTCATCATCCGCGGGATCCTCGGGTATACGCTTCAGCCCCCAGCGAACAGCGCGTTCGTGCCGCTGGCGCCGTCGTCTCACCCCGAGCTGACGACCCGCCAGCGGGTGACGCTCCAGACGAGCCCGGAATCGTGTGCCAGTTGCCACAGCATCATCAACCCGCTCGGCTTCACGCTGGAGGGCTTTGACGCCGTCGGCCGAAATCGTGAGCTGGAGAAGGGCAAGCCGATCGACATCAGCGGGTCGTATGAGACCCGGAACGGGTCGATCGCCCACTTCGTCGGGCCGCGGGAGCTGGCCGCGTTCCTGGCCAACAGCGACGAGGCGCACGATGCGTTCGTGCAGCAGATGTTCCAGGATTTCGTGAAGCAGCCCGTGCGCGCCTACGGCCTCCAAGAGCCCAAAGAGCTCGGGGAGAACTTCGCGCGGACCCGGTATAGTATTCGCAAGCTGCTGGTGGAGATTGCGACAATTGTGTCGCAACCGAGTTGATGGGAGTCCTTATGTCGCGTAGTCGCCGTCAATTCATCCGCGACCTCGGCCTCAGCGCCGCGGCGATCCCGTTCGTGCTCAACCTGCCCGGGATGGCGTTCGCCAACCAGCAGAAGCGCAAGCAGCGGATCGTCTTCCTTTTCAGCCCCAACGGCGTGGTGCGGAAGAACTTCTGGCCGGACGAGGTGGGCTCTGAGTTCACGCTGAAAGAGATCCTCGCGCCGCTCAAGCCCTGGCAGGACAACCTGCTGGTTCTCAATGGCGTCTGCGACAAGGTCCGAGGCGACGGCGACAACCACATGCGGGGCATGGGATGCCTGCTGACCGGCATCGAGCTGTTCCCGGGCAACATCCTGGGCGGCTCCGACACGCCCGCCGGATGGTCCAGGGGGATCTCCATCGACCAGGAGATCAGCAACTTCCTCCAGAAGGATGAATCGACGCGGACGCGATTCGGCTCGCTCGAGTTCGGCGTGATGGTGCCCGACCGTGCCGACACCTGGACGCGATGGACTTATGCCGGGCCGAACAAGCCGATCGCCCCGATCGACGACCCGCAGCAGATGTTCGCCAGGCTCTA
>DASXMX010000362.1:0-7168 GCA_036495445.1 Tepidisphaeraceae bacterium
TTTTCCCATTTCACTGATTCGCCGTCCCAGATCTTCTCCATCTCGACTGCCGGGATACGCACCCGAAGTGTTTCTTCAGAGTACTTGTCGCCAGTGTAACCACCTACAGGATCGTTGTTGCGATCTTCTTCTCCAGCGACAAGCGGTTCTTTTTCTTCTTCTTCTTTAGATCGCGGCACGGGATAGCCACCCGTGCTGGTACCGCCGTTGCCGCCAGTCTGAGCCGGGTTCTTCAACTTGCAGCCATCAGGAAAATGCACGATGATCGCAACCGCAAATGAAGCGACGGGAATCTGGTGGATGACGCCGGGTTTTTCCCCACCCGGATCGTCCGCATTAGTCTGTTGAGTAACAGTCAACGGGGCATCGCTTCCGCCAAACCGAGTCGATTCAGCGCGTTTGCCAGGACCGGATTCAGTGATTTTGAAATCGAAACATTCGGCAGTGGTGGCTGCTCCGCCGATCGAGGCAATCCCGCAGCCACTGCCTTCGGGCGCGTACGTAACGGCCGGAGCGGAACTGCCGCAGCCTTCTGTGCTGCTGTGCCACACCGTGGTGGACCAAAATTCCAGCTGCGCTTCCTTCTGGGCAGAGGAACCTTGGCCGGCGACGGGAGCACCCTGGCACTTGCCAACGGTGAACGCCGCATGGGCCGACGGCGGCGCCATCGCGGCAACGACAGCCAAAGCGGCCATCGCACAAAGCGCCGCGATAATGGCGCGTATACGACCGCGTTCTGCGGTCAGGGGAAAGCTTGCACGCATGAGCAGGGTAGGTCCTTTCACGAGCAGAGGTCGGAAACAAGGCGAGTCTCACACGCCGCTTTGCCCGAGCACAAGGCCCTTCACAGAAGATATACAAGCCGGTAACGCGGCGGCATCAAGTTGTGACGAGAAGTTACGCTTTGATTACGAGTTGGTAACGGCTTGGTAACAAGGCCTAAGTGGTTGGGCACCGAATCTTGGCCTCATCTAGCACTCACTCCGACAAGGACTTGGTCTGTCCGATACAACGGACTCAAGCGCCCCAACGGTATTCATATTGTCCAACGGCAGTGCGGATTGCGACGATGCGTATGACACCCCGCAGCTGGCTTTGTCGATAAATCGGATCGTTCTTTCTATACAGCCAGCGCGGGTAGTTCCCAGCCAGGCACATCAAGCTAAGGCGACTCGACGACCTCCAGAAAGCGTGCCGGTGAGAGGATCGGAAACTCGTCGGCGAGCACCAGGAGGTGTTTGTCGCCCGAGACTAGAAAGGCCTCCTCACCGGCGGCCAGTGCAAGCAGATAGTCGTCATCGGCATCCGTCACCCGACTCGGTGGATCGACTGGGTCTGTAGCGAGGATTGCCTGACGGGCGACCCAATCGACAAGCTGCTCAGCGTCGTGTGGCTCCACCCGGGAGCGGAGCTTGGGATATGCCAGTACGCGCGTCAACTCCGCCAGTAGTCGTGGCGAGACGATCAGTTCATATCGCCCCTCAACCCAAGCGAGCAGCGCGCGAGCCGGAGCGCCGGCCGGAGAGAGCAGCGCGGAAACAAAGACGTTCGGATCTAGGACTGCCCGCAAGCGTCAGCGCCGCGTGGATCTGGTCGCGTGCTGAGCCTCGACGGCGAGGGCCATGGCCTCCTCTTCGAACATGTCGTTGCGCGCCCACAGCCGCTCGAGCAGATCGAGCCCCAGGTCACGCCGCAACGCCTCCTCGATCACCTGGCTGTCGCCCTTGCCCGAGCGGGCAGCTGTGATCTTTACCGCCCGTAGGACATCCTCATCGACCGTCAGGGTTGTACGCACCTTGGACATACATTCATCATAGCATCATGATGCGTCTGTCACTTCTTCTTGCTTTTTCTCGCTCCGAGAGACTTCTTTGCAGGCGAGGCCGTGACGAACGTCGCGGACGCTTCGTCCGAGAGCGCTTCGGCCGGAGCGGGGGGCGTGAAGGCGATCGTGATGTTGGCCTTGAGCTTGCCCGCGCGCTTGAGGTCCTTGAGGTACTTAGAGGAGATGTGGAGCGTCAAGGTGGTCGTGCCCTCCGAGCGCGCGGTCGCCGTCGCGCTCGCGAGCAGAACCGGAGGCGCCGGCTTGACCTTATTCTTAGCCTTTGCGGCGTGGGCGGAGGACTTATGCGCACGCGAGGACTTTGCCGCTGTGGCCTTAGGGATCGATCCGCGAGCCCTAGCCGTCAGCTTGCCCGGACCGGGGGTCTCTACCAGCAGAACAACGCCCCCGTCCTTGGCACGCTTGACGGATACGCCGAGTTCGGGGGCAGAGAGCGCGGTCAACGAAAAGCCGCCCGAACCGATGTTGACTTCCGCGGGCGGCGGCGCAGTGCCTCCCGCAGCTTGGAGCGTCGTCGTGAAGGCGTCGGCGGCGCTGTTAGCGTCACCGAAGATGAGGTCGGTCGCCGAGGAGACAAAAGCCACCGTCGAGCCATCCTGAGATAGCGTCGGATTGACCAGTACAGACCTGTTCGGATCGCCGCCTTCGTAGTTCAACACCGCTCGTTCGAGGGTGTTCGAGGCCAGATGGATCACGTACAGGTCGCTCGCGTTCGGGAGTGCACGAAGCGAGCCGATCGGCTGCGGTTCGGGCAGTACGAAGCTATCGCGCAGAGAGGTGAAGGCAATCGTCGAGCCATCCGGCGAAAGCGCCAGCGATTCGATTGACGGCGTCGAGCCCGGGTTACCAGACTTGACGCCCAAGGTCAACTCGCGCGTGCCGGCCTTGCGCGACACGCCAGGTCTCATGCTTGTGATGAACACATCAAGACCACTCGACTTCGTGACGTTGGGACGCAACGCGGATCCTGCCAGGAACGCGACCGTGTAGCCATCCCCGCTTAGTCCCGGAGCGGTCAGGGCAATACTTCCCAAAGTGGACTCGGGCTCACTAAGCGGTCCGTAGCAGGGGCCCGTTGCGGTCTCATCGAGTGTGATTTCTCCGTTGGGAGGACAAGCCGGATCATCGGGATCGGCAATTCCTGTAATACGGCGCGTGGCAGAACCCGGTTCCTGCCAACGCTGCCACAGGTAATGAGGTTCACTTGTATTCAACGACTCGCCGGACAGGAACCGGGTTTGCGCCGGGGCGTTGGTGGCCACCCATGCGACAGTCGAGCCATCAGCACTGATCGTGGCTGGTCCAATCGCCCCGCCCGCTGGCTTGCCTTCTTCAAGTTCTCCTTGTTTCTGCCGACTCACAAGCGTGGTCGTCCGCGTAGTCAGATCTCTTACAAAGAGTTGTTCTGGCGGCGTTTCGACGCCAGCGTCATCGGGCAGGTCTGACGATGCTTCGGTCGTTCGGAACGCTACGTAGCGGCCATCGGCCGATATGGCCGTGTTCGGCCATATCTCCGCTCCGGGGTTCTGCCCGGCATGAGAGGCTTCATGCAAGGTGTAGCTGGCCGGTTCTTCTCCCCCGCTTTTTGCCGACACGAGGGTATAAGCACCAGAGTCCTTGCGATCGGCCGTGAGCGGCACGTCCATGTCTCGCACATATACGTCGAAATTTTCGTTTGTGTCATTAGGGACGAGCTGTTGGACGGTGTCAAATGCGACGTAACGTCCATCAGCGCTGATAGATGGATTTTCCGCCCCTTCAAAGATCAGGTCCGAGGGATCGCATTCGCCTTTCGAGTTGACGCCAACCTCAGCACCATCTGCTACCAGCGCAAGTTCCCCCGTGTCGCGATCGTAACGGAAGATTCCGCCCTCCCGGCACATGCCAGGCGGTTCGGGGTCACCACCAGCGACGCCATCGTTTTCGAAGAAATTCGTCGCGCGGGTCTGGAACACGACGTAGCGGCCGTTGGCCGAGATCGCAGCATCCGTCGTCCCCGCGTCGGCCTGTTCATCCGAGGCATGATCGACGGACACGATTTCAGCCCCCAACCCCCCAGTCGCAGGCCCATAGATCGCGTGGGCCGAGGCAGCAAACACCAACAACCAGAGAACCGCGACCTGCCCCGACGCGAGCATCCCTTTCACGAAACCTGCACCACCCTGCGCACCTTGGCGCGGTTGCCGGCCTTGTCGGAGGCCGTGACGGTGATCGTGTACGTGCCCCCGGAGGCGTAGCGATGACCCAGCACGGTGCGTCCACCCGCGCTGCCGTGGCGGCCGCCGACACCGAAGTTGACCTGCACCGAGCCCGCTTCAACCCCAGAGACCTGCCCGTGCGCCCCGTCGCTAACACGCACGGTGACCGAGCTCCCGTTGACCCGCACGCGCACACGCGGGGGCGTGCGGTCGATCTTGATCGTGGCGGGCACCGAGTCGACAACCTGCCCGAGCGAGTCAGTCGCCTCGACCTGGAGTGTATGCACGCCGCTTGAGATCTCCGACCCGTGGAGAATGGTTTCGGTCGTGGTGAGGTTTTCGGCGACTTCACGATCGTCGACGAGCACGCCGTAGGTGATCGCACCGGCGCCCGCCAAGGGGGTTTCCCACTGCAGCGGGACCTTCACGGCGTGGACCCAGCCCGAGGGCGTGTCGAGCACGAACTCTCCCGGGGGAGCGCGCACGACGACGGCGCCGATCTTGGTGTTGGCGCCGTCGCCCTGCAGGAAGCCGATGATCGCGTCGCCGTGGTGGGATGCGCCGATCCGCAGCTGGTGCACGGTGCCGCCGCCGGACGCGGAGACGAGCTGGCGGTTGGGGGTGCCGTCCGCGCGGCGCTCGAGCACGCCGACCGCGCCGGCGCCGTGCTCGTCGACCTTCCAGGCGGCGGCGAGCGCGCCGTTGTCGGCGCGCGTGACCACGGGTTCGCCGGGGATGTCGCTGGCGCCGTCGTCCATGCGCACGGGCGTCGAGAGGCCCGCTTCGGTGCCGCGCGCGTCGAGGCTCGCGACGCCCGAGCCGAAGCCGACGTCGAAGTCGCCCTCGCCGTCGAGGCCCAGGCTGAGCGGGCCGATCGGGCCCGCGGGCCCTTCGGCGCCGCCGCCGTCGACGATCCGCGCGGGCGCGAAGGCGGCGCCGTGGGGGTCGAAGGAGGAGGGGATCTCCGAGACGAACACGCGCGGACGCGTGAAGCCCGAGCCGGGCGCGGGCTGCTGGCGCCACGCGACCGCGCCCTCGCCGAAGCCGGCCGTGTCGAGCGCGAACTCGTCGGCGGGGCCGTTCAGCGCGTGGCCCGCGTAGGTGGAGGGGCCGACCTGCAGGATGTTGCCGGGCACCATCCCGAAGATGCGCCGCGCGTAGATGCGGTTGACGAACGAGTCGTCGGGCTCCTGCCAGGCGACGATGCCCTGCCCGGTGAGGTCGATCGCCACGCGCGGGGAGTTGGCGGCGGTGGGCGCGAGCATCGGCTGGGCGATGTTGCGGTTCAGCGGCTGCCCGAAGGAGGACCAGAACTCGCCGTCGAAGCGCGCCATGCGGATTTCGGCCTTCACGTAGCCGGGCGGGATTTCCGGCGTGGAGGGCCCGCTGATGGCGGTGATCACGCGGTAGGCGACGAGCGCGTTGCCGGCGAGGTTCATCGCGACCGAGGGGTAGGTGCCGATCGCCTGGCCGATGTTCAGGTCGACCGGGACCGGCGGCTGGAAACCGGTCGAGCCGGGCTCGAGCGCCGCTGAGAAGAGGCCGTCGGTCGTGGAGGAGTAGTGGTTGGTCCAGACCACCACCAGCCGCCCGCCTTCGCCGGCGCCGATCGCGGGGAAGGAGGATTCGAAGTTCTGGCCGACGTCGACGCGCTGCGGGGCCTGCCACGCCCCGTGGGTGTAGAGCGCGGCGAAGATGTGCGGGCGCCCGTCGACGCGCTTGCGATACACGAGGCCGCCGCTGCCGTCGCTGGCCATCGCGACGCCGCCGAGCTCGACGATTTCCGAGCTGGCGCCGTCGAGGGTCGTGACCGGAGAGATCAGGGCGCCGGCCGGCGCGGCATATGCCAGCGCGGCGAACGAGCAGACGAGCAGAGGCACGGTCGCCATACGGACACGAACGCACGCACGGTGCCGTGCGCCGCGTGCGCGATGCAGAGGGAGCACCCCGGCAGATTGATCCGTGGCGAGGCCCGACCTGTTAACGAGTTGAGAACATTTCGCTCCAACCGCGACATTCCCAACGAGATCGGGTTCGTGCGGCAACCCCCTTTCCGCGCCTGAGCACATTTCTCGCAGCGAACACATTTTCTTTACGTTTGCGCGGATGGGGGGCTGGAAACTGGCAGGCGCCTCGCCGGGGAGGAATCCTCGACGGCTGACCCCTGGTAACAGCGATCTACCTGCCGAAACCCCGCCCACACAAGGAGCCTGTCCGTGCGACGACGACCCACCCGTACCCTGACCATCCTGCTGACCGTGACCGCCCTCACGGTGGCCGCGCCCGCCACAGCCGGCGCGCGCTCGCTGCTGCTGAGCGGCTCGACCTCGATCTACCCGCTGATGATCCAGCTAGCCGCGGCCTACCACAAGGCCACACACCAGCCGACGCCGAAGGTCAACCAGGGGACCTCCGACGCGGGCGTCAACGAAGTGAACGCCGGCAAAGTCGACATCGGCGACGTCTCGCGCGACCCGATCGTCGGCTCGGACCCGCACGGCCTCGTGTTCACGAAGATCGCGCGCGACGGCGTGTGCATGATCACCGCCCCGAGCAACCACCTGGCGAACCTCAACCAGCAGACCGTGCAGGGCATCTTCACGGGCAACATCCGCGACTGGAGCGAAGTGCCGGGCTCGAAAATCTCGGGCTCGATCGACCTCGTCGATCGCATCGCATCCTCCGGTACGCAGGACGCCTTCCAGAACATCTTCCTCGGTCCCAGCCTGAAGATCGCCCCGAGCGCGAACGCCGAGGAATCGAACGGCCTCGTGCAGAGCAAGGTCAAAAACGACCCGAACGCGATCGGGTTCGTGTCCTTCGCCTTCACCGCCGGCGTCAACCCGGTCGGCTACCAGGGGATTCCCTGCACGCTGCGGAACGCCAAGTCCGGCCAGTACCAGGGCGTGCGTAACTTCTGGATGGTCACGAAGGGCTCGCCGAGGGGTCCCGCGGCGAAGTTCATCGCGTGGATCACGAGCGGCAACAAGACGACCAAAAAAATCATCGGCTCGCAGTGGATCACGATCCACTAGGCGCAGAGCAAACCTGTCGTTCACGGCGCGCCGGGGGGCCAGCCTCCCGGCGCGTGCTTCGCGAGGGCTCCTGAGCGGCGATGCGCTCCCGC
>DASXMX010000363.1:0-8590 GCA_036495445.1 Tepidisphaeraceae bacterium
GGGTGGCACGGACATGTACTCATGTCCGTGGTCTTCCCAGCGACGCCACGGACAAGTGTACTTGTCCGTGCCACCCGAAGTAGGCAGACGAACAAGGGCATGAGTACATGCCCATGCCACCCGGGGGATCTCCTGTGACCCGATCAGGTGGCGGGCAGCGACGGATTCAGTACGTGACAGTATAAGAAGCGGGCATTCGAAGGAGAGGTACAATGGATCATCGCGTACTCCGCCGGTTGGTCGGCGTCGTCCTGGGCTCCGCGATTTGCGCCGTAGGTGCGGTTTTGGTCCTGAACGCTGGCCAGCAGAATTCAGCCCGTGCCGCGGACTCGCCTGCTTCGTCCAACAGCGTCGAATCGGATGATCCCGCCGCCTTCGGCCCGGTTCGCGCCGCCGGCCTGCACTGGCTGCACCTGAGCAGCCGGCACGGCGATCTGCCGGCGCCGGGCCCGTCAACCGAGCAGACCGGCTGCATCGTCGCGGACCTGGACGGATCGGGCATGAACGGCTTTGTGCTCTCGTTCCGCAAGACGCCGCCGGCGCTGGTCTGGTATCGCCCGTCGCCGCAGCATCCGGGGACGTGGGACCGGTACGTGATCGACAAGGACTATCTCACCGTCGAAGCCGGCGGGGCGGTGTACGACATCGACGGCGACGGCCGGCCGGACATCGTCTTCGGCGCCGACTGGCAGGGGGGCGACGTCTGGTGGTGGCGGAACCCCGGGCCGCCCTACGACCCCAACACGCCGTGGGAACGCCACCTGATCAAGCACGGCGGCGCGCACCAGCACCACGACCAGGTGTTCGGCGACTTCAAGGGGACCGGCAGGCCGCAACTGGCCTTCTGGAACCAGGGGGCGCGGAAGCTGCTGATCGCCGACATCCCGCCCGACCCGCGGCACACGGAGGGGTGGCCGATCCATGAGGTCTTCTCCGGCCCGGCGGGCGAGAGCCGCGGCTGGTACGCCGAGGGCGTCGCCGCGATCGACGTGGACGGGGACGGCAAGGTCGACCTCTTGGCCGGCGACTACTGGTTCAAGCATATCGAAGGCAATCACTTTCGCCCGACCCAGTTCGCTCCGCTCGGCGGCCGCATCGCGGCGGCCCATCTGATCGAGGGCTCAAAGGTCCCCCAGATCGTCATCAACAGCGGCGACGGGGTCGGGCCGCTCCGCTGGTACGAGTGCGAGGGCGACCCAGGCAAGCCCGAACACTGGGTCGGCCACGACCTGGCCGGCCGCGACCTGATCCACGGCCATTCGCTCGCGATCGCCGACCTCGACGGCGACGGCCACCTCGACATCTTCGCCGCCGAGATGACCAAGTGGACCGAACGCCGCAAGGACCCCGACAACCCCAAGGCGCAGGCCTTCATCTTCTTCGGCGACGGCAAGGGCCACTTCCGCCGGGAAGTCTTCTCCACCGGCGTCGGCTTCCACGAGGCCCGCGTCGCCGACCTCAATGGCGACGGGCGGCTGGACATCCTCGACAAGCCCTACAACTGGGAAACGCCGCGGGTGGACGTGTGGCTTCAACGACCGAATCGGTAGGGGCGAACCTTGTGTTCGCCCTTCTGTAGGGGTGAACCTCGTGTTCACCCTCTTCTCTTCCACAGTCGAAGACGGGCGAATACGAGATTCGCCCCTACAAAGGCGGGCGAACACAAGGTTCGCCCCTACGGGCAACGTGGGGACGACCCAACTTCCCCAGTCGTCCTACGCCCCGCCGCGCCATATGATCCGGACTGTCACGAACCGGGAGCGTCCTTGAGCGAAACACCCGCCGCGGGCACCTCGCGGCACACTAACCGCCTGGCAGGGGAGTCGTCGCCTTACCTGTTGCAGCACGCGCACAACCCGGTCGACTGGCACCCGTGGGGGCCGGAGGCGCTGGAGAAGGCGAAGCGCGAGGACAAGCCGATCTTCCTCTCCGTCGGGTATTCCACCTGCTACTGGTGCCACGTGATGGAGCGGCAGTGCTTCGAGGACGAGGCGATCGCGGCGGAGATGAACCGGCTGTTCGTCAACATCAAGGTGGACCGGGAGGAGCGGCCGGACGTCGACCAGCTTTACATGACCGCCGTCCAGCTCATCACCCGCCACGGCGGGTGGCCGATGAGCGTGTGGCTGACGCCCGACCTGCGCCCGTTCTATGGGGGGACATATTTCCCGCCGGCCAACTTCGTCGGCTACCTGCGGGCGCTGGAGGACGCCTACCGGAACCGCCGCGACGAGGTACACAAAAGCGCCGACCAGATCGTCGCGATCATCCAGGGCCTGGCCCGCCCGGGCGCGCCGGACCAGCCGCTGACTGTGGACCTGCCGCTGATCGCCCGGCTCGTGCAGCGGTCGACGCTCGACTACGATTCCCGCCATGGCGGCTTTGGCGGCGCGCCCAAGTTCCCCCGCGAGACGCTGCTCGAACTGCTGCTGGTCCACCTCGACTTCCCCAAGCCCCAGCCGTTCGACGCGACGCTGCGCTCGCAGTTCAACCACACGCTCGACGCCATGGCCGACGGCGGCATCCGCGACCAGCTCGGCGGCGCCTTCCACCGCTACGCCACCGACGCCCGCTGGCTCGTGCCGCACTTTGAGATCATGCTCTACGACAACGCGATGCTCGGCTGGGCCTACGCCGAGTCGTACCGCCAGACCAGGCAGGAGCGGCACGCCCAAGTCGCGCGGGAGGTGTTCGACTTCATCCTCCGCGAGATGACCGCGCCCTCTGGCGCGTTCTATACCGCGTTCGACGCCGAGGTGGACGCGCAGGAGGGGCTCTCGTACCTCTGGACCGCGGCCGAGATCGAATCGCTCCTCGGCCCCGACGACGCGAAGCTCTTCGACCACGTCTACGGCGTCGACCGCGGCCCCAACTTCGCCGACCCGCACCACGGCACCGGCACGCCGGACAAGAACATCCTGTATTTGCCCCAATCATTCGAGGACGCCGCAAAAGAGCTTGGCCATTCCCCGCAGCAACTGCGCGACCGGCTCGCACCGATGCGGCAGAAGCTGTATGAAGCACGACGCAATCGGAAGCAGCCGCTGCTCGACACGAAGGTGATCACGAGCTGGAACGCGCTGATGATCCGCGCCCTGGCGCACGGCGGAAAGGTGCTGGGCGAGCGGCGGTACGTCGACGCGGCCGCGCGGGCCGCGGAGTTCCTGCTCAGCCGGCACCAGCGCGAGGGCGTGCTCTACCGCACGAGCCGCGAGTCGGAGCCGAAGTATCGCGGGTTCCTCGACGACTACGCGTTCCTCGCCCAGGCGCTGCTCGCGCTCCACGCCGCCACCGGCGAGGCGCACTGGAAGCAGCAGGCGGCGGCGGTGGCGCTCTCAATGGTGCAGAAGTTCGTAGACGATGAGGCCGGCGGGTTCTTCTTCACCGACCGCGAGGCGACCGACCTGATCGTGCGCCAGAAGACCGCCCAGGACTCGCCGCTGCCCAGCGGGAATGCCGTCGCGATCCTGGCGCTGCTCGAACTCGGTCAGGTGCAGGGAGCGATCGGCGCGCTGGCGACGTTCGCCCAGCAACTGGCCGACCAGGCGGAATCGATGAGCGCCATGGTGCAGGCCGCCCTGATGTACCTGCGGCGGGGGGATCCATTCACCGTCTCCGCCTCACCCGAGGCGACGCCCGCCGACCGGCCCGCGTCGCCCCAGGAGATCGCGGCCGGCGTGGTATCGGTCGAACCGCATTGGATCAGCGCCGCCGAGCTTCACCTCGTGCTGAAGATCCTGCCCCCGTTCCACATCAACGCCAACAACCCGGCCAGCACCGACGTGCCGCTGATCCCCACGCGATTGGCCATCGATGTGCCCGTCGCGTCGGTCGAGTATCCGCCCGGCGAGGAGCAGGCCTTCGCCTTCTCTTCAACCCCGATCCGCGTCTACACCGGCACGGTGAAGTTCCTCGTCCGCTTCCCCAACCCGCTCAAGCCCGAATCGCGCCTGCGTATGTCTCTCAGCTATCAGGCATGCGACGAATCCGCCTGCTTCCCGCCCGCGACGAAGCAGATCGAGATGGAAATACCCTCCGTTCATTAGTGCGGGTCAACCCTGTACAAATCGATTCCGCTGAAAAACCCATCCCCGGCGGGGCTCATGGGAAGTGTTGACTGTATCCTATAATATGGTAGTATAGGCGTCGTCACCTCCCGGAGTCATGGATGAGCCTTCCCGAGTTCTCCCTGCAAGGATCGCTGTACGGCATTGATAACCTGCTGGGCGACCAATTCCCCGACGATGACCGCTTCCGCCTGTTCGCCGCGCACGTCCGCCCGCTGCTGGCATCACCCGTGTAGCAGCCCCGCGCGATTCCTGAGGCGAAACTCGCCGCAGAGCCGGAAAAAACACGGGTTTTTCAGCGGAATCCACTCGTGACAGTTGCCCCCGAGTCAAGCGTTGACCCCGAGTATTGCCCTGCACGGTTCCGCGGACGACGCGATCCCGGATCTGCTGCTCGCGAATCCGAATCGCCCCCGATTCGGAGGTGATCGGCGTGCCGCATCGGGGCAGCGGTCTTTGCTGGCCGGCACGTCTTACGTGCGGACGGGACAGAGGTTGCATCGCATTAATGGTGTGGCGCGCCGTGTGTGAACGACCGTGGCAGCACCTCACGATAAAGCTAACTAAATCCCCGGCGATACTCCGGTAGTCACGGTCGTCGTCAACACGCGGTCGGACCCGTCCAGCGTCGAAGTGACGTAAAGGTCGTCATAGGTGATGTTGAGCCAGCACTGGCCGATGTGTTTTGTCGCCAGCAATTTGCGAGGGTTCGTCGAACTAGAGAGGTGAACAGTAAACCCTTTGGATTCCAAGAATGCCGATGCCACTGTGGCCTGCGTGCCCGGCCATGTCTTACGACTTCGCGGGGATCGCTTGCAATGGCGACTGCCGACGTGATTCCGAAAATGCGCCAGATGGGGACGCAGACCGTGCTCACTTGCTCGCGGATGCCCATTCGGTCCATCCACCCGGACGTCCAGCAGCCGAATCCGGAGCGAGGAATGAACTGCGCGTCCACGGATGCCGCGTGCGAGAGAGAGAGAGAGAGAGGAATCCCTTGAAAGTATTCGTGAGCGAGCGACGCCACGCCGGGCTCGAAATGCTCCCGGTCAATCTCGATCCCGAGTGCCCCGCTGCATGTGAACACGGAGAGTCGAACGTTCGTGACGCCGGAATCGGAAGCCCGGCTCACGCCGAGGTCAACCGCATCGCACCATCGAGAGCTCCGCGCCCAAAAGACTGCCATCGTCGCGCAGGCGATCAGCGACAGTGCGGATGCGACGGTAAGCAAGCGACGGATCATGCTTCCGCCTTGGTGTTCGACGTGATCGGCGTCCCGCATTCCGGGCAGCGGTCCTTGCTGGCGCGCAGGTCGTATGAACAGACGTGGCAGAGGCCACGCACCCGCCGGCGACGGCGTGCCCGCAAGCGGCGGCCGGTGAACGCGGCGGCCGCGATGGCCGGCAGGATGGCGAACGCCAGTGCGAGTGAGCGAGTCGACGCCGTGAGTTGGTAGATCGGCAGGCCGATGAATCGCCCGGCCTGGTAATGGAATCCGAGCGCTTGGATGTCCGCCATCGGCCTGCTGACCGGGATCAGACTCCAGTGGCGATCAAGCGGTTGAACGTCGTGTACGAACTGGGGCGCCCATCCGCACGCCGGCGTGATCGGAAAGTAAATGAGCTGGATTCGATGTGAAGCGGAAATGACGCCGACCGAGCGCCGATTCCTTGCCGCGTCCCATCCGACCGCGTCCTTCAGCCGTTCGCTCCGGCGATCCAATCCGATGGCGGCCGCGCATAGCATCAGCGACACCACGGATGCGGCGATGAACAAGCGGCGCATCATGCGGGCACTCCATCGCCCGATTTGATCGGCGTCCCGCATTCGGGGCAGCGGTCTTTGCTGGCCCGGAGGTCGTAGCCGCAGGTGGCGCAAACGCCGGGCGAAGGACGCCGCAATCGAGACCGGAGGCGCACAATCAGCCAAACGGCGGGCAGGAGTACAAAGACTGCGACGGCGGACCAAGCCGGGCACATGACGCGGTGCTCGATGACCGAGCCGAAGTCGGCGTCGGGCCCGGCGGAGAGGCCGAACAACGGAACCGTGAAGGTGTCGGCGAAGAAGCCGTGGTATCCGGCGGACCGAACGTAGACGAGTTCTGCCCTGGGCGACAGGCGTTCCACCGCCTCCGAGTAAGCGGCGGGATAATGGCGGAGCCGTATCGGACCGCGCCGGTCCATCTTCTCCCATTCAATCGCAATGTTCCCGTTCCCCAGCACCAAACCCAGATCCCCTGTCTCGACCTCGTCAACGGTCCTGAACCCGCGGATCCAGAGCGCCACGGTCGCCGCACACAGCAGCAGTGAAAGACCGGACGCGACCGCACACACCCGGCGGATCATGCGGCTGCTCCCTCCGTCGCCGACCTGATCCGCGTGCCGCATTCGGGGCAGCGGTTTTCGCTGGCGCGGAGGTCGTAGCCGCAGGCGAGACAGCGGTTCCTTCTGTGTGCTGCCGACCATTGGAGGTGCCGTCTCACGTTCAGCGTCAACCAGAGCCCCGGCAGCAGCGCGGTCGCGAGCAGCACGCCCCCAAGCGGGACCGACAGCACCACGCGGTCAAGACGGCGATGCCATCGTTCGCGGATTATCGGAAGCTGGCCGGGGGCCACGTAGCCGGACATGTGCTCGCAATCCGCGTCGAGCGGATCCGGCGAAAACGTGGGCGGGCGATCCTCCCAATGGTTCAGCACCACGTCCAATCCGTCGTAACTCCCTTCGTACCATGGGAGGTCCGGCCTCCGCCGGGACCAGGGCGACGGGTTGCGGCCGAGAGAGCCGCCGGGAATCGGGTGGACTTTGTTCGCCTCCAATGAGCTGTACTTCGAGCGGCAATACAGGGAAAGCGCGGCGTGCGCGGCCACGAACCGATCCGGGTCCTCGAGCGCGTCCAGCAGCGGTGCGGCGAGCGCGGCATCCCCGCGGAAATCCAGCAGGTCCTCCACCGGCGCGTCGTCAACCCAGCAAGGGTCCAAGATCGTGTCCGGGTCGAATCCAAAGCAGGCGACCGACCAGCACACCTGGTTGTTGCGGAGGCCCGCGGCGGTCTGTTCGGCCTTCCGCCGCACCCGCGGTTCCGTCGCCGGTTTCGGCGGGGCGTACGCGACCAACCTGCCGTCGGCCCAAACCAGCGTGTATCGCATTCCGTGCACCCTGCGGCTGAGCTGGTGTTCGCGGCGATAGCTCGGCACAAATAGCACCGCGGCAGCCATGCAGAGAACCAGCGACAGCACCGACGCGACGGTGACCAAGCGGCGGGTCATGCTTTTGCCCCCGCGTCGGGTGGAATCGGCGTGCCGCATTCGGGGCAGCGGTCCTTGCTGGCGCGCAGGTCATATCCGCAACAACTGCACAAACCAGATTTGTCTGCCGCACGGACTCGGCGTTTGATGTCGAGCGCCAGCCAAAGCAGTGGGAGCAGGGCGGTCCAGAAAGTCATGTGGGACCACTGAACCCACATGCTTGGCAAGCACTCAACGTCCCGTATGCGACCCTCTGGATCGACGGATTCGAACTTCATAAGGTCAGTTTCGTCCCGGTAGAACACGAGGGCGTGGCGTTCCTGGTGATCAGTGATGAACCAGTAGGGCCGTAGGCACGCTCGCATCCAAAGCAAGAGTGTTGCCGCGCACAGCAACAGCGACACCACGGACGCAGCAGTGAGCAAGCGGTGGATCATGCTCCCGCCTCCGTGTTCGACGTGATCGGCGTCCCGCATTCCGGGCACCGGTCCTGGCTGGCGCGGAGGTCGTATCCGCATGTTGTACAAATCGCGGCACCCAGCAGTTTCCGCCGCCGGTGTTTCCGTTGCCACGCAAGGCCGGCCCATAGCACTGCTGGGGCGCACAGCCCAACGGCGACCCAGTCCAGCGTGAGGTCGAACACGACGCTGTAACGTTGGATGAACACGACGTGGATCCCCACCAGCGCGATGCCCGAGCCGTGGTCAACGTCGTGGTAAATGGTGTGCCAAACGGTGGGAAACGTGTCCGGGAGCGTCGCCGAGTAGTACGCCACCCAAACGGCCGCAAGTAGCGAAACCGCCGATGTGAGGCTGAACAGGTGGCAGATCATCGTTTCGTCCCCTCGATCGAGTTGATCGGCGTCCCGCATTCGGGGCAACGTTCCGTGCTGGCGCGGAGGTCGTAGCCGCAGGTAGGGCAACGCCCCATCCCGCGTTGGCGGCGGGATGGCTGCTGTCCCGCCGGGGGCAGCCCGGTCGCGCCAAGTAGCAGCGCCAGATGGACGGAAACCGTTCGCACGCGTTGATAACAGTACGTGACGGGGCCGCCGTCGATCTTCGTTGCCATCACGGCATCGCCCGGCGTATCGGTCACGCGGATCCCCAAGCCGCCCAGCCACGGCGGGGTTAGCGGGCTCCATGTCGGGCGGGCAGCCGATTGGACGCTTTCGAGCGAGCGGAATCGAAGTTCGTTTCGGTCGAGGTCAACCTCTACGTACCTGCGAACGCCAAAGCGAAAGTCCGACCACAGCCGGCGATGCTTCGTCCCGGTGGCCAAC
>DASXMX010000364.1:0-5159 GCA_036495445.1 Tepidisphaeraceae bacterium
GATGAAGTGCTGGCGCAGCGCAAAGCCGAGGCAGACGAGTTTTACCTGGACCTGACGCCGTCGGCCGCGAGTCAAGACGAGGCCAGCGTCATGCGGCAAGCCTTCGCCGGGATGCTCTGGTCCAAGCAGTTCTACCAGTACAACGTGGCGACCTGGCTGGACGGCGACCCGGACCAGCCGCGACCGCCCCAAGAGCGCGAACTCAACCGCAACGGGCGCTGGCGGAACTTCGACGCGTTCGACATCCTGTCGATGCCCGATAAGTGGGAGTATCCCTGGTTCGCCGCGTGGGACCTGGGGTTCCACCTGGTCCAGCTCGCCTACCTGGACCCGGAATTGGCCAAGCAGCAATTGTTGCTTCTGCTGCGCGAGTGGTACATGCACCCGAGCGGGCAGCTCCCGGCGTACGAGTTCGCGTTCGGCGACGCCAACCCGCCCGTCCACGCGTGGGCCTGCTGGCGGGTCTACAAGATCACCGGCCCGCACGGCGGCCGCGACCGCCTCTTCCTCGAACGCTGCTTCCAGAAGCTGCTGATCAACTTCACCTGGTGGGTCAACCGCAAGGACGTCGAGGGGAAGCACGTCTTCGGCGGCGGCTTCCTGGGGCTGGACAACATCGGCATCTTCGACCGCTCCCAATCCCTGCCGGGCGGCGGGCACCTCGAGCAGGCCGACGGGACCGCCTGGATGGCCTTCTATTGCGCCACGATGCTCGCGATCTCGCTCGAATTGGCCGTCCAGAACCCCGTGTACGAGGACATCGCCTCCAAGTTTTTCGAACACTTCGTCGACATCACCGATGCGATCAACACGCTGGGCGGGACGGTGCTCTGGGACGACGAACACGGGTTCTATTACGACCAATTGCTCATCAACGGCAAATGCAGGCCGCTCAAGCTGCGCTCGGTCGTCGGCATCATTCCGATCTTCGCCGTCTCGGTGCTCGAGAGCGCGGTGATCGAACGCCTGCCCGGCTTCAAAAAGCGGATGGAATGGTTTCTTCAGCACCGCCAGGACCTGGCCCGCCACATCTCCTACATGGAGAAGGACGGCCCGTCCGGGCACTCCCACTATCTCCTCGCGATCCCGTCGCGCGACCGATTGGAGCGCGTGCTGCGGTATGCGCTGGACGAGAACGAATTCTTCTCGCCACACGGGGTGCGCTCGCTGTCGCGCGTTTACAAGGACCACCCGTTCCAATTCCAGCACGACGACGGGGAGTTGCACGAGGTGCGTTACGTGCCCGGGGAGTCGGAAACCGGGATGTTCGGCGGCAACTCGAACTGGCGGGGGCCGATCTGGATGCCGGTCAACTTCCTGCTGATCGAGTCGCTCGAGCGGTATCATCACTTCTACGGCAACGGCTTCCAAATTGAGTGCCCGACCGGCTCGGGCGTGAAGATGAACCTGCAGCAGGTCGCCCAGGAACTGACGCGGCGGCTCACGCGGCTGTTCGTCCCCGCCGGCCCGAACCGCCGCCGCCCGATCAACGGCGGCGACCCGATCTTCGACGACCCGCACTGGCGCGACCTGGTGCTGTTCTACGAATACTTCCACGGCGACACCGGCCGGGGGTGCGGCGCCAGCCATCAGACGGGGTGGACCGCGCTGGTCGGCCGCCTGATCGAAGACGCCGGCCGCGCCGCCTGCCCCCCGACCGTTGTTGCATCGCCCCAGGGGGCCGCCGCCCCGCGCACGGCGGCGGTCGCCTCATCCAACCTGCACGTGCAGCCCGGAAGGGCTGCACCTCAATCGCTACAGTAATGGTTGATCCGCTTTAGGCAGCGGCGGTCGCGATGCCCAGGGCTTTGGCGACCGATTCGCCGATCATCGCGGGGCTCTCCGCCACGGTGATGCCGGCGCCGCGGAGCGCGGCGATCTTGGTTTCGGCGGAGCCTTCGCCGCCGCTGATGATGGCGCCGGCGTGGCCCATCCGCCGGCCCGGGGGGGCGGTGCGGCCGGCGATGAAGGCGACCACGGGTTTCTTGACATTCCGCTTGACGAAGTCGGCGGCCTTCTCCTCGTCGGTCCCGCCGATCTCGCCGATCATGATGATCGAGTCGGTCTGCGGGTCCTTGCTCAAGAGGTCGAGCACCTCGATGAAGTTCAGGCCCTTGACGGGATCTCCGCCGATGCCGACGCACGTGGTTTGGCCGATGCCGCGGGTGGACGTCTGCCAGACGGCCTCGTAGGTGAGCGTGCCGCTGCGGCTGATGATGCCGACGGTCTTGCCACTCTTGGCCTGGTTGGCCGGCGTGTGGATGTAGCCGGGCATGATCCCGATCTTGCACTCGCCGGGCGTGATGACGCCCGGACAATTCGGGCCGATCAAAACACTCTTGGGATACCCTTTGAGGTACTCCTTGACCTTCACCATGTCCAGGACCGGGATCCCCTCGGTGATGGCGACGATCACGCGGATGCCTGCGTCGGCGGCTTCCATGATCGCGTCGGCCGCGAACGGCGGGGGGACGAAGATCATCGTCGCGTCGGCGCCGGTGGCGTCCACCGCCTGCTGCACCGTGTCGAACACCGGCAGCCCGTTGGCGTCCTTCGTGCCGCCCTTGCCCGGCGTCACGCCGCCCACCATCTTCGTCCCGTACTCCAGGCATCCCTTCGTATGGAACGCGCCCGCCGAGCCGGTGATCCCCTGACAGATGACCTTCGTGTCCTTGTTGACCAGAATGCTCATAGGGCCAAAAGAGTAGGGAGCCAGCGGGCCGGGGGCAAGCGCCCGGGAACGTGAAACGCGACCGACGCGACGAGCCTGTGCAGGCGTTACGAGCGCCCCCCTCGCGCCCGGCGAGCGGGGCGGCTACGCAATCGTTCTTTTCGAGTGCTGGGCGCGCTGCCGTTAAGGTTCAACGCTTGTCGGCCAGCAGCGTGATCTTGTGGATCGCGGGAGGCTGGGCCAACAGCTCGTCGGCCTTGGCCATCAGCGCCTTGGCGATCGGGCCGTCGAGGTGTGCCTGCCGGGCCGCTTCGGTGTCGAACGTGTCGAAGATTCCGTACGAACCTTCGTCCTCGGCGAACGCATACCACGTGACCGTACCGGGCTCCTGCTGGGCCAGCGGCAGCGCCGACTTGAGAAACGCCTCCACCTCAGCCCGTCTTTCCGGCTTGGCTTTGAGGTGGGCATAAAGGGCGAGTTTGGCCATAAGGGCGTCCTTTCTAGTTGAGTTTCGATCGGCCGATACCGCGGCGCGATCGCAGGGGTAAGATCAGCGCGTCCAGGGAAAACGCGTTGTGCTCATGATGAATTAAAAGGTGAAAGAAGACGAGCGAGTAGAGAAGTTGGATGCCGACGATGTCGTATTTTTCGATCAGCGTGCTGCCGAAGATCAGCAGGACCATCCATAACCCGCCCAGGGTCAAACCCGACTTCGTCGCCAGGCCGAGAATCACGGACAGGCCGATCGCAAACTCCACGAACGGCGTCAGGCGCGCGAACGCGCCGACGACGGCCGGAGGCAGCGGAGATCCCGCGAACATCTTCACCGTTTGGGCGGCGAACGTCGGGATCTTTGGGAACCGGACGACCCCGTGGATCAGCATGCTTATGCCGATCGCCAGGCGAAGCACTGCATAGCCGAGCGTCTGTGGGCGCACATCGGACTCCATATCACGGTCTCATCACGCGCAGGTTTCATGCGTCATTCCGGCCCGGCGCCTAGTTGAGCACCGGCGGCGGATCGGGCCGCCGCGGCCCGGCCCGCGAGCAGCGTTCGGATTACCGCCGAGCCGGTGTGGCACGCCTCCAAATCACCGTGCGCCGCGAGATACTGTTGGTGGTACGCCTCTGCCGGGTAGAACGGGCCTGCTGTAACGATTTGCGTTGTGATCGCGCCCTTGAACCAATTGGATCGCGCCACCTCGTCGAGCGACGCACGCGCGGTCGCCTCCTGCCGGGCGTCGTGAACGAAGATCACCGAAGCGTGCGGACCGCCCGCGCGGTCGACCGTCGGGTCGTGGCAGTTCCAGAACACATCCAGCAACTCCGCGTAGCTCACTTGCGTTGGATCGTAGGTCACCAGGACCGCTTCGGCATGCCCGGTGTTCCCGAGGGAAATCTCCCGATACGTCGGTCGATCCGTATGGCCGCCCGTGTAGCCGACGATCGTGGAGGTGACGCCATGGGTCTTGCGAAACGCCGCTTCCACACCCCAGAAGCAGCCCGCGGCAAATGCAGCCTTACGGAGCGCTGGCGCCGTCGCGCGCGGCCGGCCGTCGCGAACGGCGACGGCAAGGAGGCCTCCAACGACTATCACTGCCGCGAAGACGGATGGGGTTGTTCTCATCGATCATTCCGGGAGAGCGAAGTCCTCAACTCACGTCCTCATTCTAGGGGGCCGCATCGAAGGGAAGCTTGGGAAAGACGATCCGGCAGTACCTGCCGCCGAACCGGTTGAGGGCTTGCTTCCTGTCAAGTGGACGAGCAGGTGCGCGTCCGTTCGACTGGCAAGACGGAATACACGATGTCGCGGCCACTGATTTCGACCGCAATCGACCCGGGCGAGCCGGGGGGAAAGCAATATCCCTGGACGAACTCGTCAACGGTCAGCGACTGCTGTTCGTACGGCGGGAACAACGCGGCCCGCAGCGCCGCGGCGACGCCGTGCGGCATGCCGTCGGATCCGAACAGGAGGTCGACGCCGGGCACGTAGCCGACGTCGTCGATCAGCATGCGGAAGGGATTGTTCATGGCGGACCGGGCCGGTCCCAGGCGATCGGCGTAGTCGATCGAGTCCTCGCTGAAATTCGGCTGCATCGACAGTTTCACGCCCAGACGGCGGGCTTCCCGCGCCGTCGCTGGCGAGATCAATTGGGCATGTTCGATCCGGATTTCGGGAACGGCGCGCAGGGCCGGGCCCAGCGCGTGCAAAAGGGAGACGACTTCGTCGATCGCCCGGTCGCCGATCGCATGGATGGCTATCGGCTTTCCGATCGCGATGCACTCGTTCAGTGCCTCACGCAGTCCGGCGTTCGAATACATCATTCGGCCAAGCTCGCCGCTGTCGGCGTAGGGCTCGTACACCGCGGCCGTCCGCGAGCCGAGCGCGCCGTCGGCAAATAATTTGAGCCCGTATACGGCGTCATTCGCCTCCGTGCTCAACGCCCGGCAGATGTCCGGCGCGGCCCAGAACCGCGTCCGATCCATG
>DASXMX010000365.1:0-4476 GCA_036495445.1 Tepidisphaeraceae bacterium
ACAACGCTTCCCCGAATTTCGGCGTCATCCTCAAGGCAACGTACGCCTGGTAGTTGCCAGTTGTTAGTTGCCAGTGCCGGCGCTTCCCTGGCAACTGGCAACTCACGCCCTCGGACGAGGAGCGACGCAATGGCGTTGGCCGGTGCTCCATCCGAACTGACCGGCTGAGCTAGGAGTCGGGCAGGTCCGCCGCGCAAGCCGGCGGACCTGGCCCGGTTCTGTCGCGCCCAGTCGCGCAGCATGGTTCGGCCTGAATGCGTAATGCCCGCAACGGCGTCCCACGCGGTCCAGTCGAGGGCGCGTGGTGCCGCGGATCGGAGGCCTTTCGCGCAGTCGGCGCGGCTCTCGGGCGGGGACGGAATCCGCTGCGGGGCTGCGGCGGAGGGCAGGGGAAGTGCCCGGGCCGACGGTGTGCCCCATCGAAGGCCGCTGCGCGTCGGCCTGCTCCGCGGGGCGACGGCCACGCCGTGATGGGGGATCACCACGAGTGGGAGGGCGAGGCTCCTGTCGAGCCGGGCTCGTTCGCGGCCCGCGGCGTGACGGTTGCCCCGCGGAGCAGGCCGCGGCGAAGCGGTCGAACGCGCGGGACGCTCCGGGTGCGGGCATCGTGGCTCTCGTTCACCGTATCCGCGCAGCGGATCCCTTCGCGCCCAAACTCCACCAACAGAGGGGAGTCTCGCTGTCATCGCGACCGCGCAGCCGGATTTCGACGAGCTCAGTCGAGTCGTACTCCGGCTTGAAGCGTCGCGCAGGGCATCGAAGCGTCAGCCATTCTCCCAAAACCGCTTTCGTTGCGGGAGCAGAAACGCGAGAAAACGGGGACACGGCGGAAAGCCGGGATGGGCACGTTTAGCAGAAGGATTGGATCGGTTGTTCCCGTGCTAACCTCGTTCCTGATTGATGTACTTCTCCCCTTTGCAACATTGCGCCGGCGGAGCGGTTGCACCGCCGGCCGCTCTGGGGTATTCGACTCATCCTCACCCTAGGAGGAGTCGATGGCCCAGGCAGGCGGCGTGCGGCGTGTCGTTTCCCTTTTGCTGGCCGGCGTCGCTCTCGCTGCGCTGGCTTTGTGCTCGGAGTCGCGCGCGATGGCGATGGGCCAGGGTGATCAGTCGACCACCGGCCTGACCTCCCTCCGCCAGCGGACGCGGCTCGACGCCGACTGGTCCTTCCATGTCGGCGACCTGCCGCTCGACAGCCAGGTCACCACGGCCGCGTACGACGACCACGCCTGGCGGCACGTCGACCTCCCGCACGACTACGTCATCGAGTGCGCCTGCGTCCAGTGCGACCAGAAGGCCCGGCGCGGTCACGGCTACCTGCCGGTCGATCCCGCGTGGTACCGCAAGCGCTTCGTCATCCCCGCCTCGTCCACCAATACGACCGCACGCGGCCGATCACCTCGGCGATGAACAACGGCTGGCTCAACCCCACCAGCAACGCCGACCTCGCCGACATCATCGGCGTCAACTACAACCCGACCAAGTACGACGCCATCCACCAGCGCCACCCCGACAAGATGATGTACGCCAGCGAAACGATGAACGAGAAGACGACGCGCGGCCAATACGCCGACGACAAGGCGGGGGCGTGGTCAGCGCGTATCACCTCAGCGAGGAGTCGTGGCTCGCCGTCGCCGAGCGTCCGTACATGGGCGGGTCATTCATGTGGACCAGTTTCGACTACAAGGGCGAGCCCAACCCCTACGGCTGGCCGGCCGTCAGCAACAACACCGGCCTGCTCGACTCCTGCGGCTTCCCGAAGGACAAGTACTTCTACTTCAAGTCCGTCTGGTCGACCGAGCCCATGGTCCACCTCGTCCTCGACACCTGGAACTGGCCCGACAAGGCAGGCCAGAACATCCGGGGTCCTCGCCTTCAGCAACGCCGGGCGCGTCGAACTGTTCCTCAACGGCAAGGGCCTGGGCGCCCGCGACGTCCCGCCCGGCCGTCACGCCGAGTGGCAGGTGCCCTACGCCGCGGGCGAACTCTCGGCCAACGCGCTCGCCGCGGACGGCAAGGTCGTCGCGACCGATACCGTCCAGACCACCGGCTCCCCCGCTCGGCTCCAAGTGAAGACCGACCGAACGACCTTGGGCACGGATGGCCAGGACGCGGCGGTCGTCGCCGTCTCCGTCCTCGACGATCACGGCCGCGTCGTGCGCAATGACGACCGCCGCGTCACGTTTGGCCTCAAAGGCCCCGGCCGGATCCTCGGCGTCGGCAACGGCAACCCCGCCGACCACGACCCGGACAAGGCCGACAACCGCACCTCGTTCCACGGCCGCTGCATCGCCGTCATCGAGGCCGGCACCAACGCCGGCGTTTTGGAACTAACCGCTGCCTCGCCCGGGCTGACACCGGCCCGCGTCGAGTTCACCGTGCATTGAGCCGGTCGGGTGTGATATGAAGGGGTGAGGGCGAACGCGCGATCGGCGAGGGCATCCTCATGCCAGGCGTGAATTCCAGCGTCTTCGGCCACCCGGTCTTCCTCGGCGTCGTCACCTTGCGATATGGCTCGCGGCGTGGCTCGGCGCGGCGTACGCCCGCCGCCGCCACGCGCTCGACGAGCAGCTCCGCGAGGACTTCGGCGTCATCCAGGCCGCCGCGCTCACCCTCCTGGGCTTGATCATCGGCTTCACCTTCTCGATCGCCCTCGGCCGGTACGACCAGCGCGAGAACTACGAGGAGGGCGAGGCCAACGCGATCGGCATCGCCTACCGCCGTGCCGACCTGTTCCCCGCCGGCGACGCGGCCAAGGTCCGCGCGCTGCTGCGCGATTTTCTCGACCAGCGCATCGCGTTCTACGAGACGCGCGACGCGCAAGCCCTCCGCCGGGTCAACGAGCGGACGGCCGAGTTACAGTCGCAGTTGTGGTCGGCCGTGCGGCCCGCCGCGTCGAGCCAGCCGACGCCGATCGTCGCCCCGGCCGTCTCGGGGATCAACGACGTGATGACCGCGCAGGGGCACGCGCAGAGCGTCTGGTCCTACAACGTCCCGA
Organism: Tepidisphaeraceae bacterium; assembly: GCA_036495445.1. Taxonomy (GTDB): domain Bacteria; phylum Planctomycetota; class Phycisphaerae; order Tepidisphaerales; family Tepidisphaeraceae; genus DASXMX01. The sequence goes on from DASXMX010000365.1 coordinate 3,001, forward strand.
TGGCCGCGTGGGCCCTGATGACGCTGATCGCCCTCGCCTGCAACGCCATGGTCGGTTACGGCTCCCACGACCGCCCGCGCGGCCACCGCCTCCTGCTGATCCTCCCGCTCCTGCTGGCCATCGCCTTCTCCGTCATCGCCGACCTCGACGCCCCGCGCAACGGATTCATTAACGTACGGCCCGTCAACCTCACTAGCCTGGCCGACTCGCTGCGGCAGAAGTGAAAGCAGGAGGCCGGAATTCTCGATGTTGCATCCGCACTCGCCCCAGGTTCGGAAAGGACATTTCCGGTACAATGGTTTTTGATTCCCATAGAACTGGTTATATGACGGCTCACATCGCTGACATCTCGCCTGATCTGCCGTGCCACCGTTGCGGGTACGACCTGCGCGCTCATGCCGGGGACGCAAAGTGCCCGGAGTGCGGGGAGCCGGTGGCGGAGTCACGACGAGTGGCACAGATTCCCCGGCGGCCGGCGTGGCGGAACAGCGACCCGCGCTGGCGGCGGCGCATCCTGGCCGGCGTGTGGATCCTGGCGCTGCTGCCGAGCCTCGACGTGATGCAGAGTTTCGGATGGACGTCCGGCATCCCTGTGCCGAGGGTTTTTAGTTACGCCGTCCGCACCCTGGATGAGACGCTTTTTTGCCAAATGCGAGTGGATCAGCCACTTCTCTTCTGCGTCGGCGTGGTATTGCTGTTTTCAAAAGAGCGAGGGCCGCACCTCCGCCCGCCGGAATGGACGCGCCGGTGGGGCATCCTGTGCACGTATGTAACGCTGCTGATCTGGTCGGCCCAACTCTTGTTCCTCGCCGCATTGGTATCGGTCGGCATCTCAGCGGTGTTCCTGTCCATTCCGCTGAAATACCAGCCCGCCGTCACTCGGGTCTTCGTTGAGGTAAGCACGGCTTATCTTCGCCATGGGCTGTCGCCAAAACCCATCGCGGAAGCCGTGCTTGTTGCTTCTTCTTCGGCTGCCATTCTGCTCGCATGCGTTCCGCTGTTCAACGCACTTCGAAGCAGTGCCTCCACGCGCGTTGGGGCGATCCTCGTGGCCCCGCTGGCGCTGTTTGCGCTCGTTCACCTTGGGCAGGCAGGCCTGGCGTGCGTGCACCCTTCGCGGGTGATTCCAGCCTCCGTTACTCGCTATCAACTCTATTTTCGGCCAGATACCTTCGTCGCGGGCATCGCCGCTCTTTATTCCCGCCAGGGCCTGTCGGGATCGGAGCTCATCGCCCTGATGGTCGAACTTGCAAAATGGTGTACGATTGTCGCGATCGCCATCTGGTTGACCCTCGCGCGATTCGCGCCGCGACGGCAAGGGCGAAGAACAAGCGACATTCCCAGTTGCTAATTGGGACGTCCGAATTGTTGCTCCCGTCGACCGACGAAACGGGGACGCAAGCAGTTTCAGGAACGCGACGATCCCGCGTATGCGCGTTGGATCGACCCGCCGGAGCGGATCGAGCAGGCGTCGGA
>DASXMX010000366.1:0-4963 GCA_036495445.1 Tepidisphaeraceae bacterium
GCCCGTGAATTTGACCGGCATTGCGGCTTTTAGCTGGGTGCCTGGTGACTAGCGAGAGTATCCGAGATGCCCCTGACTGCCGAGAATAAGAACCAGATTGTCAGCGATTACAAGACTCACGAAAAGGACACCGGCTCGCCGGAAGTTCAAATCGCCCTGCTGACGCGGCGGATTACCGAACTGACCGAGCACCTCAAGACGCACAAGAAGGATCACTCCTCGCGTCGCGGGCTGCTGAAGATGGTCGGGAAGCGGAACAGCCTGCTGAAGTATCTGACCCGCGAGGACCGGGCGCGATACCAGCAGATCATCGGACGGCTGGGCCTGCGAAAGTAACGATTCAACCGACACGGGCGAATTCGCCCGTGTCTTCGTTTAGGGACGTACCGTTTTAGAGGCCACACGGGCCGGATGCCCGTGACATCAACCAAGCCCCGGAAGCCAACGGCCCCCGCTGCTTCATGAGGGCGTTCTTACCTCCGGAGCCGCGCGTTCGGCGATGCGTCGATCGCCGGTGTAACAGAGGTCGAGGGATTAGGGCTCCGGGGCCCGCGAGACGCGCAACTGGCCGCGTTCGCCGGCCCCGGACCCCTCACCCCTCCACCCTGCCGCACCGCGCAGCGGCGCGCGTGAGCCCGCTCCGATCTTTTCCCATGGCGGGAGCCGTTAAAGGACATTGTTCATGCAAGCGATTCGAGTGGAGCGCCAGATCGGCGGCCGGACCCTATCCATTGAGACCGGGACCCTGGCCAAGCTGGCCGACGGCGCCGTCACCGTTCAATACGCCGACACCGTCGTGTTCGGCGCCGTCGTGCGGGCCAACCCGCGCGAGGGGATCGACTTCTTCCCGCTTCAAGTGGACTACCGCGAGCGCCGCGCCGCCGCCGGCAAGTTCCCCGGCGGGTTTATGAAACGCGAAGGCCGCCCGACCACCAAGGAAATCCTCACCGCCCGCCTCGTCGACCGTCCGTTGCGGCCGCTGTTCCCCAAGGGGTTCATGGATGAGGTGCAGATTCACCTGAACGTCCTGGCCGCGGATCAGCAGAACGACCCGGACGTGCTGGCCGGCATCGCCGCCAGCGCCGCCATCACGATCAGCGACATCCCCTTCCTCCATCCCACCGCACACGTGCGCGTCGGGCGGATCAACGGCGAGTTCGTCCTCAACCCGACCACCGAGCAGCTCGAATACAGCGACCTGGACCTGGTCGTCGCCGGGACCAAGCACTACGTCAACATGATCGAGGTCGGCTCGCGCGAGGTGAAGGAGGACGACGTCGCCGACGCGATCAAGTTCGGCCATGATGCGGTGGTCGAGATCGTCGGCATGATCGAGGAACTGCACAAGAAAGCCGCGCGGGAGAAGGTCGGCGACATTAAGCATCCCGACGCCGGCTTCGTCGATGCGATCACCGCCCGCGTGACCGACAAGATCCGCGAAGTGAAGGGCAAGCCGGGGAAAGCCGATCGCGCCGACGCGGTCAAGCAGATCCTCGATGACCTGATCAAGGAAATGGCGCCAGCCGTCACCGACCCGAACGCCAGCTACGCGACCATCCTGGCCACCAAGGAAAAGCAGAAGCAGATCCGCGCGGTCTTCTCCGAGGTCGAGGAAAAGGTGACCCGCGAGGCGATCCTGGCTGGCGTTCGTCCGGACGGCCGCGACTTTAAGACGATCCGGCCGATCGCGTCGCAGGTCGGCGTCCTCCCGCGCGTGCACGGCTCGGCCGTCTTCACCCGCGGCGAGACGCAATCCATGTGCACCGTCACCCTCGGCACCAGCTCCGACGAGCAGCTCGTCGACGGGCTGATCGAAGAGTACAGCCAGAAGTTCATGCTCCACTACAACTTCCCCAGCTACAGCGTGGGCGAAGTGCGGCCGATCCGCGGCCCGGGCCGACGCGAAATCGGCCACGGCGCGTTGGCCGAGCGGAGCCTCGTCGCGGTGCTCCCCAGCGTCGATCAGTTCCCCTACACCGTCCGCATCATCAGCGACATCCTCGAATCCAACGGCTCCAGCTCGATGGCCTCGAGCTGCGGCGGATGCCTCGCCCTGATGGACGCCGGCGTCCCGATCACCCGGCCCGTCGCAGGCATCTCCGTCGGCCTCGTGAAGGAAGGCGACAAGCAGGCCCTGCTCACCGACATCCTCGGTGAGGAAGACCACTTCGGCGACATGGACTTCAAGGTCTGCGGCACCCGCGAGGGCATCACCGCAATCCAGCTCGACATCAAAACCGAAGGCATCACTCACGAGATCATTCGTGAGACGCTCCACCGGGCAAAGGAAGCCCGGCTGTTCATCCTCGAGAAGATGGCGCAGACGATCGATAAGCCGCGGCCCGAGATCAGCAAGTGGGCACCGCGCCTGCTGACGGTCAAGATCGACCCGCAGAAGATCGGCAAGCTGATCGGCCCGGGCGGCAAGACGATCAAGGCCATCCAGGAAGAGACCGGCGCCCAGATCGACATCGAGGACGACGGTACCGTTTACATCAGCGCCGTCGATGGCGCCGCGGCCGAGAAGTGCCGCGACATCGTCGAGGCGATGACCGCCGAGGTGAAGATCGGCAAGATCTACAACGGCAAGGTCGTCAGCATCAAGGATTTCGGGGCCTTCGTCGAGATCGCGCCCGAAACCGACGGCCTCTGCCACGTCAGCGAGCTCTCCAGTCATTACGTGGATCGCGTGACCGACGTCGTCAACGTCGGCGACGAAGTCCAGGTGAAGGTGATCCTGATCGACGACCAGGGCCGCATCAAGCTGTCCCGCAAGGCGGCGATGAAGGAACTGGGCATCGAGGAACCCGAGCCCGTCGGCGCCCCCGCCGGCGGCGAAGGCCACGAAGGTGACGAGCGCGGCCACCACGGCGAAGGCGACCGCGGCTCCACCCGCGGCGGTGGCGAGCGCGGCCACCACGGTGGCGACCGCGGCCCCCGCAGCGGTGGTGGCGACCGCGGCCCGCGCGGCGGTGGACGCGGAGGCGACCGCGGTGGCTCCCGCGGAGGCGACCGCAGCCCCCGACGCGAAGGCTGACCTTCGAACCCGGCATGGTCACTTCAGTGACCATGTCGCTCCCAAACCGAAGAACTCCCCCACCAGCTCCCGGACTCCCCCCGGGAGCTGGTTTCGTTCTGCAACACCCCTCGGCTTGGCCCGCGCACGGGTTCCGGGTAGCATCCGCCCCGTTCTTCCCAAGGGGAGACCCACAATGTCCCACGTCCAGCTCTGGCTCGTCCTCGGCTTCGTATCCCTTCTCGCATCGCTCTTTATCGGATTCTCCATCCTGCTCATCGTCGTTGCGATGTTCGAGAAACATCCGATCCGCTCCCTCACCCCCCTCGCGCCCAGCGACGTTCCCCGTCTTTCGCCCTACGCCGAGGTGATGAACGAACAGGTCCGCGAAGCCGGCTTCACGTTCCTCGGCCATTTCGCCCCCAGCCAAGGCGGCATGTATAAAACGATCACCACCGCCTGGCTCTCCCCCGACCGGACCACGCGTGTCCTGGTCACCGGCGGCACCACGGTAGGGATCAAAACCCGGCGGACCACGCTCACGTCCCGCACCTCGGACGACATCCGCCTGCTCACCACCGACGAATTCGACGAAAGCGACCTGACCGGCCGGACCGACCAATCAGTCCTGCTCCGCGCGGACTTCTTTGAACTCTGGCAGGCGCATCAGTTCCGTCTCTCCCAGGCGCCGGGACTCTTGCAGCACTTCGACACCGACAACCTTCCCGAACAGCGACGACGCGAAATCGAGAAACACGCCCGGCGATTGGCGGAACTGAGATACGCCCGCTATACGGATCCCGCTCAGACGGCCTGGCGCTACACGCCGCTCGGCGCGTTCGTCTACTGGCACCGCGGATTCCTCCGTCAGTTGTCTGAAGCGCGAAACCAGCAGGACCGGTCACGTCTGCCCCGCGTCGGGACCTAACCTGTGGGCATCGGACGAAAGCCGCGCCCGCGACCGACGATCAACGGCAAACGTATAACTGCTCCATGCATCACAAGCCCCACCCGATCTGCCAGCTCTGCGGCCGCACCGTCTCGCCGCGCCTGATCACCCTCCACCATCTGACCCCCAAGCAAAAGGGCGGCAAAGCCGAGCACCGCACGCCGCTGTGCCGCCCCTGCCACAGTCAGATCCACGCGACGTTCTCCAACACCGAACTCGTCCAGAACTTCACCACGATCGAATCCCTGCGCGAGACCACCCAGCTCCGGCCATTTCTCAGTTGGATCCGCAAACAGAAATCCGACCGCACCTTCAAGACGACCGCCCCCACCCGCGAACGCATCCGCATCCGGCGAAGGTCTCGATAGCTCGAAAATCAAATGCGCGCAAAGCACGCAAAGACGCAAAGCCTGCCACGAAGAAGGGATGAATCGCCACTTCATTTACCCTCTCCCCCGCCCGCACTCTCCTTCGTGGCTTCCTTCGCGTCTTTGCGCCTTCGCGGCGCATTTTGCCCCTCCCCGCAACAAGATCAGTTCGCTCCAGCTCGGCGCATAAAAAAAGCCGTCCCGGGCAAGGACGGCTTCGAATGGGGCTGTTGAAAGGATCTTCGGGTTGTGGGAGGAAAGATCCTTTCACATCGGGGGGAAGAATGGGCTAAATTGTTGTCCGCATCGCCTTGCCTCAGTTTTCACCGCGACACGCGACGCGGACGTCCTATTACTATCAATTGAAGTGCCACACTCAAAATGCCAACCCGAACAAAAAGAAGGGCATGTTTCTACTGCTTGTCCACGAGCCACTTACACGTTATCCACACCCCGGCGCAAAATTTCTCCGGGCCGCGACCGACTCCGCCAGTCGCGACACCCTGACGCCGCTTGTCGCACCTTCACCCCGACCGATGTCGTATGCCTTCCGGCTGCATCATCGTACGACCCGCCACCCTGCTAGACAGCCCCCGAATTTTAAGGATAGTGACGCTCCATCTTTCGGAG
>DASXMX010000367.1:0-7806 GCA_036495445.1 Tepidisphaeraceae bacterium
AGGATTGCCGTCCTTCCATCCGCGACGTCCGCGTCATCCGCGGTTCTCCTTCTTTGCCTTTGCTCTGTGCCCTTTGTGTTCTCGGTGCTCTCTGTGATTGTATTTGCCAGAAACGCCACGGGCATGAGTACATGCCCATGCCACCCGAAGAATCGCGTGCGATCGTCGCGATCGGATTGCGAAACCGCGAAGCGATCTTTTGACAACCCCGAATGATGGACGGCGGCTCCGGCTCGGGACAACAGGGAATGGGTCAAGGCGTGGCCGCGGGACCTTTGGAGTAGAGCGGCTGATACAACTGCACGCGGAGGTCGCCGGGCATCAGGAAGTGGGTGACCAGGCCTCCGGCAGGTCGAAGATCAGCCACCCGCCGCCCACGTCGCTGGCGAGGAAGCCGAGCTTGTCGCGGATGAACGCGCGGAGGGCCTCGGGCTGGGACTTGTAGAACATGGTGTGAACGCCGCGGATCATGGGGAGGCTCCTAATGTCCGAACTCGATTTTGCCGGTCGTGAATTTGCCGGGGGCGGTGCGGGCGGGGGACTGGTGTTCGCAGACGATCCGGCCGGGGGCCTGCCGGACGCGAAGGACAAGGGGCGAAGTGACGACGTGATCATCCGGCGCGGCGGCCAACCGAGGGTTGGACTACGGCCCAGACGGATATGGCGGCTGGCCGTCGATCGAGTAGTGGGCATAGTCGGTGTCGACGGGCATGTCCGCCGGCCAGGCGATCCGCCTCAATCTTCCCCCGGGGAACGTGGAGGTCGGGTCGTCTTTCAAGTCCAACGTCTCCGGCGCCGCCTCTGCCGCGAAGACGGCGCGATGTTCGAACTGGGGCGCCTGGCCCAGCAACATCGAATGTGTCCACGGGACGAGTCGGACGGCGCCATCCTGCGTCCCGATCGCGGTAAGGACCGCCTCCTGGAGCGCGTCCATCGGCGCGAGTTCCGCCGTCAACACGCGCTCGAGCGTGGAACTGGGGATGGTTCCGCAGGCGATCGCCGTTACGATTGCCGCGGCGATGCCGCAGACGCCGGTCACGGCCGGGACCAGCAGCGAAAGGGCGAAAGTCCCCGGCGTCAACGCGCGTTTCCCGCCCTCCATCCTCGATCGCTTCATCATCGCGATGAAGATCATCGGGGAGGCGATGATCGTGACGGCAAACGCCAGGAAATCCTTGTCGAACCGGGAGAGGGACAGGCCGGTCAGGAACGGCGTCGCCATCATCGCGAGCGATGCCTGAATTGCCAGAACCCCCAGCCACGCTCGAAGCGTTTTCCAAAACCCCGGTTGACGGTCGCCTTTGAAGCAATATCGCTGCACCGCCCAAACGATCCCACCCGTCACAAGCAGGACCAGCAGGGCCGATGCGGCCACGATTGCCACGGCTAGCCGTCGCGGCCCCAAGGCCGCTCCGTTTTGCTGCTCGAGGTCGTCGATCAGGGTCGCGATCTGCCGGAAGAACATCCGCCCTTGGGCCGACGCCCGGTCCTCGGGCGTCAGGGAGACGCCGCCGGTGACGCCTTGTGCGGGGCCCAGGCACGCCACCAGCGGGGCGTAGTCCGGCGTGCAATCGCCCTTCTCGGGAATCGTCCAGATGATCGGATCCACCGCCACGCGATGCTCGCGCACCCAGAATGCCAGCGCCGTCGCCAGGGCCATCTGCTGGACCGCACGGAATTCGGGGACTTGGGCGGCAATCGCGTCCCAGTTGTCGGTCAGTTTCCGGGCGTATGCGTCAATCGCGTCGTCGCGTACCACCTCGCGCATGAGGGTGGTTTCTCCGAAGATTCTCATGCCGTGACGATCGACGCGGAGTGCGCCGGCGTCGAGTTTCAGGCCGATGTCCGACGACGTGATCCACAGCCGGGTCGATTCCCCGCCGGGCCCGGGATAACCCCCGGCGAGCGCGTCGTCGCGGGCGTTGAGGTGATACCCCAGGCCGAACGGGTAGTGGGCGAAGACGGCTTTGAATTGGATATCCGCGCGGTACAGCGCCGCGCCCTCACGCGTGCCGCGGAGCGATGGCGCGTAGGTCACCTTGGCATGGCCCGGCCGGTCGGAGCGTTCGGAGCCGATCGTGATGAAGGGGACCTCCCCGCCGCACACCGTGCGCAAGATCGTGGCAAAGCACCGCGGGTCCAGCGACTCGACTGGATACGTCCCGTTCGCGGCGACGACGACGACGCCGCGCTCGTCGAGCGTGATCTGACCGACCTCGCCCAGCTCCCCCGGCAGCGACAGCCGCGGGTTGAGCGCGACCCCGCCCGGGCCGGAGGGCAGCGCCCAGCGCCCGTTCGTCGAGTCGTCCGCGGGCGGCAGCCCCGCGGCGGCGGCGGCCTTGTCGTCGCGGAACGTCAACATCCCGGCAGTTGCCAGCTCCCGCTTCCGCTCGTCTTGCAGTTGCGGAATTGCCGCGGCGGCGAAGAACGACCCCAGGTTGTCGATCGAGCGTGTCTTGCCGAATTGGGCGACGTTGTCGTCCGTGTCGAAGGGGTCGCCGCTGCCGTCGAGTTGAATCGTCCGGTGCGTTTGAAACCCCACTGCCGCGGCCTGCTCGGCGTGCCTCTCGCCCTCCAAATGAACGGTTTGGGAAGGAAATTCCTTTCCATTGGCGCGGACGAAGTCGTCCAGCGTGGCCGCCAGTTGCCGCTCCCGCTGTTCGTCGAACACGTGCCAGACGTCCAGCTTCCGCTCGTCGAACGCCTTGCGGACCTCCTGAGCGAAGGTCACCTTGAGGACCTTGTCCACGACCGTATCGGCCAATTTCAGCTCGACGGCGTCGAGGGACGACGTCGTGTCGGCCGGGACCGGAATGGTTGATTTGGCCCGGGTGTCCGCCTGCCAGGTCGTGGGCCGCACCTCACCGGCGGCGAATTGGTTGAGCTTTTCCTTCATCAGTCGCATCGCGACTTCGAGCTTGCCCCGATCGTCCTCCGGCCGGTCGGGGGCGTCGAACTCTTTCGCGTGCCCCAACAGGGGGTTGGTCGGATGCACCACCGCGTCGCTGAGAAAGTGCAGGTATTCGCCCAGGTAGAGCATCGCCAGGTTGCGCTTGCGGGGATCATCGCCGGCCTCGCGCAGCGCCCGGTTGATGCGGTCGATGTGCAATTGCTCGATCGCCTCGCGGTGCTCGGTCAGGGCGTGGAACAATTGGCCGGTGCACATGTGATCGAGGCCCACCCCCTTTTCATAAGCGGTCTTCAGCTTGGCGGCACCCGAATCAACGGGGTTCTGATAGGACCCCACCGGCAGGTTCGTGAACGTGTCCTTCGCCTCCGCCGCAAGCTTGGGAAGGGAGAATGCGGTGAGTTGGTCCAGGTCGTCCAGCGATTGCGAGGCGTCGGCGACCATTGCTGCCGCCTGCGGTGAATAACCGTTGTTCAGCGCGAGGACCTGGAGCACGGCATGGTGAACCGATTCGTCGTAGGCTCGCGCCGTCTCGGCCGCAATGCCGAGCAGTACCACGGCCGCCAGGAAACAGGATGTCTTGTTCATGGCCGGTTCCCTTGTCGAACGGGGCCCGCCGCGCGCACCGAGGCCATCCAGCAGAGTGAGCCCAAGGCCAGGTAAGCCAACAGCCACAGCCCCACGGGCGTGCCCGCGGTCCGCTGGCTTACCAGGAAGATGCCGCCGATCGCGCCGGATTGAACGAGGTAATAGATGGAGGCCCACCGCGCCGACAGTGCGGGGCGTTCCGCACGTGCGGCGTCCTGGAGTCGCCCGCAAACGATCCACGTGAACGGAACCGCCGCGGCGACGAGGCAAACGAGCTTGAAGGAAAACTCGAACGCGTCGATGCGCGTTTCCGGCACATCGTCGGGCGGAGGCATAACCCCGTGCGTGACGGCGACCGACCACCAGACCATGTAAAGGTTCAAGAGTCCGAACAGTGCCGCCGTCCACCCGCCGCCCCGTCCGGCCAGACCGGCGATCGCAATGCCCAGCAGGAGGACCAGCGGCAGCCAACCCGGCAACGGGACCTCGGTGGGCTTCAGCGTGTAGACGTTCCTCGCCTTGCGATCGAGCGCGCGCACGAGTTCGGGCGTGATCGCCGCGATGTGGGTGATCTGGTCGTTGTGAAGGCCGGTGCCAAAGAGGAAGCCTCCCGCGTTTTGAAACACGTGGACGGCGTCGGCCTCGAACGCCGCGACGGCATCGTCGGCATCCGCGTGATATCGCACGTCTTTCGCCTGATAAACAAACGCCGCGATACACAGCACCAGCACGCCCATCGGAAGGGCCACGCCGTTTCGCGCCGACCGCTGGATCCCCCAACCCACAGCCGCCACCGCACAGATCAGCAACGGCCAAGGCGGGATGAACGTGACAGGATGCGAAATGAGGAGCCCGCCCGTGGCGCTCTCGCCGACGTGATCGATCGCCCGGCTGAACGCATCGATGAGCGGCTTGGACAGAAGTGCCGCCAGCCCCGCCACAAGGCAGGCGAAAACCACGGCCGGAGCGCGGAGGAGCAACAAGTCCAGTGGGCCCGCGCCGGCTCGTTTGCGGCTTCGAAACGCCGCGTTCAAGCAGATCAGCAGCAGGCCCGCGCTGAACAATCCCATCGCCAGCGAAAGCCCATTGCTCTTGTGAAGCAGGGTTTCCGAGGGGCGGTGGACGTACGACTCGACCGGAATCCCGGCGACGTTTCCGTTGTAGATCGTGGACACGTGGGCCGGCAAAGTTACGGAGACATATCTGTCCCCAAAGCCCGTGGCAGTCAACAACAACAGCACCGCGCACGCGGCGAGCAGCACGGCCCGCACGATCATCCTGTGGGCCGGCCGATCCGCCTTGTGCGTCCCCTCGGACGTCGCGCGGTCCGCGCCGGAGTCGCGCCCCTCCGCCTCGCGCGCCTCCGCGTCGCGCCCCGAAACTCCCTGCGGCGGTCTCGCGGTTCGTGGCGGCGGCGGCGGCGCGTTCGGCCCCGCGGCGGGCTTACGCCGACGACGGAAGAACAGGAACAGGGACAGCCCCGCCGAGCCCAGCGGCACGGCCAGCGCCGCCAGCCCCTCCACACGGTTCGGGGGACGTTGGTTATGAAGGAGGAGAATCGCATCGGGCGCCCCGTGGGAACGCTCGGAACGGATCAAGTCGCGCGTGCCCCCGCTGAATTTCCAGCCGACGGCCACGAGGCCCGAGACTTCCTGCAACTCAGATCCATGGCCTGCCGCGGCGCGACCCGCGACGTCGCCGGGACCTTCTCCTTCGCGCGCCAGCCACACCTGATCGGCGCCCGCTGACCAGCACGACGGCTTGACGAAAACCTTGACCGGCCGATCGTCATTGGGACCGGATCGAATCGGGAAGTACGTTTCTCGCCCGCCGCCCGGAAGATCCTCGACCGAACCGTTGACGTCGACGTAGCAGTCTTTCAGAGTGACCCATTCCCCGATGCTGCCGTGCGCGCGGAACTCTTCGAGGGTGAGAACTTGCGGCCAGGGGTTGCCCCACCCGGTGCGGATCGCCGGCCAGAGCGCCCACCCGCTGAGTAGGGCCACGGCCAGCAGCGCTTCCGCGAGGCTGAATCGTTTCCCGAGACGGCGCGAATTGCCCGCGGATGACCCCATCTCTCCTCATCGACCGGACCGGCGAGCCAGTTTACGTCGTCTCGATGTCGAGCCTCGACCCGCCATATATCTCGCCCGATGGCAAGCACGTCCTCTTCGGCGCGACCGAGGGACATGCGGCGGGCGGACGCCTGACCAATCGCCTCTACACGTTTGATCTCAACTCCGAGCGGCGGGCCGCCAACCCAAGAGTGATGGAGTTGGACCACGTTGACGATTACGACGGGCAGCCGAGTTTCTCTCGCGATGGTTCGCGTGTCGCATTCATCGGCCGCGGTGGTACGCGGGAGGGTCTGTTCGACTACGACGTGTTCAATGCCACCGCCGAAGGCCGCGCCTGCCAACAGGTGACGCATGACCACGCGTTGGATTCGGCCCCCGTCTTCTCCGCCAACGGGGATTCAATCTACTACTTCTTGGACCGCGACCGGACGGGGGAGCGTGAACTCTGGCGAGTGAAGACGGGCGGCCATGGGGGGCCGGTTCGGCTATTTCCGAAATGAATTCCGTGGCGGATTGAATAGCGTTTGACGGGTCCGTTCGCGGCGGGTCAAACCAGCGGGGGCAACCCCTGTGGCAATTTGGTCTCCGGAACGGAGCATTGTCAACGGACGCGTTCTTCGAGCAATGGACTGGCAACGCGAGCTCAGTTTGTTGAATCCTTCCGCTTCGGGACGGGTATAACTATCTGCCCCTTCCAGATCCGCTTTAGATCCACGGTCCGGCGTGCAGCGATCTCATCGCTGCGAAGGATGAGCTCCACTCCATCCAATTTGCCCGTGGCGAGTGGGTAGGGCAAATCATAGAAAACCTTGTCGTCGTCCGAGGCTTTCCTGACGATCCAATCTTCGAGGCGGTATTCTTTCGCGCCGCTTCGGACTGTTACGGTGAACGTCGCGTCGACGGGGAGAGGGTCGGCAACAGCGTGGATTATCCATGGGCCATATGGATCTCCCTGGTAAGTTTGCGCCTGAATTTTCCGGCGGATTTCCGAGGCATCGGGCTGTGTGATCACCGCGATGGGGGTCTGCCCCTCGATCACTCTGTATCTGGCTGAGAGTTCTCGTGTGAACACGGTTTGGCCGGGCGGAGGGTTGTCGAGATCGACACTATATGGGTTGTCGAAGTTCGGGGGCGCGGGGAAGAGTTTGACCTTCACTCTGATGCGATGCAATCCTGGCTTTGTCCAGTGGCGCTCAATTGCACCGCTGATTTCGGAGTAGAAATCGATTCCGCCGTTGAAACCAGGCCGAGCAGGGGGCAGCTCGTCAACCCGCGTCTGTGCAACGTTCATCAAGAAATGCCAGTCGGCAGGTTCCGCGCCCGTGGCGCGCACGGTATAGGGCAGCGGACTGTCCTCCCCGACCATTGGGCGAACGACGAGTTGAACGCCGGTAATCCAATCGAGTAGTTGATGGGTTTGGGCGTCGGTCAGTTCGCTGTCCAGGTACCGTTGGGCGGCGTAGGTCGCGACCTCGTTGTACCCCCACCCTTTGGTGAGGACGATTCTTTTTTGGATGCCGGTGTCCACGACAAGGGACTTTTCCTTTTCCGAGAGCAGCCCGGCGTTGTCCCGCCGCAGGATCTCATTCCATGCGGTTCGCGAGACCGAAGCATTTCGGCTTGCCAAATCGCGGAGCAGCCATCCGAGCGGCTCGAAGTGAATCCATTGGATGTGCCGAATGCGGGCGGCGAGCAACGATGCCAGCAGCAGGGCGCCGAGCAACGCGAGGGTGCCGCCTGCCCAGGCGAAAGCGGGGCGGACTGGTCGCTCGCCGAGCCTGATCCGCCCCGGCGTTGCAGGCGTGCCGCATTCGGGGCAGCGAGGGATTGGGTCCGGAACAGTGATGAGGCCGGACAGAATATAACCGCATTTCGAGCAGTGGGGAGTCGTCCCCACCCGCCGGGGCCAGCGGCCGCGTTTGAGCAGGAACCCGCCGGCCGCGACGAGGAGCGTGCCGAGTGTTGGAAGCAGGATGGCGAGATTCGTCCCCGGTGACAATGAGCCTCCGACGGATGCGCATTGTCATGGCGAGGATCGGCGGTTTCCAGTCCGAAGCGGCGCGGTCACTTGCCGTCGACCAATTGCTTCAGAACCTCTTTCAAGCCGATCCGGCCCTTGCGTCGCTTTGATTCGTCGTGCTCGAATTCAATCCATCCCTCGTTGAACCCGTCGAGCATTTGCATGCGCGGCTCTGGATGCTGCATGCCCTGCGCCTTGAAAAGCTGTTCCCA
>DASXMX010000368.1:0-5468 GCA_036495445.1 Tepidisphaeraceae bacterium
GCAACAAGGTCGAGGCCGCCCAGGCGTTCCTGAAGTACGCGGTCGAGAACGCGAACGTGCACCGCGAGTTCGCCGACGCGGCCCTCAGCGATGCCGGGCGGCTCACGTTCGAGCTGCGCAAGTCTGACCCGACGGACCCGCGCGTCGCCGAGGTGTACGACCAGTTCCTCCCGGCCGCGATCAACCCGCCGTTCAACAAGGTGGACCTGGCCTACTTCTACGGGCAGCGGCTGGCCACCGAGCGCAAGCCGCAGGAGGCGCTCAAGTACTTCCGCCAAGTCCCCAAGTCCGACCGGAACTATAACAGCGCCCAATACCTGATGCTCAAGGCGACGCAGGACTTGATCAACACGCCCAAGCTTCCCCCTGAGCAGCGGACGGTGCTGGCCAACGATCTGGTCCACCAGGCCGAGAGCGTCCGCCAAACATATGGGAGCCAGAACGATCCGGTCGCGAAGGAACGCGTCGCGATCGCGACGCTGATCGAGGCCGAGACGCTCGGCGGCGACCTCAAGAAGCCGGCCGAGGCGCTGCGGCTGCTGACCGGCTTCGAGGACCTGGCCAAGGATACGCCCGACGAAAAGGCGATGGTCACCGGCGCGCTGCTCGACCGCGTCAACGCCCAGATCGCCCTCAACCAGCTCCACGACGCGACCACCACGCTCGTCGCCCTGCTCAACCGCAGCGGCGGCGCGCAGGGGGCAACAATCGTCCGCGGCCTGCTCGACCGCCTCGACCAGGACCTGGCCAAGGCCGAGGCCGCCCGCGACACCAAGACGATGGGCGAGATCGCCAGGAGCGAGGCGGAGCTGAGCGGGTTCCTCGTCGAGTGGGCCCGCAACAACCCCAACGCCGAGATCAAGAGATACACCTACCAGTACATGGTCTTCGACGCCCGCACCCAGCGATTGGCCGGGACGCTCGCGACCGACCCGGCGGAAGAGGCGAAGCTGCTGCAGAAGGCGATGGACGCCTACAAGCGGCTCCAGCAGCCGGAGAACGTCGCCCTCTTCAAGGCCACGCTCGACCCAGCGAAGGTCGCCAGCGGCGCCATCAACTCCGACGACCCCGATCCCAACGTCCAGCTCGGCATCGGCCTGACCGACTATGAGTTGAAGGACTACAAGGGCGCGGCAGAACTTCTGGGCAGCCTGCTTAACGTCGGCAAGCTCGGCGGGCCGACGATCCAGGTCACCGACCCGCACGGCGAAGAAAAGGTCGTCGACAACGACACCTACTGGGACGCCACCTACAAGCTCTACGCGAGCAACATTGCCCTGGCCAAGGGCACCGACGACCCGGTCCTTGACCCCACCAAGCAGGGCCTGAAAAACCTCCTGATCCGCGACGGCATCCCGGGCAAGTGGGACGACAAGTTCGAGGACCTGC
Source organism: Tepidisphaeraceae bacterium (assembly GCA_036495445.1). Lineage (GTDB taxonomy): Bacteria > Planctomycetota > Phycisphaerae > Tepidisphaerales > Tepidisphaeraceae > DASXMX01. Next base: position 1,390 of record DASXMX010000368.1, read on the forward strand.
GCAAGCAGATCATCCCCGACTTCGACGTCGCGTCGCTGAACAACCCCACGAGCCAGCCCGCAGCATCCCAACCGGCGAGCGCTCGGTAACGGGGCAGCGAATCGGGTACGATGGGTATAGACTCGAAACTCTCATGGCCGGTTTCTGTTCCAGCCCGCGCTTCGTCGAACACGACACCGGCGCCACCCATCCCGAGCGGCCCGACCGCATCCGCGCGATCGCGACCGCGGTGCGCAAGGCGGGGCTGATCGATTCACCGACTCCGTTCCCCGACTTCGACCTGGACTTCGGCCCCCTGCCCCCGATCCGTACGAAACTGCACGAAATCCCCGAGCCCGCCCCGGCGGACGAGAAGTGGCTGCGGGCCGTCCACCCGCAACCCTACATCGACCGCATCCGTCACGTCTGCACCGTGGGAGGCGGCGTGCTGGACCAAGGCGACACCCCGGTCGGCCCCGAGAGCTTCGAGATCGCGCGACTCGCCACCGGCGCCGTCCTCGCCTGCTGCGATGCGGTGATCACCGGGCAGATGCAGCGCGCCTTTGCGGCGGTGCGCCCGCCCGGGCATCACGCCGAACCGCTGCATCCCATGGGCTTCTGCCTGTTCGCAAACGTGTCGATTGCCGCCAGGTACCTGCAGCAGGCGCACGGCGTCGGCCGGATCGCGATCGTCGATTTCGACGTCCATCACGGCAACGGCACTCAGGCCGTCTTCGAAGACGACCCGAGCGTGCTGTTCATCAGCCTGCATCAAGACCCGCGCACCTGCTATCCGGGAACGGGCTATGCGTACGAAGTCGGCGTCGATGCGGGGCGCGGGTTCACGTTGAATCTCCCCTTCCCGCCCGGCGCGGGGGACGACGAGTACCTCGATGTGATGCGGAGCCGCGTGCTGCCGAAGCTCGACGAGTTCCGCCCCGAGTTCCTGCTGATTTCCGCCGGGTTCGATGCCCACTTCGAGGACCCGCTGGCGCAGATCGAATTGACAGACGAGGCATTCGGCCAGATCACGCAAATGCTCGTCGAATCCGCCGACCGCCACTGCGGCGGGCGGATCGTCAGCGCGCTCGAAGGCGGTTACAACCTGCGCGCTTTGGGCCGCAGCGTCGTCCGGCACCTGATCGCGCTGACGTAGATGTAGGGGCGGGCCCCCGTGCCTGCCCTTCGGTGTAGGGGTGGACCTCTGTGTCCGCCCGCCCCCCCGCCTTGCGACAGACGAGGGCAGGGACAGGGCCCTGCCCCTACGAGACAGGGCGGACACGGGGGTCCGCCCCTACTTCTGCGCCTGCATCTTCTTCGCCTCGTCCACGATCCGCTGCTGCGCCTCCTTCTGGTCGTCCGGCTCATATGGCACCCAGCAACTCCGCGGCATGGCCTGCAGCAGGTTCTTGGTCTTGAGTGCCTGCTGGTCGTTGGGCATCCCTTGCGCGGCCGACTTGGCGGACCGCTTGGCCTCGTCGAACTGGGCCTGCGTGGCGACGTTCGGCCGCCGCAAGGCGGCGACTTTCTCTTTGTCCAGCGCGGCAACGCGCTTCTCGGCCGCCTCGACCCGGCTCGCAAGAGTCGGGTGGTCACTTGTTGACGCCGACTTGGTGTCATACCCCGCCGCGATCATGTCTTTGAAGAAGTCGCCGAAATGTTCCGGCGGCCAGCCGGCCTTCGTGTAGAACAGGAACCCGTACTCGTCGGCCTGCGCCTCGTCCTCACGGGTGAAGCCCATCTCGAGGAACCCGCCGCCGGCGGAGGTGAGCTGCATCGCGGACTGGGCGTATTGCGACCCGTTCTGGCTCCCGCCGTAAACGTACCCCGCCCCGCCCGCCGCCAGCGCGACCGCGACCAGCGCCTCCCGCCGGCCCGTCCCCTTCTGAACGTGCCGGCAATAGATGTGGCCGTACTCGTGGGCGAGGACCGCCGCCAGTTCGTCCTCGTTCTTGCACATCTGATACAGCGCGTTGTAGACATAGACGTAGTGTCCGCCGGTCGTGAAGGCGTTGATCGTCTGGCTGTTGACCAGCTCCCAGTTCAAATCCTTGAACATCCACGTCCGATCCCCCTTGGCGAAGTGCGTCTTGGGCCCGACGCCCCGGGCGTCGAACTCCTTGGCCGCGGCGACGACCCGGTCGCCGATCTGCTGCAGGTAGGGGTTCACCTGGGCGTGCTGGATCTCGGCGGGTTTGAGCCCGCTGTCGAACGCCGACGCCTGCTGGATGGTTGACTTGTCGCTCGCCATGCACCCGTTCCCGAGCGCAACGAGCGACACCATGCAAACGAGAAACAACGCTGGACGACGGTATGTGCGGGTGGTCATGGGGTGCTCCTCGTTCAGATTATAACAGAGGTCGGGCGGGGGGATGACTGGGTGAGGGGGTGACAGGGTGAGGGGGTGACAGGGTGAGGGGGTGACAGGGTGACAAGGTGAGAGTTGTCGGTTGTGGGTTGATTGTTGTGGGTGGTGGGTAGCGGGTCGATCAACCCACCACCCACCACCCACAACCAACAACCTACAACCCACAACAATCAACCATCAGGCTTCACCTTGTCACCCTGTCATCCGGCTCCCGCCCTTTACCTTTCCCCCCGCCCCTCATACGCTCCGGGCCCATGGAGCAGTCTTTGAGCAGCCGGCTGCGGCCGGGCGCGCGGGTGCGGGTGACGCAGCAGATCGCGGCGCGGGATTACGCGTGGGTGAGCGAGGTGCGGGGCACCGTCGTCTCGTACGAGCAGAAGCAGACCGGGAGCTGGTTCGCCCACTCCCGCGGCGACAAGCTCTGGCTCGACCGCCTCACCCTCCGCAAGGACGACGGCGAACTGACCACCCTCGTCCTCGACGAGTTCAGCAACATCACCATCGAACAAGACGCCGCCCCCGAACACGCCGACGCGGCGACCGCCAAGGCAAACAAGTCGGATTTGCCGGTGTGAACGAGGAGAAGATTGCCGACTGCTCATTTGGGGAGGGCGAGGCTCCTGCCGAGCCGAATCGTTCGATTGAGCTTCGGCTCGGCGGGAGCCTCGCCCTCCCAATAACCGGCATTCCAATCCGCAATCCGAAATCAGCAATGCATTCCATCGATGCCGCTATTTTCGGCCTGATCGTCGCGGACGTGATCGCGGAGCCGATGGACCTGCGGCGGCCCCCGCCGCCGGGCGGGCTGTCGCTGCTCCACTCGCTGACGCTGACAACCGGCGGAAACGTCTGCAACACCGGCGTCGCAATGGCCAAGCTCGGAATGCGCGTCGCGGCCGCCGGGCTTGTCGGCAACGACGTGCTCGGCTCGGCCGTGATCGATCGTCTGCAGCAAACCGGCATCGACACTTCGACTGTTTTCGCCCGCGATGAAGCCCAGACCAGCGCCAGCGTCGTCGTCGTCGAGCCGGGCGGCGAGCGCGTCTTCTATCACGTGCCCGGGGTAACCACGCTGCTCGATGCCGCCGCCTTTCGGCGGTGCATCCCGACGTTCTCACGAAGTGCATTTGTGCAAGTCGGTTATTTCGGGCTGCTCCCGGCGCTCACGCCGCAGCTCCCGGAAGTCCTGGCGGAGCTGCGCCGGTCGGCGCCGGGAACGAACGTCGCGCTCGACACGGTGAACCCGCCCGCCGCCCGGGAATTGCTGGATCCAATCCTGCCGCACGTGGACGTGTTCGCCCCCAGCCGGACCGAGGCCGCCGCCCTGACGGGCGAAACGTCGCCCAAGGCGATGGTCGCCGCCTTTCGTCAGCAGATGAAGCGGGGACTAATCGGCATCAAGTTGGATTCCGAGGGGAGCTATCTGGACGACGGGACCGACGCGGTGTTCCTCCCGGCATATCCTGTTCGAGTCGTCGACACGACCGGCGCCGGGGACACCTGGTTCGGCGGGCTTCTCACGGCGCTGGCCAAAGGGATGCCCCTGAGACAGGCCGGAATGTTCGCGAACCGCGCCGCGGCCGACTGCTGCACGGCGCTGGGGGCCAGCGCGGGGGTGAGATCGTTCGAGGGGACGGTGGCAAGGTTGTAGCCTCGTTTGGGCAAGACAGCTTCGTGAAACGTGATGAGTGAAACGTGACAAAGACCTGCCGCGTCACGTTTCACTCATCAC